>JADGPU010000005.1 GCA_017882305.1 Bacteroidales bacterium | reverse complement strand
GTGTCCCAGTCAGCGCTGGTTACACCTTCAGCTTTTACTGTCTCCTCGATACGTGTTTTGCACATATCACATTTTCCCCAGACTTTAAATGTCTCTGTTTTTTGTTGAACTGAAGCTTTGGCATCAGTTTGTGCTGAAGTGCCTGCTCCAAATGAAACTAATAGTACAATTGCCAGGAAAAATTTAACTGTTTTCATTTTTTTAAAGTTTAAAATGTTAATAATGGTCGAAATAGGTATAAAAGTTGAATAGTTGAAAGGTTGAATTAACAGAAATAGATAAATTGTTACAAACAGGCATAATAACCCATATGTAAAATAGAATAGGAAAGAAGGGATCAGATACGAAATACACAAATGTCGGAGAGATCCACACTTGTGGATAAGAAAGCATCCGGTGGACTCACACTTGTATATATCGATTTAATAGATGCTGAAGAGGGAAGAGCCAGGCCAACAGATATATTGAAAACCTGAATTTGGTGCTGGCAGGATTCCGGGACAGATGAAAATGATGGAAAGTAGATACTGTTTATTCCATAAAAAATTAGAACATTGTCACAGCAGTGGGAAGCAAAGTGTGAAACTGATTGAGGTAAACCTTTTTCGTTATCTTCCATCCCACAGGAAGCCAGTTTCCCTGAAAGAGACATCTTTGTAGCTGCTACAGTTCCTCCGCAATAATGAGTTGCGACAGAAAAATGTAACATTGCTGCCAGTATTAAGAATGTAAGTGAAATGGAAATAACCTTTTTCATCACTTTTATAACAGATCCCTTTCCAAATTGTTTTACAAAGAAAAGCATTTTTTACATAAAAACCTCATCAGAAGGATTTTAGTGTTTATTGACGTAATCAGTCAGTTCTTTATGCCACTCATCCGGATCATAAGTTTTGGGGACAGTTTCTTCCTCAAATAAGAGGTCCATTAAATATTGCGGTTTTTTTCCTCCGTTAAAGACTGATTTAATACAAGAGATACAATAAACAACAACATCATCAACAGGCATTTCCGATGCCCTTTGTATCATTAATTTTTTAACCTCATCAGTAGGTATTTCCCCATACGATCCATCACCGCAGCAAGTGCCATTTGCCCTGGTGTTTTTCGGTTCAAGCAGCTTGATGTTCATTTTTAATAACAGGGATCTGATTGAATCATGTATTCTGTCCTGATCGCGGGTAGGACATGCATCAATAATCGACATATACTGACCACTGTAGTCAGGGAAAATGAAAAAATTACTTCCGTCCAAAATCTCCCATAATGAAATTGTTGTAATTTCGCTGTAGTCATTTCTGAAACGTTTATCGCAACCGGGGCATATATTAATTATTTTCGAACCAGATTCAAGGAGTGGGTTATGCTGACAGCAGGTCAGCAACATATCCATCTCACCAAAGTTTTTAATCAGAAGCCGATGTATTTTATCTGCTAATTCAGGTTTATATAACATTAAAGCACATCCTGGTGCAAAAACTAACTTATCAGTATCGCCTCTTTTCTTTGAACTCATTTGTCTGACCCTGCTTTGTGTTTTTTTGAATGGGGTCAAATTTATCACTTAATAATTAAATTATAACTGATTTTTGTCAATCAATCACCGGAATTCGTGACTGAGGGACAAAGGGACTGAGAGACTGAGGGACAAAGGAAATTTCAGATAATCATGCCTGCAGCAACTGTTTCATTTGTTCCTTCATCGATAAAGATCATGCTTCCCGTGATGTTATTTTTCTTATAGCTATCAAAAAAGACTGGTTTTGAAGTCTTTATTGTGATATACGCAATGTCGTTCATATTTATTGCTCTGTTCTCAAAATCATTTTCAAGAGTGTTGATGTTCATCCTGTAATTGACTGACTTCACGATGCATCCTGCCTCATTACTGTTTATCCTTATAAGATACCTTCCTCCAATCTTCATCGGACGTTCATTGAACCAGCAGATCATCAGATTAATATCCTGACTTATTACTGGCAGGTCATCGGTTGATACCAGCATATCGCCCCGACTGATATCAATCTGGTCTTCCAGAGATATTGCAACTGAATCTCCTGCAATAGCTTCTGAAAGTTCTTTACCTAAAACATCAATACTTTTAATTTTCGATTTGCGAAGTGAGGGTAATACAGTAACCTCATCTCCGGGTCTGAAAACACCGCCTGCAACCCTTCCGGCATAGCCTCTGTAATCATGAAACTCTTCGGTGTGTGGCCTGATAATTGTCTGGACCGGGAAACGCTGATTATCAGTATTTTTATTTTTACTGATTTCAATAGTTTCTATCAGATTCAGAAAGGTTTTCCCGGTATACCAATTCATATTCTCCGAATAGTCGACCACGTTATCGCCATACTTAGCACTGATTGGAATGTAATGTGAATCCTCAATCTCCAGTTTTTTTACAAGTCTTTCAATGTCAACCCTGATATTCCGGAAAACAGTCTCGGAATAGTTGATCATATCCATCTTGTTGATACAGAATATTATATGTCGAATATCAAGTAAAGAGGCTATATATGTGTGCCTTACAGTCTGTTCCAGGACACCTTTACGGGCATCGATTAGTATTACGGCAAGATCAGCAGTACTGGCACCTGTAACCATGTTCCGAGTATATTGAAGGTGTCCCGGAGTGTCGGCTATTATAAACTTTCTGGCAGGAGTTGCGAAGTATCTGTAAGCCACGTCAATTGTTATACCCTGTTCCCTTTCAGCTCTCAAACCATCAGTAAGAAGAGACAAATCAAGATCTTGTCTTCCCAATCGTTTTCCTGATTGGACAATATGCTCCATCTGGTCCTCGAAGATCGATTTACTGTCATAAAGAAGCCGTCCGATCAGCGTGCTTTTCCCGTCATCAACACTGCCTGCTGTTGTGAATCTCAGCAGACTCTTATTCTCAGGCTTTCCGTTTATTTTCATTTAAAGCGACTTGTTATGAACAATGGACATGCCACGGCATGTACCTACTTTTGTCTTTTTACTTTTATCTTTTGTCTTAATCAGAAATAGCCTTCCTTCTTCCGGTCCTCCATCGCTGCTTCTGATCTTTTATCATCGTATCTTCCCCCTCTTTCAGTGACTCTCGTGGCTGCTATTTCGGATATTATTTCTTCAAGTGATTCTGCCTTCGAGAGTGTTACCCCTGTACAGGTTATATCTCCGATTGTCCGGCAACGCACATCAGACTCAAATACATGTTCACTTGGTTTAAGCTGCATGAAAGGGGCCCAGGCCAGATAAACGCCATTACGACTGAATATCTTTCGTTTATGGGTATAGTACAATTCAGGAAGTTTAATATTTTCATTCAGAATATATTGCCAGACATCCAATTCAGTCCAGTTGCTTATCGGGAATACTCTGAAATGTTCTCCGGAATGCTTCCGGCCGTTAAATATGTTCCAAAGTTCAGGACGCTGGTTCTTAGGGTCCCATTGACCAAATT
Organism: Bacteroidales bacterium; assembly: GCA_017882305.1. Lineage (GTDB taxonomy): Bacteria > Bacteroidota > Bacteroidia > Bacteroidales > VadinHA17 > LD21. Next base: position 66,556 of record JADGPU010000005.1, on the reverse strand, counting down.
CATTTCTATGTGAGAAAAACCTCTCTTTAGCCCGGGCCTTCTCCTCGTCACGCCGGCCGCCTCCAATTGCCACATCGATTTTGAGTTCTTCGATGGCATCCAGAAGGGTAATTGACTGTGCTTTGTTACGGCTTGCATTAACACCCTGTTCTTCAACCACTCTTCCGATATTTATTGAATCCTGAACATACCTGACAAGAAGTTCTGCCCCGAATTCTTTTGCAAGATCATCGCGGAACTTTAAGGTCTCTTCAAAATTGTGACCGGTATCGATATGCATCAGACTAAATGGTATCCTGGCAGGCCAGAATGCTTTCCTTGCAAGATGTACAAGCACAATCGAATCCTTTCCTCCTGAAAACAATAATACTTTGTTCTCAAACTGAGCAGCGACCTCCCGCATAACAAAGATCGCTTCAGCTTCAAGTTCTTTAAGATGTTCGTCATTTATGTTTTTCATTTCATTGCTTTTTTTGTTGCTTGTTGCTCGTTACTTGTTGCTTGTTGCTTGTTGCTTGTTGCTTGTTGCTTGTTGCTATTTGGAGATCAAAACCAGCGACCAGCAACGAGTAACCAGCAACTTTCCTTCCTTTTGCCTTAGCCTTAGCCTTAGCCTTTATTTAATATGTAAACCACATTCTTTTGCTCCGTCGTTCTCCCACCACCATCTTCCTGATCGGAAATCTCCACCTGGTTTTACAGCCCTGGTACATGGTTCACATCCGATGCTGACATATCCTTTGTCGTGCAGTGAATTGTATGGGACATTATTTTCTTTTATAAAGTTCTTTACCTCATCAAATGACCAGTTAAAAAGAGGATAAAATTTATAAAGATTTTTGGCCTCATCATATTCCAGCCAATCCATCTGGTTACGGTCATCTGACTGATCTGCCCTGATCCCGGATATCCAGCACTTCACGCCTGCCAGAGCCCTGTTTAAGGGAACGACTTTTCTAAGTCTGCAACACTCTTTCCTATTCTCTACTGACTGGTAAAAACTAAGTGGCCCCTTTTCTGTTACCATTTTTTCAACAGCTTCATATTCAGGAAAATAGATATCTATTGTTTTGTTATACCTGATTACTGTATTGGAGAGAACATCATATGTCTGAGGAAATAGCCTGCCGGTGTCGAGTGTCGCTATTTTAATAGCCAGGTTGTTTTTGAATATTTTATGGGTTATGACCTGATCTTCAATTCCCAGACTTGTAGTAAATATAATCTTTTCCGGGAACAGAGAAACCAGCTTATTTAACTGATGCTCTATTGAAATCCCGTTAAGTTGATTTTTTAAATCCTGTATTTGCATATCATCTTAATTATTTTCTTTTTCTCAAAAATGGTCAGGTCAAATCGACTAACTGAAACTCCCGGAGAGATAATCCCTTGTTAATTGTTTTTTGGGATTATTAAAGAACTCTTCAGTTGGTCCAGCTTCTATTATTTTACCCAGGTACATAAATATTATATGGTCGGCGATTCGTTTAGCCTGTCTTAGCGTGTGAGTAACAAGGATGATGGTATATTTTTCTTTCAGTTTTACAAAAAGCTCTTCAATTTTTTTTGTTGAAAGCGGATCCAGTGCAGAAGTTGCCTCATCTCCAAGAATATATTCAGGCTCTATTGCCAGCCCTCTGGCAAGACATAACCTCTGTTGCTGTCCGATGGATAATCGGGTAGCAGATGTTCGAACTCTGTCCCTGACTTCATCCCACAGACCAACATACTGCAGATATTGGATTACGGTCTGATTTACTGCTTTCCTTTTCTTTATCCCATGTATCCGAGGTCCATATGCAACATTTTCAAATATCGACATTGGCAGGGGACATGGTCGCTGAGCCAGTAAACCCATCTTTTTCCGGGTATCAATCACATTCACGTGCGGACCATAAATATTCTCATCGTCGACAAATACTTTGCCACTGATCTTTACTTCAGGCGATTCATCATGCATCCGGTTCAGCGTTTTCAGGAAAGTTGACTTGCCGCATCCCGACGGCCCGATAATGCAGGTGATGCTTTTTTCAGGAATTGTAAGGTTCATATCCTTTAGAATATGCTGATTCTCAATATATACATCGAGGTTTTCGATTCTTATCGACTGATTAGTGACCAGTTTTTTTAAAATGATAGGCTCATTCATTCCAATAAATGAATTATGGTCGCTTTTTGCCAGAAATTGATTTGTTGAGATCATATCTTATTTTTTGAAAATTTTGAACTGAAATATCGTGCCGAAAAACTCAGTATAAGTATAATTACAGTAAGGATTATTGCTGAAGCGTAAGCACGGTTCTGTACTTCTTCAACAGGACTTCCAAGTTGAAAGAAAATTGAAAGAGGCAAAGTTGCAGCAGGTTGATTAAGTGAATTTGGTATATTGTCAGTATATCCTGCCGTAAACAGAACGGTAGCTGCATCTCCGATGCCTCTGCCGATAGCAAGCAAAATGGCTGTCACTAATCCGGGCATAAGTTGCCTTAGTATGACTTTTACCATCTCATATTTTGTTGCACCAAGGGATAATAAGGCATCTGGCAGTTCACGGGACAACAGCCTGGTTATTTCATCAAAGGATCTCATCATAATAGGCATTATGAGCATAGCAACTGTCAGTATTCCTCCTAGTAGTGATGCCCGCACTCCAAGGAAGATCATAAGAGCAAAACCGAAGGCTCCATAGACTATTGATGGTATTCCGAAAAGAATGTCTAGTGAAAACCGGATGAGGGATGAAAAAACTGACTTTGCTGGAAGATAAAAATTAATGTACATCACAAGTGGTACACTAATAAACATACTGATCGCAAGTGATCCGATTATTATATATATGGAACCCACAATTGCATTTAATACTCCTCCTTCCTTCCCTAGATAAAATCCACCTCCGGGAAGTTTTGTTATCATGTCGAGCGTAAGAGCGGGTAGACCTCTGTAAAAAACGGTAGCAATTATATAAACAAGAACGCCAAGGATGATCATTGCAGAGCAGATCATGATTATCTTAAATATTTTTTCTTCTAGTTGTTTCATAATCAACTGTAAATCATATTATTGGTTATGAGAATTGATATCTTCTTTCAATTTGATTCAGTGTAAATCTCGAAATACCGTTAAATAAGACCACAATAATGAACAGGAGGAAAGCTGAGAACATCAGGGCTGATTCATAATTTGGCATTGAGAGCATCTCTCCATAATTATTTGCAATTAATGCCGGGAGCGGATAACAGGCATCAAAAATTGAATGTGGAAGTTGTGTTATGTTACCACAAACCATTAAAACAGCCATTGTTTCACCAAAGGCTCTTGATAAAGCCAGCACGGTTGCGGCAATAATCCCTGATATTGATTTCCTCAGAATAACTTTCTTAACTGTCTGCCATTTGGTTGCTCCCATAGACAACGAAGCATCGGTCATCTCTTTTGGAATAGAACGAAATACTTCCAGCGTAATACTTATCAACAGAGGGATGATCATGACTGCAAGGACAATACCTCCTGCAAGAACTGTATAACCGGTAGAAAACTCCACAAATCTGGGAGCTATCTTATTGGCTATTAACGGAACGATCGTTAATGTTCCCCATACACCGTATATTATCGGAGGAATGCCTGAAAGCAGGTCTACAACCGGTTCAAAAAAACGTCTAACATTCTTTGATGCATAAGAATTGAGATAAATACTTGTAAGAATGGAAAACGGCAGAGCAATAATTATGGCTATAAGCGAAACGTAGAAAGTGCTGAGTATAAATGGGAGAAAACCGAAATCCCCCTTGAATGGTTTCCAGTTTGCGGAGGAAAGCAATACCCACAGGTTTTTCGCCCTCATTATTGGTAAAGCTTTGAAAAACAGGCTTAACCCGATAACGAGGAGAAAAAGTATCGTAAAAATGGCAATGCCCAGCATTAAATACCGGGCAATCTTGTCTTTAGCAGCTCTCAGGCGGCGCATTTTAATTTATTGTAGTTTCTTTTGTTCCGATTCAATCCTTTCTTTTGGAAGAGATATATAGCCTGCTTCATTAACATATTTTTGTCCATCAGTCAGTACCCATCTGATAAAGTCAGTCAGTACCTTACTATTTTTTGGACTTCCTTTCATGACGAAAAATAATTCCCTGGAAGGCGGAGAGGGATATTTTCCGGAAGCTATAGCAGCAATTAAATCATTCATCGAATTATAAAAATCCTCATCACTATCAATCTTCCCATTATTATTCAGATCGATAGGAACAACTTTCAGCCCTTTAATCTGCTGCCTGGTTGTGGCATCATAGGCGTAGCCAATATTATTATATCCTATTCCAAGGGGATCTTTTTTAACAGCCTGAGCCAATCCGGGGTCCCCAAACACTCCGACACCTAACAGATCTTCTTGTTTCTTACCAAAATATTTAGCCCACATCTCGGCAGCGCCGCACGCATCAGATCGCGTATAAATATGGATAGGAGAAGATGATTTTGTCCCAAATGCCTGTGTCCAGGTTGTATATCTGCCCGTTATCCAGATATTATTTCCGGCATCTTTCTTTAATCCCTTTGTCATAATGTCGTTAAGCACAGGATTAGACTCACTTACAACTGCAACAACCGCATCTTTTGTAACTGCAATCGGGAAAGCACCCTTTTTAAGTTCTTCAGGGTATATTTCACGTGATACCATACCTATTTCAACCATTCCGTTAAGAGCATCTGAAATACCCTTACCTGCGCCACCGGCTGATATATCAAATCGCACTCCGGGATTAATTTTTTTGTATTCATCTGCCCACCTTATTACCATCGGATAGAGTGCAAAGGCGCCGGAGATACTTATCTGCCCTGAACTCTTTTCCTGGCTATAAGATTTTGGAACTGTTAAGGAGGAAAAAAGAATAGCGATGATTAAAAAGGACTTGATTAATATTTTCATTTTATATCTTTTAAATTATCAGAAACCGATCTGGTATTGAACAGAAAGAAAATTATTTTTTATTGCAGTACCCTCTTCCTGACGGATAGTGTAAAATGCCTGTAAGCGCGACCAGTTGTTAAAATTGTAATTTGCCCCAATTACATAGTTTGTAGAAATGTTGTCAGAAGTTGATGTATTAGGATCATAAGAGTCATATTTACCTAGAACCTGAAATTTCTGAGGAATTACAAAATATCCGGATTGAACGTACCAACCTGCTCTGCTTGTCTTGCCATCTTTTCCTGCGATGTATTCACCTTTTAAAGAAAACCGCGACAAAACATAACAGAATTCGGCACCGAACCTGTTTCTGGTCTGACTTTTGCCGGGTACATCAGGTTTTATGGCCTTATCCCAACCTTTATAAAATCCTCCTCCAAATGACAAACCTTTTATTGGGGTGAAAATGAGACGTCCGGTAATATCTTTCTCATTATTGGCAGTATCTGCAACATTTATTCCGGAACCATTAAAGACCCCTAACCTATATTCAATAACAGGAATATCTTTGACTTTTAGGAATGTTCCACCTGCCTGAATGCCGATGTCGCGTCCGTTCTGGTTTCCTATTACATCCTTGCTACGTGCGACCATAGCTTCAACAACCTGTGAACGATCTATCATTTCAAGCTTATTTGAAGATGTTAGATTCTCCATTGAAAAAGGAATTTTAAACTGACCGGCTGTAAGTGAAAAGTAGTCGGCCAGTTTTATCTCGCCATATGCATCTATAATTTTTGGTTTATCGACCAAATCAGCCTGCAACCTGTAAGAGAAAAATGGTGTTACAGAACCCTTTAAATCAACTCTGGCACGACGAATGTCGAAACTATTATGTTTACCGGACTCCTGAAAGGTCTGATATCTTACTTGAGAGTATCCGGTAAGCTGTATCTGCCTTGTTGCAGTTATAAAAAATGATTTACGTGAAGCATCAGTTTGTTGCTGAAGCAATGCTGCTTGGGCTCTGACCGAATCAGCCTGGATCTGACTAATTGTTTTATTTGAGATTAGCAGGTTCAGGATGTCATTTGTTGATTGTGAAAGTGAATCTACCAGAAACAACAGGAAAAATGAAAGTGAAAGCACAAGTCTCATAATGTCTACCGATTTTGTGAACAAATATAATACCATTTATAATGGTTATAATTGGCATAAAAACCACAAATGGTTAGGTATTAATACTTAACTTTATCAAATATATTCAGCTAATCCTATGATATTATCAAAAAAGACCCGATATGCAATTGTAGCGCTTACGAGACTAGCCAGGGAATATGGCAAAGGACCAATGCAGATACGCGAAATAGCTGAAGCAGAAAAGATACCACAGAGTTTTCTTGAAAATATCCTGCTAGATTTAAGGAAAATTGGTATCCTGGGAAGCAATCTCGGTAAATCTGGCGGATACTATCTGTTAAAAAAACCAGAAGATGTTACCCTGGCTGATGTTGTTCGTCATTTTGAGGGGACAATTTCATTAATGTACTGTGTTTCAGAAAATTCTTATCGTCCTTGCGAATTTTGCAAGGATGAAACAACATGTCAGATAAGAAAGGTATTTAAAGAAATTCGTGATACTACATATGGTATTCTGTCCAAAACTACTCTTAAAGAATTGATAAAAACCTAAACTCTTAAGACAAAAGTCAAAAGTCAAAAGGAGCTATCAGACATCAAGACTTCAAGCCTGCACTACTGCATGACTGAATGACCACAAGACATTCATGCCATCTTTCTGACTTCTTCCTTTCCAATCTCTGAAACTATCTTTAATAGAGCTTTAAGATCATCCTTCGAAGTAACCGGATTAATTATTGTCAGTCTTAACCAGATCTTTCCTTCAAGTTCAGTCTGGACAATATAAAAAGATCCCTCTTTTATAATCCTGCTCCTGATTTCAGCATTTATCTGATTAAGAGCAAGGTCATTATATCCTTCAGGTGCGAACCTGAAACATATTATATTACTTTCAGGTTCTACCGCAAGCTGAAGTTTGCTGTCAGATTTGATCATCAGTGAAAAAGTAACTGCCAGATCATACCTGCTGTCGATATAATTCCTGTAATAACCATTTCCATAGTATTTTAATGCGGTATAAGCAATGATTCCCAATGCACTTTTGGTGCATTCAATGGTCCTGATGGCGCTGTTGTACCAGACATTTTCCTGTGATTTCTGAAACAAGTATGATGCTTTCTGTGCAAAAGTCTCAAACGACCTCTCTCCATTTCTGAACATAACCAGTGTGTTTAGCGCAGGTACGAGCAGCATCTTGTGGAAATCAATCACTACTGAATCGGCTCTTTCTATGCCCTTTAAGCGATCCTTATATTTTTCGGAGAAAAGAACACCCATACCGTGCGCCCCGTCAACATGCATCCATAACTCATGTTTTTCACAGAAATCGGCAACAGCTTCCAGATCATCATAAGAACCTGTTGCTGTGGAGCATGAACTGGCAACCACTGAAATAATCCGGATACCTTTTTTCTCTGCGGCAGTTTTTATTTCTTCCAGACGATCGGTTCTCATCCTGAAATGTCTGTCAACCGGTACTTTAACTATCGATTCGTCACCAAGGCCCATTATTTTAACATTTCTGGCGACACTGTAATGAGCCTGTTCTGATATTATGTAGCCAGGTCTATTCATTTCTCTGACACCATCCTCCCATATATTATAATCTGTTTTTACCTGTCTTGCAGCCAGCATTGCCGTGAGATTTCCTGCTGTCCCACCATGAGTAAATATGCCATCGAATCCGGGTATATAGCCAATAAGTGATCCAAACCTTTTTATCACATTTCGTTCCATAGCCATATTTACCGGCCCCATCTCGTAAATTGCTGCACCATTGTTTAAGAGAGTAGTACAGAACTGAACAAGCACTGCGGCGGGAAGAGGAGATGTAACCTGGTGACCTATATAGTGCGGATGATGTATATGGATAGAATTATCAATGATCCTTTTAATGAAGGCATCCAACGACTCTTCCTCACTGCCGGCTGAATCGAATGAAAAAGTTTCTGCCAGATGATCGGGATCATTCCATGGCAAAACAGCCATTTCTTTTCCTGATAAAGCTCTTTCCAGGTACTCCGATAATGTATCAACTAAAATGTGCCCCTCTTTTCTGAAAACCTCAGGATTGAAGGGAGATGGTATTTTTGATTTAGATTTAGTCATATCCAAGTTTTTTTATGATAGCTAAAATACCTTTATTAACCGCAAAGTACTCAAAGTAGGCGCAAAGAACGCAAAGTTATAATCATGTCATGAATTTCTTTGCGGCCTTAGGTATTAAACCTTTGCGACCTTTGCGGTTAATGAATTATCGGAGGAAGAATAATTCTTTTTCTAATTCAGTAAAAAACCATCTAATCACCCTATCATTTGAATATTTATCAGAATCCATAATGAAATTCTTGAGATTCAGCTTATCATTCATTATTGAGAGAATAATTTCAATCACTCCGCAAAAACCTGTAGGATTATTAGTTCCAAAATGATAGGAGGGAATCTGTTCATTGTAACTTAGAAAGAAACTATCAAGGATATTAAATCTCATTCTGTGTTTCTGAACAATCTCGCTTTCTGATCCGAAAGTTTTTACAAAGTTTTCAAACCTTTTTTCAGCATTTTCCCTGATCAGATAACCGATTTCTTCCGGATCTATTCCCCTGGTAAGATAAATTTCTGAGTACCTGAATATTCCTGTGAATCCAAAGGCATCAAGATCATCAGCAACTGAAAGAATTGTGAGCAATTCATTCATGTATGTTTTGTCGGTATAATCTTTATTATCATGATTTTCAATGGTTTCCAGGACAACCTGCCAATCATTTTGCGGAAGATTATTCTTAACTAAAAACTGGGTGCATAAATTTCTGCTATGTTTTCCATGCCTGACACCCTGATCAACTGACATACCGATATCGTGCAGGTAACTTGCAATTATCAGTTCAGAAACGAGTTGTGAAATTTGAACGGAGTTCTTAAAAGGAATTATTTTCAGTAACTCCTTTGAATAGTTCCATACTCTCCTGTGATGATCAATTCCATGTGAAGAGAGAGATTTTTCATTATATACAGAAATGAAAAAATCTTCAAGGATCTGTTTAAACTGTTTTTCTGCAGATTCTATTGTTCCGGAAAGGTTCATAATAAATAAAAAAGCAAAAGACATAGCCTTTTGCTTTTGAACAGGCTGTCGGATAATGAATTAGTAGTTGATCATTTTCTGTGCCAGATCAAGTATGGTCGTATCGTCTATTGTAACTATACCTCCATCTGGTCCCTGTTCAAAATGGATTCCAACACTTTGGCCCTTGTCAAAATTTCTCCCTCCGAAGTAGTTTCTAACTGTCTCTTCATTCAAATCCAGTTTTTCAGCAATCTGTCTCATACTACCGGAGGGTAACTGGTCTTTAATTTTCCGTAGTTCGTTAAAAGTGATAGTTTTAGCCATGATATTTTTGCTTAGTTTGTCAATAAACTTGTTTAAATCTCAACAATCCCCAAAGTTAAACATTAAATAGACAACTTGAATAACATTTTTACAAATTTGAAACATCTCTTATTATGTAAACATTATATTCGCCCAGATGTACAAATCCGAATTTCTTGTAAAGATTTGCAGCTTTTAAATTAGTGGAATGAACTTCCAATTTAACCTGTGCACCTATGCTTTTGACAAACTGAAGTGACTCTTTTAATAGAATTTTTGAAAGTCCTTTGCCCTGGTATTCAGGAAGAATTCCAAAATGATGAAGCAGAATCCTTCTCCCATCATATGTCATCCATGAGGTACCGCATACCTGTCTTGAAGATTTTGTCTCCATAACAAGAAGTTTTCCTCCTAATTCAAGGGTTCTTTTAATTGTATCTTTCGAATCACCTCTTTCCGGATTCCCCATGTCAGTCAAATACCAGAATTTAACTATTTCATCATAATCATCTTCCTTATAATCCCTTATTATCAGGTCATTATGTAAGTCTGTGTTATCCATAATAAATTTATTTGTCCCATGTTTTCTTACCCCCAACCCCCCAAAATGGGGGGCTTTGTCTTCTCGGTTTTTGATCCCCCAAATGAGGGGACAGGGGGGTCAAAGCTCCGACATTAAATCAAGAAATAACTTTAGTCCTGTTTTCTTCTCATCATTGAAATTGAAATCAATATTTTCAATAAGGTAAGTCCTTAAAATTTCACCGGTAATAGTTCCTGTTTGACCAAATTTATCTGCCACGGCATCAATATTATTTACTCCCAGCCTCAAAGCCTGGTTAAATTCTTTAATAAACATATTATCAAGATGTTTATTGGATGTCCAACATGCGAAAACAAATGGAAGTCCGGAAAATTTCTTCCATTCCATTGCAAGATCAATTTTGTATCGGAAGCTGTTCTCAAATTCAAAACACTGATCGCCTATTAGTACCACAGCTTCATTTAGGCTTATATTCAGGAAATCGAATGCTTTTGAGGTGTTCATCCAATTGAATTTTCTTTTCCAACTGTTTTTTGCCAGTACTTTTGTGAGGTTAACCGATGACAGTGAGCGGTAATCGAGGTATATATTCCTTATTTCCTCAAAAGGAGAATTGCTTAACAGCATAACAGTTCTGACATTCCCGTTTGCACCAATACAATAATCACTTATGATATGATGGTCCTTAACCAGAGGAAGAGCGGCTACCGGAATAAGGCCGATATCAACTCTTCCACTAATCAGTTTTGCAGCGCAATCAGCAGGGTGGTCAGTTTCAAGAACTACTCTTTTTTCAAAACCGCTTTCAAGTAATCCATATATAAATGGATATGTGTTTGCATATTTGACGGCTGAAATTCTGATTTTGTCCATACTTTTTTTTTACAACATCTAAAATACTACTTTTGTAGATATACTATAACAAGTGAAAACCCAATCTGATAAATAATGGAATTAAATTTTCTTACTGCCATATCTCCCTTAGACGGAAGATACAGACAAAAAGTTGATGAACTCGACCTGTATTTTTCTGAATTCGGGTTGATCAGATATCGTCTGATGGTGGAAATAGAATATTTCATTGCCCTTTGCGATATCCCGCTTCCTCAACTGCTTGATTTTAAAAAAGATAATTTCAAGGTTTTAAGGTCAATTTATGAAGACTTTGACTTAACCGATGCTGAAAAAATAAAAGAAAGGGAGAAAATCACAAATCATGATATTAAGGCAATCGAATATTTCCTGAAAGAAAAGTTTTTCCAGTCTGGCTGGGGAAAGTGGAGCGAATTTATTCATTTCGGGCTCACATCGCAGGATATAAACAACACTGCAATACCCTTATCTTTTAAAGATGCAATGATAAATGTCTATTTCCCTGTTCTTTATGAGTTGAGAGAGACACTGGCTGCTTTTGCAGATGAGTGGAAGGATATTCCGATGCTTGCAAGGACACATGGTCAACCTGCTACTCCTACCAGGCTGGGGAAAGAGATTGAAGTATTTATTGCGAGGATAGATGGTCAGTCCAGGTACTTTGGACAAATTCCATATTCGGCTAAATTTGGTGGTTCAACAGGTAATTTTAATGCACATAAAGTTGCTTATCCCGAAATTGACTGGCTCTCATTTGCCAATAATTTTGTAAATGAAGAACTTGGACTGGAACGCTCTCAACCTACAACGCAGATAGAGCATTATGATAATCTTGCTGCATTATTTGATAATATGCGCAGGATCAATGTTATACTTATTGATATGGCCCGTGACTTCTGGTTATATATTTCAATCGATTATTTCAGGCAAAAGATAAAAAAAGGGGAGATCGGATCCTCAGCAATGCCCCATAAAGTAAATCCTATCGATTTTGAAAACGGTGAAGGTAACCTTGGATATGCCAACGCTATTTTTGAACATCTTTCAATGAAATTACCAATATCGAGACTTCAACGCGACCTTTCCGATTCCACAGTGTTAAGGAATATCGGTGTTCCGATTGGTCATTCATTGATAGCCTTTAAATCTTTGTTGAAAGGTCTTAATAAGCTGATTGTGAATAATGATAAGATAAAAAGCGATCTGGAAAATAACTGGGCTGTTGTAGCAGAAGCTATCCAGACAATACTGCGAAGAGAGGGTTATCCAAATCCCTATGAAGTACTTCTCGACCTTACCCGGACTAATCAGAAAATCACTTTTGAATCAATAACACAGTTTATTGAAAACCTGGACCTTAACGAAACTGTGAAAGCCGAACTAAAGGCCATCACTCCCTTCAATTATACAGGTTTTTAATCAATTTTTTTTTAGATGAAGAACATTAGATTGCTGCTTAAATATTTTGCACCATATAAATGGTCGGCAGTAAAAAACATTTTATATAATATTTTAAGTGCCCTTTTTGCACTTTTCACTTTTACTCTGGTAAAACCTTTTTTAACAGTACTCTTCAATAGAGTTGAGACAGTCGCGAATCCCGGTCACTTTCAGCTAAATGCGGAATATCTTGGAGCTTATAGCAAATACTATCTTTCAGACTTTATTGATAAATATGGACAATCAGGTGCTTTACTATTAGTGGTTCTGATCGTAATTGGTGCCAGCCTCTTTAAGAACGGGTTTATATTTCTGGCTAACAACTGTATGGCATTTATCAGAGCAAGTACAGTGCGAGACCTTAGGAGAAAACTTTATCACAAGGTTCTTAGACTTCCTCTGTCATTTTTTACCGATGCCAGGAAAGGTGATGTTATGACCAGAATATCCAACGATGTTCAGGAAGTTGAAATCTCTGTAATGTCTTCTCTTACAATGATGTTTAGAGATCCCATCTACATTTTAATTTATGTGATATATCTTTTTGTATCGAGTTATGAGTTAACACTTTTTGCACTTGTGCTTCTTCCTGTAAGTGGCTGGTTGATTGGCCGTGCAGGCCGTACTCTTAGATCATCTTCACTTCTTGGGCAACAAAACCTTGGACGTCTTCTTTCTGTTGTGGAGGAGACGCTAACAGGTTTAAGAATCGTCAAGGGTTTCAATGCTGAAGAAAAAATGAAGGCTCAGTTTGCAGAGTCAAATGAAAGATATGCAAAAGTTTTCAAAAGGGTTATACGTAAAGCTTACCTTGCTTCGCCTATCAGTGAATTTCTTGCAACAATAGTGGTAATGGTTCTTATGTATGTTGGTGGCAACCTTGTTATTCATGGATCAGGTAAGATGACACCTGATAGCCTTATTGCATATCTGGTTGTTTTTTCCCAGATTATTCAACCTGCAAAGAACATTACAACAGCATATTTCGCTATTCAGAAAGGGATGGCATCAATTGACAGGATCGACCAGGTACTTGATGCTGAGGAGACTATCACAGAAAAGAAGAATGCAATCGCTGTTACCGGATTTAATGATTCAATTGAATTCAAAGGAGTATGGTATGCCTATAACAACGAACCTGTACTAAGAGATATCAACCTGAAAATAAAAAAAGGTCAGACTGTTGCCATTGTTGGCAAATCCGGAGCCGGCAAATCCACCCTTGCAGATCTTCTTCCAAGGTTTATGGACAGCGATCAGGGTTATATTCTGATTGACGGTGTTGATATCCGAGATCTGAAGATAAAGGACCTGAGGTATCTTATGGGTATAGTCAGCCAGCAACCTATCCTGTTTAATACCTCATTCAAAGAGAATATAGCTTTCGGTGTAGAAACAGCTGAGATGGAAAAAGTCGAAAATGCCTCACGCATTGCAAATGCACACGAGTTCATTATGGAAACCGAACAGGGTTATGAGAACTATGTTGGTGAATCAGGCAATAAACTCAGTGGCGGGCAAAGGCAAAGAATAAGCATTGCCAGGGCTATAATGGCTAATCCGCCGATACTTATTCTCGATGAAGCAACATCTGCTCTCGATACCGAATCGGAAAGGCTTGTTCAGGATGCAATACTTAAGCTGATGAAAAACAGGACTTCATTGGTAATTGCACACCGGCTCTCAACTATACAACATGCTGATCTTATAGTTGTCATCGATGAAGGCAGGATTGTTGAGACAGGTACACATACTGAATTGATGAAGAAACAGGATGGAGTCTACCGGAAACTACATAGTTTTCAGGCTATCTGAATATTGAACAAAAGTTTTATTCTTACCCCCTTTCTTATTTCCCCCACGGGGGAAATGGATTGCTCCTTCCCCCTTGTGGGAAGGTTGGGAAGGGGGTAATTAGAATTATTTTAAAAACAAAAATCTAAATTGTAATTGGAAAAAAGTATTAGTACAATTTTGTTGAAGTCGATTTTTAAGGTTTATAAAATACTAAATTATTATGCGGAATATTTTAAGTTTATTCATTGGATTTCTTATAATTACCACTTTCCCAGCTCAGGCTCAGAAACCAAAGCATACTTTCAAATTAGGAACATCAGAATTCCTTCTTGACGGGCAGCCATTTCAGATAATAAGCGGTGAAATGCATCCTGCAAGGATACCTGTTGAATACTGGCGACACAGAATTCAAATGGCAAAAGCCATGGGCTGCAATACAATAGCGGCTTATATTTTTTGGAATTACCATGAATCTGAAGAGGGAATTTACGATTTCAGTACGGGGAATCATAATCTGGGCGAATTTTTTAAAATTTTGCAGGAAGAGGGGATGTGGCTAATCCTCAGACCAGGTCCGTATGTTTGTGCTGAATGGGATCTTGGTGGAATTCCTCCTTACCTGTTACGAATCCCGGATATTAAATTACGATGTATGGATCCACGATATATGGCTGCTGCAGAACGATATATAGCAAAACTGTCTGAAGTGATTAAACCTTATCTTATAACAAGGGGCGGACCTTTACTGATGTTACAGATTGAAAATGAGTATGGCAGTTTCGGAAATGACAGGAATTACATGTTAAGGTTAAGAGAAGTCTGGGCTTCCAATGGTATTAATGTACCAACATTCACAGGTGATGGTCCGACAACAAAGATGCTGGAAACCGGATCTCTTCCGGGGAGTGCTGTAGGTCTTGATTCCGGAAGTTCTTCAGATGATTTTGCACTTGCTAATAAGATAAATCCAGGAGTACCTGTTTTCAGCAGTGAGACATACCCCGGTTGGCTTACTCACTGGGGTGAGAAGTGGGCAAAACCCGACTCTGTACAATTGTTAAAAGAGGTGAAATTCCTGATGGATAACAAGAAGTCGTTTAATTTTTATGTTATTCATGGTGGAACTAATTTCGAATATACGGCAGGTGCCAATTCCGGGGGTAAAGGTTACGAACCTGATGTCACTAGTTACGACTACGATGCTCCTGTTAATGAACAGGGTCAACCTACTCCAAAGTATTTTGCTCTCAGGAGACTTATTGCCTCATATCTTCCTAAAGGGAAAATGCTTCCCCCAATTCCGGATTCGGTTCCTGCAATTAAAATCACACCGGTGGAAATGCAACCTTTTACTACTGTGTGGGATAATCTGCCTCAACCTGTCAGCTCAGTTCAACCTAAATCATTTGAAGCTTATGGTCAGTACCATGGTTTCATTTTATATAAAACTGAGCTTACCGGAATTAAAAACGGGAAGCTTACCATAACTGATATTCATGATTATGCAACGGTTTTTCTGAATGGCAATTATATCGGTAAACTCGACAGAAGAGAGGGAATAAACTCAATTGATGTACCAGAGAGCAATGTGGAAGCACCTGTGCTTGAGATTTTAGCTGAAGCGATGGGACATATAAATTTTGGAAAGAATCTTATTGACAGAAAAGGTATTACTGACAGTGTGACCCTTAACGGAACAACATTAGTGAACTGGCAGGTATATAATCTTCCGATGGACAAAAAATTTATCTGGGACCTCCGATCCTCAGGAAAATCACTTAAGAAACCGGGGGTATTTTTCAAGGGCAATTTTGTTCTTTCAAGAGCAGAAGGAAATTTATATTCTGACACTTTTATTGATGTTTCAAACTACACCAAAGGAATTGTTTGGGTTAATGGACATAATCTTGGACGTTACTGGAATATCGGACCGCAAAAAAGACTTTATTGTCCTTCCCCCTGGCTAAGAGAAGGAATGAACGAAATCATGGTATTTGATTTGCATCAGACTGAAGCAAAACCTATCACCGGCTCAAAAACTCTGGAGTAATGATCCTTATTTTATATCGAATAACGGGCAGATATGTCTGCCATAGATGTTTTCATAAACGCACTTCGAAACGGCTTGCTCATTATTTTCAAGTAACCTGAAATAATCCTTCATCTGTAAAGCTGCAAGCTTATACGCAACATGTATCAATTGCCTTATGTTTGGATTATAATCAGAATTTCCAGGTATATGCTTTATTGAACCTGAAAACTTATCGCTGGTCCATTCAGAAACTTCCTGTTTTGCAGGGAGTAAAGACACTTTAATGTCAATCACATCGGCATATAGAGCACATAACTCTTCGATTTTTTCCAGCGATTTAATATAAATCTCTTTGACAAAATCGAGACCTTCACCACCTGATTCGGCAAGACCGATCACCTCTTCGAGCCAGGTGGTACCGGCAGTTTTCAGATGTATTCCCTTGTCATATCTTTTAATTATTGAACCTATGTGCGGGTAAAGAGCGAACTTATCCGATCCTGAATGAATGCTCATCTTCAGGTTATCAGGCAGATTAAATTCCTTAACAGCATAGTCAATAACCAGAATGTCAGATTCAAATTCCTTAGCAAACAACAGAGGATCACCAACATAATCAACTCCTTTATTGAACTTTCCTGAAAACTTCGGAGCAATTGTCTGTACAGGTATATTTTCAGAAGCCAGCATTCTAAGGATGAAAAAGAGTTCCATAGGAGTCTGGGGTTGAGCCACTTCATCTATTGAAACCTCAGTGATAAAATTTCCAATTCCCTTAGCCTTTTCAATTTTTCTGTATATTTCCCGTGCCTTTATTATAGCAAAAAGGTACTTTTCTGCAATTTGTTTTATCTGAGATTTTGAAGTTTTGAATGACAATTTTGTTCTGGTGATTTTCAGCTCACCTGTGTACTTCTCAACATCTGACAGGAATTCAACGACCTCTTCCTCATCGGCTTTCTTCCCAATATAAGATGCAACATCAATTGTAAAAAAATCGGAGCATTCTATAAAACGATCAACTGTATCAATGTTTATATGATCAGCATCAACAAAATAGGGTTTTTTAAATCCTGCGCTTCTTATTGCCGAATCTGCTTCATTCCTGACATCAAGAGGGTGGGAGCCTATTATAATATGTTCACGATTTGACTTATTCCAGACAGGTGTAATGTCGATGCCTTTTTCAGATGCTGTAATAATTGCTTTTAATTGAGCACTTCCCTGGTGACCGAATCTGTCACCCAGGCCAATCGAATATTTACCAAGAATTTTCATAATTTATAAAAAAAAGTCGACATTTTCAGATGTTACTATATCAACAGGAAGGTATTCGATTTTGTCGGGAATTTTATGAAGTGAGAGGTATTCAAATAATTTCTTTATCCCCTTATATGATTGTTCCTCAGGTCGCTGACCGATCAGAAACCTGGTGGTCCCAGATTTTAAAAACCTGACATTTGAATCCAGAAGATCATATCCGATAAGATTGATTGATTTTAAACCTTTATTTTCCAGGTATAAAGCAATGAGGTATGATTTTGACCCTGTAATAAAAATTGAACCTATTCCGGGATTTTCAAGAAACACCGTATCGATGACCCTTTTTACACCATCGGTAGAGTGGTCAGGAATATTAAGGATAATCTTCCTGCCTTTGTTTTTACCTGATTTACGGAAATAACTCAGAAATCCCTCAGTGCGGTTGGTAAGGTGATGGACATTCCGGATATTTCTTGCGATTGTTACAACGAGTATATCACTTTCTTCGGGAGTTACCATATCGATAAGTTGTCCGGCAACTCTTCCGCTCTGGAAGATATCTTCACCGATATATGCCAGAAAATCAGTATTTTCAATATAACCGTCGATAAAAACAACAGGAACCTTTTCTTTCTGAAGCCGTGAACAAAATGCAACAGATTCTGACTTGAATATAGGTGCAAGAAGTACTCCATCAGGCTTGAGATCTAAAACGATACTGGTTTTCTTTTGAAAATCATCTTCGCTCTGCATATCAAATGTTACCTGACTGAGTGTAACAGGAAAGGGATCGAGTTCTTCAATAGCCCTGATCATACCTAGTGGATGCTTTTTCCAGAAAGAATTGTCTTCGGTTGGTGCAGGAAGAAGTGAAACAAGATGAAATCGTTTTTTTGATTTCAATACCTGTGCCAATACATTAGGGGAGTAATTGGTCTCTTTCAGAATTCTCTGAACCTTCAGCCTGGTTTTTTCTGATACCTCACCTCTGTCATGTATTACGCGGTCTACCGTACCTATAGAAACACCAGCCATCCTCGCGATATCCTTTATCCTTGACTTTTTTAGAGGCATAAATTATAATCCTTAATGCTTATACTAATCAATTACCACTTTTTTAACTTTAGGTGCAAATACATACATAATGATCCAGGCCAGAATGTAAGCGCAGGAAGCAATTGTAAACATAACGGTATATCCTGTTTCAACATGACCGGCCTTTTTAAAGAAGTTAAGAATATGCCCTGCAAAAACTGAAATAAAAGCACCACCAACGGCACCAGCCATTCCTCCGATGCCGGTGACTGAACTGATAGCTCTTTTAGGAAATGCATCTGAAACCGTAGTAAAAATATTAGCCGACCATGCCTGATGTGAAGAAGCTGCAAGACTTATCAGAGCTACAGCTCCCCAGGTACTTACCCCGTTTGACTGAGCAAAGAATACAGGGCAAACAAGTAAAGCAAATATTAACATTGTATATTTTCGTGCATTAAATGGTGACATTCCTTTTCTTATCATATATGATGAAAGCCAGCCTCCGCCTATGCTTCCTATAGTTGTGGATGAATAAATGACTACCAGTGGAAGTCCAAATGATTTAATATCAAGACCTGCACCTCTCACTGTTGAGAGCCACCCGGGAATCCAGAACAGGTAAAACCACCAGATAGGATCTGTCAACGCTTTTCCTATAAAGAAAATCCATGTTTGACGGTATCTGAGAAGCTGAATCCATTGAATAAGTTTCTCACTTTCATTTTTTTCATCCAAATCGCTTTTGATTAATTCAAGTTCTCCTGATGAAAGTTTTCTTTTCTTTTCAGGTAACTCATAAAAGATAAACCACAGGATGATCCATACGATTCCGATAGCACCTGTAATGATAAATGCCGCCTGCCAGCCCCATGCGATTACGATTGCCGGAACTGCAAGAGGGGCGACTATTGCTCCTACATTCGCACCTGAATTAAAGATGCCTGTCGCCAGTGCTCTCTCTCTCTTGGGAAACCATTCGGCAATTGTTCTTATTGCAGCAGGAAAGTTTCCTGATTCGCTGATACCTAATAAACCTCTCCAGAATCCAAAGCCTATAACCCCTTTTGCGAGTGAATGTCCCATTGCTGCAATACTCCATAGTAGAACCGATATTCCGTAACCGATCTTCGTCCCGAATTTATCTATGAGGCGTCCTGCCAGTAACATCGAAAAACCATAAAACAATTGGAAAATTGTAACAATATTTCCGTACTCAACTTCTCCGATATTGAGATCGCTTTCAAGCAATGGTTTAAGAATACCGATCACTTGTCTGTCGAGATAGTTTATAGTGGTTGCAAAAAAGATAAGGGCACAGACTGTCCATCTGTAATTACCTGCGGTCTTAGTTTCTGACATGTTCAGTGTTAATTAGTAGTAAAAGATATCATACATTATATGTTGAAGAAGCTGTTGTTCCTCCACGACCTGTCCAGTTTGTATGGAAGAATTCACCCCTTGGTTTATCTGTCCTTTCGTAGGTATGTGCACCAAAATAGTCTCGTTGTGCCTGTAAGAGATTGGCTGGCAGCTTTTCACAACGGTAGCCGTCAAAATAGCCCAGTGCCGCTGATATACATGGAACAGCGATACCATTGATTGCAGCAGCAGATACCACATTTCTCCAGCCATTCTGCGCTTTTCCAACTTTATCTTTGAAGAATGGATCGAGTAGGAGGTTCGTTATGGAAGGATTATTATCAAATGCCTCTTTTATTTTATCCAGGAATGCCGATCTTATTATACATCCCCCACGCCACATAAGAGCTATACCTCCATAGTTAAGTTTCCATTTATATTCTTCGGCGGAAGCTTTCATCAAGGAGTAACCCTGAGCATATGAAACAATTTTTGATGCATAGAGGGCCTCTTTTATGTCATTAATGAATCTGACCTTGTCTCCATTAAATTCAGGAGCAGGACCGTGCAATATTTTTGATGCCTCCACTCTTTCGCGCTTTAATGCAGAAAGACACCTTGAAAAGACAGCTTCTCCGATTAAAGTAAGTGGAATACCAAGATCGAGGGCAGTAACAGCAGTCCATTTGCCGGTTCCTTTCTGCCCTGCAGTGTCAAGGATTTTATCCACGAGGGGTTTTCCATCTGAATCTTTATATGCAAGTATGTCGCGGGTTATTTCAATGAGATAACTGTCAAGTTCTCCTTCATTCCATTCTTTAAAAATGAGGTGCATCTCATCTGCAGTCATATGTAAGAGATCTCTCATAATCTGGTAAGCCTCGGTAATAAGCTGCATATCACCATACTCGATACCATTGTGAACCATCTTTACAAAATGACCGGCACCGTTTTCTCCAACCCAGTCACAGCATGGAGTGCCATCTTCGACCTTTGCCGCAATTGCCTGAAAGATTGGTTTCACAAATTGCCATGCCGCTTTTGATCCACCGGGCATGATTGATGGTCCGAGTAGTGCTCCCTCTTCACCACCGGAAACCCCGGTACCGACATATAGAAGTCCTTTACTTTCTACGAGGGCTGTTCTTCTGTTGGTGTCTGGAAAATGAGTGTTACCACCGTCAATAATAATATCTCCGGGATCAAGATAGGGGATGAGTGTATTTATCATCTCATCAACTGCACTTCCGGCTTTGATCATTAGCATTACCTTTCTTGGACGTTCAAGAGATCCCACAAGCTCCTTAATAGAATGAGTGCCAATAATTTTTTTTCCACTGGCTCTTCCAGCGAGGAAATCATCAACTTTCTGTGTCGACCTGTTGAAAACAGAAACAGTGAATCCCTTGCTTTCCATATTAAGGACAAGGTTCTCGCCCATTACTGCCAGACCTATTAATCCGATATCTGATAATTTGCTCATAACTAAAAGATTGAATTTATAACTGTTTCGTTAAATATTGCTCATTTCGTCTTGGCTGGTTTTTGCCCCCCGATCCCGCCAGGCGGGACTAATTCTCTCTATATTAGTATATTCACTTTTGTCTTTTTACTTTTGTCTTTTGTCTTTATAATATCCCGCCACAATATCATCCATAATCTTACTTGTTCTGGCTCCTGATATTCCAGTACTCGGAGAGGCACCGTTCCCATTGAGTGATTGAACTATTTTTTCAATAAGATAGTACTGAACGTGCTCAGGACGTTCATTGATAAACTCCTGACGTCCATTTTCATTTGTAAGAACAATTGGTTCAAAACTAAAGGTTGTGAATTTAATGGACCCTTTGTCTCCAATAATCTCGATAGTATCCCGATCGCAATCAGGTGATACGCTGAAACACCATGTACCGGTTCCAACAATATTATTATAAAAAATAAACTCTGCTGAAACAAAATCTTCAGCTTTATAAAGCCCTGCATGATTTATCGCTATCGATTTGACTTTCTGAATTGGACCGAAGAGAAAATCAAGATAATCAAGCTGATGGGAGGCCAGATCGAAGAAATGTCCTCCGCCTGACATTTTAGGATCAACCCGCCATGATGGTTTTCCGGCCTTTTCATCTGTAGAAGGAGCCTTGAATAACTGTATCAGCAAAAAACGTACTTTTCCAATACCTCCGTTTTCAATAAGATCTTTAACCAGGAGGAACCCGGGAAGCGCTCTTCTGTAATATGCTACAAAAACCGGAACCTGATATTTTTCAGCTGCTTTGTTTATTTTAAGGCATTCGGAGTAGCTGACAGCCATTGGTTTCTCAATATAAACCGGCTTGCGAGCTTTTATCACTTCAATGGCATATTCAGCATGGCTTTCCGGGGGAGTGGCAATATATACTGCATTGATATCCTTGTCATTAATGAGATCCGAAGCCTTTGAATAAAATTTTGGAACATTATGTCGCCGGGCATAATCTTCAGCCAGGAAGGCGTCTCGGCGCATAACGGCAATCAGTTGTGAGTCCCTGACTTTATTAAATGCCGGACCACTTTTTACTTCTGTGACGTTACCACATCCAATTATTCCCCAGTTTATCATATTATGAATTTAATAATATTTTTTATGCCAACCGTTTCTTAGACGTCCATAGTCCAAGTGCAGGATTTGAGATAAAGTAGATTTCCTCCCCATCATCCATTTTATTAAAACCATCCTTCAGGTTTTTTGGATTGAATTTCTTCAACATATCATTAAGTTCATGATATTTAAAATTTACTGATTCTATCTCTTCCCTTGTGAGATATCCGGGACAATAAGTTATTGTGAATCTTCCTTCAGAACTTCCATGAATCAGATGGGCAGCTGCACTCAGATTATTATTAAGTTCTTCATTCTCCTTCAGATATTTCAATGTAGCCTGCGTTCCGCGATAACCATATTTCCTGATCAGTCGGTCTATCTCATTGTCCTCACCAAACTCTTTTAATCCTGGAGCCAGAACAATCAACTCCCCATTATCAGACATTGCCATGCGTGTCCTGTAAATGCTTTTGTTCCCCAGCCAGGTGCTTTTGAACTCTGCAGGATCAAGATATACAACAACTTTTTTCAGTGGTTTTTCAAGTACATTGAAATTAACCTTCAGTGAAAGATCTGCCGCAAGTCTGAAAACTTCTTCATCATCACCTATAAAAAGTCCTCTTGCCACAAGCTTTCCTTCTTCATTGCGGCCTATGACTGTATGTATATAAACAACGGGCAAATGACTGGTAAAATTTGCGGAGGCATAGTTAAGCAGAGATCTGACAGGATTATCAGCTTTTCCCATAATGCGTTCCATGCCATAGACCGCTCCGATAAAATGACTCTTATTTATACCTTCAGGTCCACCCGTCCCTATAAAAAGGTTCTTATTATAGTTTGCCATACCTATAACTTCATGAGGGACAACCTGTCCTACTGATAGTATAAGGTCGTGTCCCCCATTGAAAACAAGTCTGTTAAGCTGGGCGGGCCATGAATAGTTCAAAGCTCCGGAAGTAATATCAGATACAAATTCACCAGGTATCGTACCTGTTGTTACCACATCCTTTCTCCAGTCATGTATTCGAAAGAGTGACTTTGGAACTCCTTTGTACATTTTGTCAAGTTGAGTGTAAGTCATGGGAGAGTGAGTACCAAGAGCAGGAAGGATATCTTTCAGGCTATCCTTATAATACCGGTAAATATAAGAAGTAAGTTCACCGGCTCTTGAATGAAAACGGGTACAGTCGGGAGGAACAACAAGTACTTTCTTTCTGACTCCAAGTTTTTCCAACGCAGAAAAAATTCCGGATTCAAGATCTTTTGAGTCAAGAACTGTATTTTCCGAACCAGATTTGAAATATATCATTGCTAATATAAATTTCAGTTTTGTTTTAAACTCCCTGACCTGATTTAATAGGCGTCGGGCTTTAGGCGTCAGGCGTCAGTTGTCAGGCAACAGGTTAGGTTTTCCTGTCACCTGTCGCCTGCAACCCGTCGCCTATTTCCAATGTGGCTGCTCCGGTAGAAAAGTCTCAAATTCCCTGATCAGTTCCTCTTCATAATCGCCTTTAAATTTTCCTGTAAAGAACCTGTCCAGACCTTCTTTATAAAGCTTTTCCCACGATTCTTCTTCTTTTCCCGGATTAATCGGGAAGAAGAGGACTCCGTTTGATTTGGCCGCCGTCAGATCACCATTTGCATCACCGATCATCAGTATCTTTTCATCAGGGTACTTACCCTTGGCAGCATATTTAAGATGTTCTGCTTTAGTTCCATGTTCCTGTCCTGCAATCATCCTCAAAAAATGGTCGATTCTGTTTTCTTCCCATTCACGTTTTAGTGCTTCATATGGTGTCTGTGAAACTACCATGACATCCGTAGTCGACTTTATTTTCTCCAGGCACTCTTTAACGAAAGGGAAGGGAGTTATTCCGAATACCATTTTACTGATATCCTCATTTACCTTCAGAGACCATTCGAGTGTCATTGTAATGAAAGGATCATTTATTTCGGTTGCATATTTTTTAAGTGTCGGATTTCCAAGTTTCGTCTCCTTCTTTGTCCATTCTACAAGCGGGGCAGCAGAAGGAACTGTGAAATTCCTGGCTTTTATTTCGGGACGGGTTGCCAGAAGTCTGAGAGTCTCATTTACTGCAAGGAACCGATTGCATCCCCTGTTGGTTGAATATAGATTCACAAATTCCCAGGTCTCACGGGCATATTTTGAAACGGGCTGCATCCTGAAGTACTTTATGAAGTTAGGGCAGAAACACTCTTTCTGTTTTATCTCCATGGTGTCAAAAGCACAACCATCGGAATCTATCCCTATGAAAAACTCTTTCTCAGGCCTTAATGCCAGTAATTGTTCTTGAGGGTTCATATTATTTACTTACTTTTTTCATATGCTTCAGGTTTATATTCAGCCAATTTCTTACCGGCAAATTTCATTTCGAACCTCGCAAATCGCTGTCTCCCGTTTATCATTGGGACTGAAGGCCAGTCTTCACCAATAAGAGGTCGGGCGTAAGCAAGAAAATCATCTGTAACATCGTAACGGCTTTTAGAAATCCATTGTTCCGGAAAAGTCCTTTCGGAAAGTGCAACTTTCTCTAAGGGGACCTTATCATACCTGACATTATATATAAAACCAGGTTCTCTCAGAATAGTGGCCATCCAGCCATTACCCTCATATAAAGCTATCTCAACTGCTTTCTGTCCTACCTTATATGCTTCATCGAGATCGACGATTGAAGCATAGACCGTTGTATCCCGTTGATCCGTCCCCATGACCTGACCCCTGGCTGCACCTTTGGCTTTCAAACCTTTACTGTTAAGATAATTCACGACAATCTGGAATACAGAATTCTTACTCGATCCGAAAGAGGTATGATCAAAAGCATCTTTTACATCTCCGATATTTCCAACATCAAACCCCTCGCTTATAACTACAATACATCTTCCATCCTTTTTCAGCTGATCATTGACATTATCAACCAGATTATCGATGGATATCTTTGATTCGGCCATATAGATCTGCAGTGGCATATTTCTATCCGGATCTGCAAGTCTTGCAGCAGCAGGAATATAACCTATTTTCCGTCCCATTGCCTGGATGACCAATACAGGATCAGCAGGAGCGGAGCCCATATTCTCTTCATTGGCATTCTGAATAATATGCGACCAGTACCTGGCAACACTTCCATATCCCGGAGTGTGATCAATAAGTTTGAATTCATTGTCACCCAAATCATTATCAATTGTTTTTGGCACTCCTACAGCAATAAGGTCAAGTCCTCTGGTCTCTGCCATTTCACTCACTTTGAAAGCTGTATGTTGTGAATCATTACCACCTATATAGAAAAAGTATCCAATATTATGAACCTTAAAAACCTTCATTATCCTCAGGAAATCTTTTTGCTGATTATCTTTAAGCTTATAGCGACAGGTACCTATACTTCCGGCTGCAGGCGTGTTTCTTAACAGGGCAATTTCCTGCTCATTCTGAGCTGACAGATCAAGAAGCTCCTCATTCAAAACCCCTTCAATGCCGTGCCATCCTCCAAATACCTTTCCAAATTTGTCCGGGAACATCCGGCAGGTTTCAATTATCCCCCGTAATGAACTATTGATAACCGGCGAGGGTCCGCCTGACTGGGCCACTATTACGTTTTTTACCATAACATTTACCATTTACTAAATATTGTAATTAGTCTTTGATTCGTCTTATTCAGAATATGTTTTCTCGTTTATTTCCATCTGTATACTTTTATCCCCGCTTTGCCGGGTTTGGCTTCGCCGAACTCCTGATCCCTCATACACCACCATACGCACTAAACCCCCCATCAACCGGTATAACAACACCTGTAACAAACTTTGACAAGTCAGAGACAAGATAGAGAAGTGTGCCTGTTAATTCTTCAGGTATACAATATCGTTCCATCGGTGTGCCATTTATTATTTTCATTCCTCTTGGTGTGTGGTCTCCGGTTTTTTCATCAATTAAGAGGAATCTGTTCTGATTTGTCATAAGGAATCCCGGAGCAATTGCATTAACCCGCACACCTGTTTTTGAAAAATGAACCGCCAGCCATTGTGTGAAATTATTAACAGCTGCTTTTGCCGCAGAATAAGCGGCAATCTTAGTCAGGGGTCTGTATGAGTTCATTGAAGAAATGTTAATTATTACTCCTGATTTTTTCCTTACCATGTCATTTGCGAAAACCATAGATGGGATAAGTGTGCCCTTAAAGTTGAGGTCAAATACCCTATCAAATCCTTCAATCTGAAGTCCGAAAAATGTTTCTTCAAGGTTTTCGTCTTCAGTGCCATTCATTTTTTCGACCCCGGTAGTAGCGGCAGGAGAGTTGCCGCCGGCTCCGTTTACCAGTATGTCAACAGGTCCGAACTTCTCATGAATATCTTTTCTTGCTGACTCCAGGGAGGCTTTGTCGAGAACACTGGCATAAACGCCAATGGATGGTGTATTAAACTCTTTTTCAATCTGTTTCGCAACATCAGTTGCCGCATCTTTGTTGAGGTCGAGGATTACAGTTTTAACACCATATGCGGCAAGTGATCTAGCCATTGCAGAGCAGATAATTCCTGCCCCGCCAGTTAAAACCGCTATTTTATCTTTTAAATTTAAATCATTCATATATAATGTGTTAGATATCAGTTTATCGGGTCAGAACCCAAAATACTCCTTCGCATTCCTGTATGAGATTCCTTCAATTATTGGTTTCAAAAGTTCTTCTTCGTCAGGTATATGACCCTTTTCAACCTCTTCTCCAACATAATTACATACAATACGTCTGAAATATTCGTGACGCGGGTAGGAGAGGAAGCTGCGTGAATCGGTGACCATTCCGATAAACCTTCTTAATAGTCCTAAAGCTGCAATATCCTTCAGATGCTTTTCCATAGCACATTTCTGATCGAGGAACCACCATGCTGCTCCATATTGTACTTTCGCTGGTGATAAACCGTCATTGAAATTCCCGGCCATGGTTATCATCATTTCATTATCAGAAGGATTCAGATCATAGAGTATCGTCTTCGTAAGTTGGTCATTATTATCAAGTTCGTTAAGAAATTTAGATATTTTCAATACATCCTGGGCATTGCCGATTGAATCCCAGCCTGTATCAGCCCCCATTTGTCTGAACATCCTTGAATTATTATTTCTCATTGCCCCGACGTGAAACTGCTGAGCCCAGCCTCTTTTATGATTCAGTCTGCAGAGTTCTAGCAACACAGCTGTTTTATATTTTTCAGTCTCCTCGGATGAAATGATCTTTCCTTTGAGCAGATTCTTAAAAATTCTGTCAATTTCAGATGAAGTAAAAGTGGCAAAATAAAAATGGTCAAGACCATGATCAGATAATCTGCCTCCCATTTCATGAAAGAACTTGTGTCTTTTATCTAATGCTTCAAGAAGATCATCAAAGTTCCTTATCTCATTTCCACTTGCCAGTTTTAGTTTCTGAATGTACAACTTGAATTTCTCAGGGTCCTCTGTTTTAATTATATTATCGGGCCGGAAAGTTGGCAGAACTTTGATTTCGAAAGAGTCTTTCAGTTTCAGATGATGTTCAAGATTATCTGTAGGATCATCAGTAGTACAGACTACATCTACTTTCATTTTCCGTATTATTGATCTGGTACTGAACTCCTTCGTATCGAGCAGGGAAGAAGCTTTTTCATAGATCATGGTAGCTGTTGAGGGAGAAAGAAGTTCAGTTATATTGAAATATCTGGTAAGTTCGAGATGCGTCCAATGATAAAGCGGATTTCCTGCTGTGGCTGGGACTGTTTCTGCCCATTTCTTAAATTTTTCTATGTCCGTAGCATTCCCTGTACAAAATTTTTCGTGGATACCATTTGTTCGCATAGCTCTCCATTTATAATGATCGCCTTCCATCCAGGCCTGGGTAAGATTGGCAAATTGACGGTCCCCGGCTATCATTGCAGGTGAAAGGTGGCAGTGGAAATCTACAATAGGCTGATTCTCAGAATATTTATGATAAAGTTTTTTTCCTGTTTTATTCCCCAAAAGAAAATTCTTATGAATAAATGGTTTCATATCTTTAAAAGGGATTATAAAATTTTTTAAATTTGAACATTAATGTTTCGTTAACGATCACGAAATTATGAATTCCAAATCAATTAATCAAGAAATATAAAAAGATTTAAGGTAAAAGGAGAAATGAAAAAGGGAAAAATGGAATGATGGAATAATGGAATAATGGAATGATGGGAAACCCTGGATCCGATAAAAATAATGATAAATGAAAACCAGTAAAAGTATTTTGACAATCATTTTAATAATCTGCTCAAGTTTAGTTTTTTCACAGGAGCAAACAACACCTGCTTTTAAATCAGATATAAATAAATCTGATATCAAAACTGTATTGAAAGCAGTTGCCGACCGGCAGATCAGAACTCCTCTTACTCATGATCTGGCTGACTGGACAAATGGCGCACTTTACGCTGGTATGATTGAGTGGGCTGGAATAGCAGGCGATAATTCATATTATGATTGGCTGAAACGAATATCGGAAAAAACCGGCTGGTCGTACCTTGTCAGAGAGAATCCTCTTCAAAGATATCATGCTGATGATTATTGCATAGGTCAGACTTATATTGAACTTTATCGTAAATATAAGGATAAGAAGATGATAAAACCCATTAAAGCATATCTTGATCAGATAATTAAGGACCCGGCAACCGGGGATCTTAAATTTGAAAATACGGAGAATTACTGGTCAACCCAGCGATGGTCGTGGTGCGATGCTCTTTTCATGGGACCGACAGTTTGGGCAAAAATGGCCAACGTAACGGGCAAGAAAAAGTACCTTGATTTTATGTATAAGGAATATAAGGCAACCACAGATTATCTTTATGATAAAGATGAAGATCTCTATTTCAGGGACTCCAATTATTTCACAAGAAAAGAGGCAAATGGAGCAAAAGTATTCTGGGGCCGGGGCAATGGATGGGTGTTTGCCGGGTTGCCAATTATCATAAGAGAGCTTCCTGCTACATATGAGCATAAGGATTATTTTGTGACTATATATAAGAAGATGGCTGCAAAACTTCTAAAATTACAATCTGCTGACGGATTCTGGCATGCAAGCCTTCTGGATCCTGCGAGTTATCCAAATCCGGAAATGAGCGCAACAGCATTTTTTGTTTATGGCATCGCCTGGGGTATAAACAATGGTTATCTTGACAAAGCCACGTATCTTCCGTATATAGTAAAAGGATGGAAATCTATGGTTACATCTGTTTGGCCCGACGGGAAGGTGGGATTTATCCAACCTATTGGAGCTGATCCCAAAAGTGTCACCAGGGAAATGACTGAAGTCTATGGTGTCGGCGGATTCCTGATGGCAGGTACGGAGATAACAAGGTTGATTGATAACGGAATTTTATAGTAGGGACATGCCATGGCATGTCCATTTTAAAGAACTGACACAGAAAGACACAGAGGAGCACAGTTTTAGGCGGAGGCGCAAATCGTTTAAAAAAAAATATAAATTATTAATTCGTGATAAACATGAAAAACTACATTTTTACTCTTGTTATAGGTGTTTATCTAATCATTTCTGGAGACGTTGTGTTTAGCCAAGGATTCCTCAAGTCTGAAGGAAAAAAGATCGTAAATGAAAAAGGCGAAAATGTCTTACTCAGGGGAATAGGTCTTGGTGGCTGGATGCTTCAGGAACCATATATGTTTCAGTTATCTGATGTAGCAGGCACCCAGACTGAAATAAAAGCTAGGATCACCAGTTTAATCGGGCAGAAGAATTGTGAGGAATTCTACACACGTTATCTTAATAATATGATAACAGAGAAAGATATTGATGCACTCAAAAAATGGGGGTTTAATTCAATAAGGCTGCCAATGCATTACAATCTTTTTACTCTGCCAATTGATAAAGAGCCTGTTATAGGACAAAATACGTGGTTAACTACAGGGTTTAAATTGACTGATGACCTTCTTTCATGGTGTAAGAAAAACAAAATGTACCTGATTCTTGATCTCCATGCCGCACCGGGCGGACAGGGAAATGACAGGCCAATTGCAGACATAGATACACTTAAACCCAGGCTCTGGGAGAGTGAGGCAAATCAGGAAAAATCCATCGCTTTATGGAAGAAACTCGCAGAGAGCTATAAAGATGAAGAGTGGATCGGTGGATATGACCTTATCAACGAAACTAACTATAAACTTGAGGGTAATGAATCTCTGAAAAAACTCTTTTCAGCAATTACCCGGAAGGTTCGTGAAGTTGATAAAAAGCATATTATTTTCATTGAGGGTAACCAGTTTGCAAATGATTATACGGGTCTGACACCCCCTTGGGACAATAATATGGTTTATAGTTTTCATAAATACTGGAATCCGACAACTGTTGAGACAATTCAAAAGTATCTTGATATGAGAGAGAAATATAATGTGCCGGTTTGGATGGGCGAATCGGGTGAAAACACTAATGAATGGTTTAGAGCTGCCGTGAATTTGTTTGAAACAAATAACATCGGCTGGTCATGGTGGACGATCAAAAAAATAGGGTCGGAGAGTAGTTTAATGACTATTACAAAACCATTGGGCTATCAGAAAATCATTGATTACTGGGCTGGAAAGGGACCAAAACCAACTGTTGAAGAGGCAAAAGCTACATTCATGGAATTAGCGGAAAATGTGAAATTTGAAAACTGTAAAATTAATAATG
Organism: Bacteroidales bacterium; assembly: GCA_017882305.1. Classification (GTDB taxonomy): domain Bacteria; phylum Bacteroidota; class Bacteroidia; order Bacteroidales; family VadinHA17; genus LD21. Next base: position 35,526 of record JADGPU010000005.1, on the reverse strand, counting down.
GAGTGGTAGAGGCATTGTTTGGGAAGAAATAGGCATAGGGCATCAGGCATCAGGCATCAGGCATCAGGCATCGGGCATTATGTTAATAACTTACACTTGACCCCACTTGCCTCACGCCTCACGCCTCACGCCTCACGCCTCAAGCCTGGCGCCTTTAAATTAATAAGAGAATTATCTTAATCAGGAAATTATGAAAGTAGAACTTAGGTACGCAGCTCATCCGATCGATGTAAAAAAATATGATACAGAGAGACTTCGTAAAGAGTTTCTTATAGAAAATATCTTTTTGCCAGATGAGATAACTCTGGTCTATTCGATGTACGATCGTTATATGGTCGGAGGTGCTATGCCGGTTAAGAATAAGTTAATGCTTGAGAGCACAGATGAACTTAAATCGGAAAATTTCCTTGACAGAAGGGAGATGGGAATTATCAATGTTGGAGGAGACGCGGTGATTAATGCGAGTGGTGAGATCTATAAAATCGGATTCAAAGAGGCTTTGTACCTTGGCAAAGGTTCTCATGATGTCGTTTTTAAGTCGCCGGATCGGGATAAACCAGCTAAACTATATATTAATTCAGCACCTGCGCATCATGCATATCCTTCCAGGAAGCTTACACTCACTGATGCAGATGTAGTTGTTCTGGGAACTATGGAGTCTTCAAATCACCGGACAGTTAATAAGTTGCTGGTAAACAGTGTCATAGAGTCTTGTCAGCTTCAGATGGGAATGACAGAACTTAAGACAGGCAGCGTTTGGAACACTATGCCCGTTCATACGCATAACCGAAGGATGGAAGCTTATTTCTACTTTGATCTGGCTGAAAAACAGACTATATGTCATTTCATGGGTGTTCCTGATGAAACCAGACATATATGGATGAAGAATGAACAGGCTGTCCTTTCGCCATCATGGAGTATTCACAGCGCAGCAGGAACATCTAATTATACATTTATATGGGGCATGGCAGGGGAGAATCTTGATTACGGGGATATGGATGTCCATCAACCTGATACTCTTAAATAGTTTAACCTCTGTGCAACTCTGTGAAACCTCAATGTAACTCTGTGTAAGTTCTTTAAAAATCAGTTACACAGAGTTACACAGAGAAGACACAGAGAGTCACAGAGAAAGAAATATAATAAAATTTTGCTATGAAAGATTTATTCGATCTTACCGGAAAAGTTGCACTTGTCACAGGCGGTACACATGGGATTGGACTCGCGATAGGTATATTATTGGCCAGAGCGGGTGCGAAAGTATGTGTCAATGATCACCATGATGAAAAGCTTCACAGTTGTAAGGAGGCATTTAAAAATGAAGGGTTGGATGTTTTTACCCTGAAATTCAATGTTACCGATGAGCATGAAGTAGATAAAGGAATTTCTTTGATCGAAAAAAGTATTGGTTCGGTTGATATACTTGTAAATAATGCAGGGATCATTAAGAGGATACCAATACTGGATATGACTATATCTGAATTCAAGCAGATAATTGATGTTGACCTTATTGCTCCTTTAATAGTTTCCAAACGGGTTGTGCCTAAGATGATTGACAAGCACAGCGGAAAGATCATTAATATGTGTTCCATGATGAGTGTATATGGAAGGAATACAGTATCAGCATATGCTTCGGCCAAAGGAGGCCTGAAGCTTCTGACTCAGAATATGACCTGTGAATGGGCAAAATATAATATTCAGATCAATGGTATTGGTCCGGGTTATATTGCAACTTCACTAACAGCTCCATTACGTGAAAACGGGCACCCTTTTAATGATCTTGTAATGACCCGCACACCGGCAGGCAGATGGGGAGAACCAGAGGATGTGGCTAATGCAGCACTATTCCTGGCTTCCAAAGCCAGTAATTTTGTTAATGGACATATCTTATATGTAGATGGAGGAATACTCGCGAATTTCGGGTATGTGAAGGGGGAGAACGACCTATAATTGTCTAGTGGCCCCAGGTCGCAAGACAATTAGTCTTTCTTTTCCGGATTATCCGGATGATCATCTGAATATGGTTTAGCGTACAAGTCTTCAACTTTGACTCTGCTATCTTCAGGATCTAAAGTTGGGATCGACTGGATTTGCTCTTCTCCTGCCTTCCCACGGAAATACAGAATACAGGCAAATATTGGCATTATGGGAAGCGTTAGAGCACTTATTATTGAAGACAGGATGATGAACATAGGCTTTGTCGTAACATCAACCAGTTTAGAGGCGTCCTCCGGATTTACAATTGTCTTTATAAAACTCCCAGTAAAAGGAATTAGTATAATTCCGGAGAAGATTACAGATATAACTAACATAATTACAATAAAAACGCTTACCCAGCCTATATTCGACCAGAAGTTTTTATGAGTAAGTTTTATTATTCTGGTGATAGTAGAGCCAATATTTGTTTCTTCAACCATCATTACAGGTAATATGAAAAGATAAAGGGTCACTACATATAACATCGCAAAGAATGCACCGACGATGAGTACAAATATCCCCAGAATAATAGCTATGGAACCTGCGAATGCCAGGAGCACCATCATAATAAGATACGGGATAAAATACTTCAGGGATTTAACTATTGAAGTAAAAATCGTATTCTCATTGTTTATCGGGTTGAATATTACATAGTACTGAAGTATAGTTGCAAAGAGAAGATTTATCAGAGAGATTAACAGAATCGGGAGGAGAAAACCCTTAATTTTTCCGAGCAAAACCATCGGATCAGTGATTGAAGAAAGTTCCTTCATATTTACCAGGGTTGAAGTATATTGAATTATGAGAGACATTACAAGTGACATAATGAATAATGATAGGAATTTCTTTTTATAAAACTCCCATAATGAGTTCATAGCACTGTCAATATTATGTCTGCGGTAAAGAGGGTGATTGTTGAACTGATCCATGAAGTAATAATTTTAAATGATTGCAAATTTAGACATTATTACTTTCCATCCTTTTGTTGTTCCAAAAGAATTTCCTTTAATATCATTTCAAATTTTTCAGGTTCTTCAAATATCGGGGAATGAGCTGAATTTTCAAAAGAGTAGAACATCTTCACAGGTGCCTGAAGTGTATCAAAGTACTCTTTTGCTATGATATAGGAGGTCTGGTAATCAGACGTGCCTTGTAATATGTAGACAGGAATCTTTTGAGATGGAATAGCTTTAAAGAGATTTGTCTTCATTATTACATCCCATAAATAGTCTTTTGTAAACTTCATCCCTTTTAAATAGTTAATCTTATCTTTTAAAGTATATTCCTTGCAAAAAAATAGGGGTTTTACTGCTTCCTGGTAAAATTTCCCTTTTTTAATGGCCCCTCCATACCTTATGACGTACTTTCTTTCTATAAGCATTTTGTTGATAGCCTCCCTTGGATCTGAATATGGAGGAGGCCCTATTTTTTCGAGAATCCGGATTGCTTTACTGTCCTTTAATTCCTTTGCCCGGGACAGAACAAAATTATACGAAATATTTTCTGAACGGACCTGATCCCCAACTTGTCCGACAGATATAAATGCATAATAGTATTCAGGATATTTGTTAGCAGTAAATGAACCCAGCATAGTTCCCCAGGAATGTCCCAGGAGATATATTTTTTTTCGATTAAATTTTTGGATAAGATATTCTGAAACCTTTCCGGCATCTTCAACAAATTGTTTAAGAGTCATTGTCTCAGCAGGAATATCTTTTGAATATGACAGGCCTGCGCCACGCTGATCCCAGTAACAAACAACAAACAGATCCTCAATACTTGAATTAAACTGTCTTACAAATGGATACTCCGGATCCCCTGGTCCGCCATGAAGATACAACAATACCGGTTTTGTGGTATCTCTTCCACGTATTATCATTCTCTGATTCAGTCCATTTATGTTCACAGTTTCAATTGCAGCAATACTTCCGGGAATTTTTTTACCATTCAGATCCAGAAATGGACTGGGCTCACCAGGACTATTAATCAGAACAGTAATTAAAAGCACTGCCAGCAGAAAGAGAATGCTTCCGGCAATAACCAGAACAGTACGAAGGACCTTTTTCATTTTAGAATTTTACTAATATTAAACAAATATAGTCATAACAGCGGTATATGGTGTGTGGCTTGCGGTTTGCGGTACCCTTTACCGTGTATTGCATGCCGTGCACCGCGTACCAATTTTAAACATTTACTCATTTTATTTGTTAAATTGTCTATTGGAATCATAATCCAGATTCAAATAATCAATAATTTTGATAATTAATTTAAACCAAAAAAGTTAAGAATATGAAATTAAGCAAACTGATTATTCCGTTAATCCTGACAATTGTGCTTGGGATTGGTATTGTTTCCTGTACGGGTAACGCGAAGAATAAAAACATGCATACTGGTGTGGAATATTACAGGAACCTCCAATTCAGTGAAACACCTTATGATATTGAAAAAGGAACCCATCTGTTAACTGCCGATCAGGCAAAGACTATAAACAGCTACAAATTTACCTATGATAAATCAGGGCACCTTTTATCAGTAGAATTTGTCCGTAATAATGTTCTTCTTGGTTATTCTTCAATGCAGGGAGCTGCAAAAATTACCTATGAATATATCAATGGTAAGCAGATAAAACATTTTTTTAATAAGGATAACGAACCGATAGAATCAACTGGGATATTTGCTGCAGAATATGCACTCGATTCAAATGGGAACAGGGTAGGCTTAATGTTCTTAGGAAAAGACGGATCAATGATTGAAAACAGGAATAAGATCCATTCATGGACATGGACCGTTCTTCCTGATGGGATGGTAAGGGAACTCCGTTACAATCTTAAAGGAGAAGAAACTGTTATGAACCCTTTCTGCCCGTTCTATGAACTCAGGTTTACATACAATGACAAAGGATATACGACACGAATGGCAAATTTTAAAGCTGATACACTCTATAACTGTACGGCAGAAAACTGCGGTGATATCGGAGTTTCTTATTTCACTTTCACTCCAAATCAGTATGGTGACCTTGAAAACTTTTCAGTTTTTAATGTTACAGGTCAGATGTCAAATCTTTACTGGGGATGGTCAAAACGCATAAGTAAGTATGATGAGAATGGTTATTTAATTGAAACAAGGGTATTCGACCAGGATAATGAGTATGTTGGTGGTAAGTTGATTCCTGTAACACAGTCTTCATACGATAGTCATGGCGCTATTGTTGAACTTAAAAATATAGATAAAAACGGGAATTTAATCAACAGTCCTGATAATGGAGTTGCAGTTACTGCTTACAAATATGACGATCTCGGTAATCGTACCGAAACCCTTTCCTTCGACAAGGACAAAGTTGCGGTTAACTTAACTGCCAAGAAATAGAATTGATATGAAGAGACATTATTTTTCAATATTCTCTTTTCTGCTCCTTTGCATACTTCTGGTCACCGGATGCAAAGGTAAAAAAACAGAGAGTAAGCAGCATGATGTGGTTCAGGAGGTTAATAAATCTGTTGCAATCGGGAATGAGACTGCACTATTATTAAAAGATCTTAAGGAGAATGGTGATTATGTAAATAGTAAAGTATTCCCATCGCTTATCAAAGCCTCAATAGTAAATGAAAGTCTGGGTAAAAATATGCTTGTTGTAGATATACGGTCTCCAAAACAATTTAGTGAAGGGCACATCAAAGGTGCAGTAAATAAGAAATTTGAGGAAGTGCCATCCTTTTTTGAAACCGGAATTAAACCATTTGAATATGACAAGATAATTATAGTAAGTGAAGATGGCCAGGTATCGAGTTATGCAACATGCCTGTTAAGGTTGATGGGATATGGTAATGTCTATTCTATGCGATGGGGAATGAGCGTATGGAATAACAAATATGCCCAGGATGGATGGCTAAAAGGAGTTTCCGGAAAGTACGAAACTAAACTTGAAAATACTGTAAATGAGAGACCTTCTTTGCTTGTTATGCCCGAGCTCAAAACAGGACTAATGACAGGACCTGAGATTGGAGCAGCAAGATTCCGGAGGTTGTTTGAAGAAGGAACAACAGATATCCTGATATCAGCTGATGAGGTGTTTAGCAATCCCCAAAAGTATTATATAATAAATCTGGACCGGAAAGATAAATATGAGGATGGACATATACCCGGATCTGTAAGATATAAACCAGAAGGTACTTTGGGATATACAGATGAGATGGCCTCTATTCCGGTTGATAAACCTGTGGTAGTTTATTGCGGAACAGGTCACAACTCAGGATTTGCTACTGCTTATTTGCGTCTGTTTGGTTATGATGCACATACACTGAAATATGGTAACAATGGTTTTATGTACAATAAAATGGTTAAACAGAGAACCTCGTTATCGTGGCTTCCTTTTTCATCGGCAGATGTGAATGATTTTGAGGTGGTAAAATAGCCTTTCTGACTATTCTGAAACTAATAATTCCGGTCAGTTAAATAAAGTATCTGGCCGGAATTTGTATTTAAAGACCTCATTGTCAGCGTTATTGGTGAGAATATAAATATTCATGCACCCCATCTGACTGAGTATCATCCATATTCTAGCTGATAAACCCGGCTCCGAAGAAAATAGCACTACCGGACCATCATGTTTCATAATTGTAGTAACATGTTTTTTACTCAGAACTGAATCAGCAGGTATATTTTGTGCATCACTTGTTAGCTCTCTTATCCCGCTGACATCTTTATCAAGATTGATTATCAGGCTTTTACCTGAAAGTGATCCTGCCTGATCCAGGGTTATTCTATTTGATTGTTTTAAGGATGGTTCAGCCCATTTTTTTGCATCATTTTTGAAATGGTTCAAACCCGATGATCTGATAAGAATCAGAACCAATAAAATTAGAAAAATGGCTATTACGACTTTATTTTTTTTTATTAATTCCATAAATTCTTATTCCTGATTCCTGATTTCTGATTTCTGCCTACCCTGCAGTCAGGCTCCTCCCTAAAATTGCCCCCGGGCAATTTCTTAACGGTCGTCCCTACTCACATCCCCCATCGAGTTTTTTTGCAGCTGTATGTTTCGACCGGATGAATTTCAATTTCAGGCTATCCGGCATACTATTCATTTCATTAAACATCTTTTTTGCTCTTGTCCTGGTTTCAAACAATGCATTTTCTCTTGCTGATATCCTTTCTCCGGTAAAATTGCTGTTCATTACGGTGTTGAACCATTCATTCAGACCACCTTTCATGACAAAAGTGTTTTTAAGATTTAATCCCCTTACAATTGCAAGTGCATAATTGGAATCAAAGTCGCCGTTAGAGTAGAATATATTTCTGGTCTTTCCATTATTAAGAAAACTACCAGGGTCATTTTCCAGAAGTTTACTATAAGGAACATTTATTGAGCCAGGGATATTCAACTCTCTGAATTCTTCAGGTGTTCTGAGATCGATAATCTGAACAGAACTATCTTCATCTGTTATGAACCTTGCTACCTGATCAGCCGTAAAATAAGTATTGTCATTGAGAACTTCAGACAGGAGTTTTTGAGGCCTGACTGTAAAAGACCTGCTTCCGGAAAGTGGTAACAAAGCAAGGATAATCCCCAGACCTAAAAGTCCAACTGAAAATTTTACTCTGCTGTTCATCTCTTTAATATTTAAATTTCGTTGGTTATATCGGGTCGCGCAAATTTCTTTTCAGCAACCTCTGCAAGCCAGAACATTGCAATTGCTGCAATTATAAGAAGAAAAGTAAATAAACCGGGTGAAATACCCATTACCTCATTAATTTTAACCGGTCCTTTGTATGACCCATTTGCCAGGTTCTGTATAAACGGATATGTTTCAGCAAAAAGGAATGCACCGGTAAGTCCGCCAAGGAAAAAGATCATCGCATCAATCTTCCCGATAGAAAGTGCACATAACCCAGTACCGGGACAAAATCCACCCATAATAAAGCCGGCCCCCATTATAATTCCGCCAACGATTGAAGCAGCAACATAAAACTCATTAACAAATACAAGATTCAGGTTAAGTAATCCGAAGTAACTCAACAGCTGTGATCCGATAAGTGCAACAATCGCAGCAGTAAAAAAAACTTTGATTACTGTGGCATCATATCCATAGAACATTCCTGCAAGTTTACGGCTTGAAGAGAAACCAGCTTGTTCAAGCGAAAATCCAAAACCAATGCCAATCAGCAGTGCGATAAGCAAATCAAGCCATTCCGGCATTGTGAATAATGATGATATTGGTCCCATATTATATCCAGTTTTTCCTGAAGAACCATGCAAAGAGATAGGCAGAACCGAAAATTGCAACCATTGTAACAAATCCGGCAACAGAAAGAACTGCCATCCCTGAAAGAGCGGCGCCACTAGTACATCCGCGCGCCAGCTGGGCACCATACACAAAAAATACACCGCCCAGGAAAGCAAAGATCAATCGTCTGGTGTTCGAAATATTTGGAGATTTTTCAATTTTAAACTTAAGTCTCTTAGAGAGTGCTCCCGATAAAAAACCTCCTGCAATTACTCCGAATATTTCTATTGCAAGCCAGTTCTTCAAAGGCTTCTTCCCATTTTCAAAATATTTGCTGTAATAGATTGATCCATCTGCGTGTGGACGATCAACAGCTCCGACAATTGAGACTACGCAGTATTTGATACCGCCACTGGCACCCAGACCCCGGCCAGCAAGGAACATCGCCAGAAGCAGAACTATCCCCAACATAGTACCAGCCATGTAAGGATTCATGTATTTGTTTTTCATTGTTCCGGAAATCGGGTAATTAATGTAATTCCTTTCTTCACAAAAATACTAAATCTATCAGACAAACAGTGTGATGTTAATAATGTTCGGATTATAGAAGGTAATTCCATGGAGGTCTTTTAAGAACTGTCACAGAGATACACAAAGAATCAAAGAGGGCCACAGAGACTTCAAGACTCCAAGACTATTTTTCTTACATTTACACAGCTAATATAGATATCATGAGCAGATTCAAATTGACAATAGAGTATGACGGTACACGTTACTCGGGCTGGCAGATGCAGAAGGGTGGTAAAACAATTCAGGGAGAGATACTGGATGCATGCAGAGAATTATTTAAAAATGAAGAGATTGATATTTTCGGGGCAGGGAGAACTGATGGGGGTGTTCATGCATCGGGACAGGTTGCACACCTGGATGTTGAAACTGATCTTATGCCATTGAAAATAAAATACGGTATTAACGACAGGTTGCCACCTGATATATGTATTATCAATGTTGAAGAGGCCCATCCGAAATTTCATGCACGACATGATGCAAATGCCAGGAGTTATATTTACCAGATAAGCAGAAGACGTACTGCTTTCGGAAAGAAATTTGTCTGGTGGATAAAAGATCCGCTTGATATTAATCTGATGAATGAAGCTGCAAAATATTTTCCCGGACTGAAAGACTACAGGTACTTTACTGACGAGGATGCAGAACAGTCGTCAACCAAAGTTGAGATTTTACACGCAAAAGTTAATGACTTTGGTAATATGCTTGTTTTTCACGTTGTTGGCTCTCATTTTCTATGGAAGCAGGTCAGACGTATGACTGGTGTACTGGTTGAAGCCGGAAGAGGTAAACTCTCTCCAGCCGATGTTGCCACATTTTTCAGACTGAAAACAGATCTTCCTGCGAAACTTACTGCTCCTCCAAGCGGACTTTTTCTCGAAAGAGTATATTATAAAAAGGAAGAGATCAGCTACGAAACAAAACCCATTATAAACATCTAAGTTTCTATTTATTCCAAATGTTGCTGGGTCCTGGGTACCCGGTCAACTAGTTAAGCGTTTAGCGTTTAGAGTCAATGTTAAAAGTTGTTTTTCACTTTTGTCTTTTTACTTTTATCTTTTATCTTAATATGTGATTGCATTCACATTCAACCGCATTGACTATTTCCTGGCTCTGGTTCATCGCGACTATACGATTGGTTCTTTTATCAATACATTTTTTGCAAGAAGAAAATAGACCCATATCCCAGACATCTGCAAATACACGACCTGTTTTTAACCCTATTCCGTATTCAAGAACTGTTTCAAGAGAGTGAATATCAGGCAAGCTAAAGTCACCTTTTTCCATTAAAAAATCCATTGCCCCGTTTCCTGCCCTGACAGGAATAATAGTGCAACACTCAACCCCGGAATCGAATGCAAAGTCGATTGAACGTTCAGCCCAATAAATGCCTTCTGATTCGGAGAGCAGTGGAGGCCTGAGCAGAATAAATGCCCTTGAATGTACGCCATGTTTTGAAAGAAATCTTACAGAATTCCTGAAATCCCCTACTGTCATCTGCTTATTCAGTTTCCGGAGAATCTCAGGATGTACAGTTTCCAGTCCCATGGCAACATGCAAATCAGGTTTTAGCATATCCCTGAAATTCAGACATTTATTGTTAACGAGCCTCGGATGACATTCAACGATTACTGTTTCGAGATTTTTTAAGAGTGACGCAATTTCCTGATAGTCGTCCTCAGGAATAGCCCTTGCATCAAAGAAACTTCCGCTGTTATAGAGTTTAAGATATTTAATATCTGGCATTTGTTCCAATGCCCATCCAATCTGTTTTGGAATCGAACCGATAGCAACGGATTCATCTGTTGTGTTTTTCCACAGATCACACATCAGGCAATGAAAGGAGCATTCCCTGTTAGTCAGAAAAATGATTCCTGTATCTTCAATTTTCCCTGAAGTGGTTCGTTCTTTTTCTACCAGCCATCCATAGGGCCTTTGAGGGTCAACAATATTTTTGTTTCCCCTCCTGGAGATTATCCACTGGTCATTGGTCAGTAAAACTGGATCTTCATTCATAGCTTGAAAGAAACTCTTTCCTGTAGGCGATTTCTTTCTCAGGGAAATGCCTGCTGAAGTCCTGATCGGATGTTGCACCATGCTGAAAGCGCCTTTTCTGAAAAACAGGCATTTCCATTCCGGTAACTGCCTTAACTCCTGCAGAAACTATTTGTCCCTTAAGGTCATAGAGCTTTTGATGATCCCATTTTGTTATATCAATATAGGGAATACCCTCTGATATTTCTATCACATTTGGTAAAGTATAAGGGCTGAATCCTTCAAAACCCATCATATCTCCTGTGGCAAAGGTTCGCATATATCCTCTGCTAAGTCCACCGGAATAGGTTAAAGAATGTTTAATCGATTCTACTCCCCAGCCCTCATGATATAACATCAAATTATTCAGTACACTTCGAATAGTTAATTCAGGATTTTCCTCTATGGGATAATCTTTCAGGTTTTCATCGCCACCGTCTCCATCAATAATATATTTCCATTCCGGGTAACGTGAACGGATTCCCTGCAGAAGTGATAAATTCATTGTTGCGGACTGAATATCAAGAGCTTTATAATCTTCGACCACTTTCACTGCTTTCCTCCAATCCAATGATGAGTAATTCACTTCAATGGGTTCAAGGAATAATCCGAGATTCAGCGCTTCCAGAAATTTTCTGGCCTGGAGTAAATCATCTCCATCCCCGTCAATTGATAGTGTAAAAGCTTTGAGTCTTGAAGGACTTTCACCAAGTTCTCTAAGTGCATGGTAGGTAAGTAAGAAGACCGAACCGCTGTCAATTCCGGCAGAAAAGGTTACACCAACCGGACCCGATTTAGCACGGAACTGCAGCCACTTTATTATTTCATTATACAAAGTTCCAATATATTTTTCACCTATCCGTGCCGGATCATCACTTGAAAGTTTGTTGCGTTCAGGAGTGAAGAAGCGCTCATAAACCGGATTTGGATCAGGACAACCCAGAAGTTCAATTTTAGTAATGTAGTGGGCAGGAGCCATCCTTGTATAAGAGGGATGAAACTGATGATCAAGACCTTCCTTTTTAAGATAATCATAAATTACATCAATACGTTCAGCGATAACGAGTTCGGGGCCGGCGGGCCGTTTAGCTATGAAATAACGTATTGGTCGTCCGATTGATCTTGCCATTCTGATTGTTTTACCTTCGACCGAAACAAGTGAAAACTGTCCGTCAATCTTTCGGATAGCTTCGACATTACCCAGTCTTACAATATTGACGGCTTCCTCGTGTGTCATATTATAAATGACATTCTTCTCCGGATTTGTGAGATCCACAACCTGACTTACATATTGATTATTCATATAATTGGTTTTTAAAATTTTATTGATTTCAAATTGTTTGTTGTAGAGACGCCCAACTTGGGCGTCTCTACTTGGGCGTATCTACATGCTATATTATTTTGTTACAATCCCTGTTCCCTCTAATATTGTTATATAACGGTTGCAATCAATATTTTTATATACTTCCTTATTCCCATCCGACCAGTTGACCTCAAGAAGGTCGATCTGTTTTTGCTGACCCAGTCCGAAATGTATCCTCGGATCATTGTTGGAGAGATAGCTTGTTGCCCATTGATTTACCATAACCTGCTTTTTTCCACCATATGTAATAGTCACTTTTGCCCCTATTGCAGATGCTGGTCCGTTCTTCCCTTTAAGTGTCAATCCAAGCCAATGATTGCTGTTTCCCGCATCATTTCTCAGGAGAACCGGTGTTCCATTCTTGTCCAGATGAGAAATAATAATATCGAGGTCTCCGTCATTGTCAAAATCCCATACAGCTAAACTCCGGCCTGAACGTTTGGTTGAGAAATAAGCACCATGGTCTTTTCCGACATTCTTAAAATGCCCTTTCCCATCATTTTCTAGCAATAAAGGATATTGAAGTATTAGTTCCTCAGCAGTTCCATTTGCAGCAACTATATCGAGGTCCCCGTCGTTGTCATAATCAAAAAACTGTGCACCCCAGCTGCTCTTACCTGCCATAGCAGCTGCAACACCACTTTCCTCAGTTATATCAACAAACAAACCATTACCCATATTTTTATAAAGAGCTCCGTAATCAAGGTCTGAAACAAGGATATCAATCAATCCATCTCCATCAACATCACCAATTGATCCATGCATAGAGCCTGTTCCTTTTCCCTGACTATTTGCAGCCACCCCACTTTCCACGGCAACTTCCTTATAAATTCCGTTGTCATTTCTGAAAAGGAAATTCAGCTGATGATCATTTGCCTGAAAGATATCAAGATTGCCGTCATCATTATAATCGAATACTGTTAATCCCATGCATTTTGAATCAGGATAGTATAGATTATTTTTTTTTGTGACATCAACAAATTTTCCATCCGGTTGCTGCTCATACAGCATTGATGCCTGACCATTATACTCTGTAGGACTTGGCATCATATTTGGTGCTGACGGAGAAACATATGCCGGGTCAAATGCCAGAAAGTTGCCGACCATTGCATCAAGTCTTCCATCAATATTAAAGTCCCAGAATGAGACTCCAATGCTCCACTTTGTAAACCCATTTAACTTATCAGGTCCGCTAAGACCTAATGAAGTTGTAATGTCTTTGAATGTTCCGTTACCGTTGTTATGATAGAAAACATTTGGGCCAAAATTCAATACATAAAGATCCTGATAACCATCGTTGTCGAGATCAATCGCACCCGCAGCCATGCTCCATTGGTGACCACCTACGCCGGCAACTGCAGAAACCTCCGTAAAAGATCCATTGCCGTTATTTCTATATAGTTCGTTATGTGAATTTTTATACACTTTCCCATCAGGATCAGATATGCCTTCAAGGTATGTTCCGTTCATAAGGTACAGATCCATTAACCCATCGTTGTTATAATCAAAAATTGTAATACCTGACCCGCTGCTCTCGATTATATTCTTGTATGAGTCGTCTCCGAAGGTATATTTGAAAGTAATTCCAGCCTTTTTTGTTATATCTGTAAATACTATATTATTTTTCTGTGCTGATGATTCAATAGTCACAAACATCAATAACAGGAGAAATAAAAAACCTGTAAACGTCATTTTCATCATTTATTTGGTATCTCTTTTATTTTAAATCAAGTTTTTGATTTAAGAAAACTATTTAACCGCAAAGTTCGCAAAGATTTAAAACCGAAGGTCGCAAAGAAATGATTACCTGATTTTTAACTTTGCGTTCTTTGCAGCTAATGGATTTCCAATCACTATTTTTTTATTGCATTACGAAAATCCTCTGACGTTACTACTCTGGTATTATATTCTTTAAGATACTCCTGGTGTTCAGCATCTTTAGGATATATCTCATTTTCAGCAGGAGGATAACTTTTCATTCCATGGAACGGAAGCGGTAAAACTGTGCTTCCGAGAGCCGTGTTTATATCGCCATCCTTCACCCAGCCTACGCTATGAATAAGAAAATCTCTTTTCCATCCACTCTTTAATTCCGGTAATATTTTAGAATCAAACTCAATCGATGTTTCATCACCTGCATTTGATATAATATATTTGTTATCCGATTCAGTAAGGAGCGGCAATACATCACCATAGCGTGTATAATTCCCTGACAAATCGCGCCATTTCTTACTCTTATCAACATTTGAATATTCAAACCAATGAGGTCCATATCGTCCGCCTTTTCTGTAGCTGTGTGAAAATCCCCTGTAATGCAAATCAGCGGATACAGGATTAAGTACAGTTGAAATGACCGGACCGTTTGAAATATTATCTGAAAAGAAGATATAATCCCAGTAAATCTCCATATTTGTCCTGATCCTGATCCTGTGATCCCCCGACAGGAATTTGGCTGAAAGATCAGCAATTACTGTTTTATCCTTTCCCATAGGAAAGCCCAGATTATCAATAACTGTTTCCCATTCACCCTTACTATTAATTACCTGTACAAAGGGACGGATCACTTTCAAACCGGAGGATTGTGCGATAGCAACATTAATACTGGCATCAGTCGGAAATATCCAGCCATTCAAAAACAGGAACAAATTTTTACTTTTACCCACCTCACCCGGATCAAGAATCAGGTCATGCATTTCTGTAACTCCCTGGTATTTATCAGGTTTGAAATCAGCCAGGTACTTATCATCTTTCAGAACAATGAAAGAAAGAACGTCATTTCCCTGTGAATCCTTTGCAGTTACCGGGATATGTTTTTCTTTAACCTGGAATAGCTTATTGCCGGGGAAAGGTGGTGGAGAAAACTGTTCAGGAACGAAAATATCAACTGAATCAGGATGATCTACAGCAACAAGTTGTACCTTATCGAAGAACATTGTCTCCCATAGTTCTGATGTCAGCTGAACAGAATATAGTCCTTTCCTGGGTTTCAATAAGTCACCGGGAATTTTTATATAATCATCAGATGCATCAGGGAATGCGTATGCAGTATTGCCTCCCATAATTCCCAGTGGCATACCGAGTGCACTTCTCCACATTACATCCTTTACAAATACAAATTCATTTCCATTCCATGTGAAGAGAAACGGACATGATCCTTTCAGTGTCTGTGCCTCAATCAGCGCCTGATCGGTACCAGGTGAAAATATATTCTGCGGCACCCCATTTGTCCAGGTGATTCTTATTACATCAGCTTTTGACCGGTTTCCCAACCCGAAATGTATATTCTGGTCAGTTACCACTAACGTCTGGTAAAGATCACCTGCGCGCATTTCAACTTTTGCCCCAATCCCAAAATGATTATTCTTAGCACTTCCGGCTCTTAAGCCTACAAGTTTCATCTTTACATAATGGTTATTATTGCCGCCATCATTTCGTAAAAGAGTAATACCTCCGTGTAAACCGGCAATCACCATATCCAGATCACCGTCATCATTATAATCAAATAAAGTTATTTGTCTCCCTGATTTGGGCTCTTCAGGCAAAAGTCTGGATACATCTTCAAAATTTCCTTTCCCGTCATTATGATAAAGAAATATACCGCGACCACCTTTTTCTTCAGATTCACCTGCTATAATAAGATCCTGGAATCCATCATTGTCAAAATCAAAAAACCTGGCATCATAAGCTTTAATGTGTTGCATTGCAGAGAACATCTCTTTTGAATTCTTTACCGGTTCAAAACTGCCATTACCCTTATTCCGGAATAGTTCATGGTCACCTCCATTAATTGATGAAATGAAGAGGTCAAGAAATCCGTCATTATTGTAATCTCCCACGGCTACTGCACCGGAACCTCCGTTACTTCTAAGTCCGCTTTCTTCAGTAATATCCTTATAAAATCCCTGTCGTTGATTTGAAAATAAGTTATTGCCGGCATTCTCATTTGCTACAAACAGGTCAATGTCACCGTCGTCATCAAAATCGCCAAAAGCTGCTTCACGGCTATTTGCATTCTTACACGACAATCCCATTTTTTCTGCCTGCTCCTGAAAAGTGCCATCACCATTGTTCCGGAACATCAGATTTGAATTTGACCTTGTTTCATATAAGTCAAGATCTCCGTCATGATCCATATCGAAGAATAAAGCTTTGTTTCCCCCTGTTTTGCTGCCAATCTGTGCTTTGTTGGTGACATCTTCAAAAACTCCTTTCCCGGCATTTCTGTATAATATGTCTCCACCTTCCTTCACTATATAAAGGTCGAGAAATCCATCGTTGTCATAATCGGCAAATGTCGCCGATGATTCCTTACCAGAATGTTTTATTCCGGCTTCTTCTGAAACATCTTTAAACCTGCCCATTTCATTATTAAGGAGGTAATGCTTATAGGTTGAGGCTGCCTGATCGTAGCTTCCCACATAGAGATCCACATCTCCATCACTATCATAATCTGCTGCTTCCACATGGGTGGAATATCGGAATTCTGTATTCTTATCATCAATGTTAGCCGGGACAATATTTAAACCGGCAGATGCTGTAGCGTCGGTAAATTTAATTGCATCAAGGATTGATTTATTTTCGCCTGATGAAGAAGTAGGCTGCTGATCATAAGTAATAAGAGGAAAACCAATCAACGACCCGCCCGGCCCTTTTAGGTCCATAATACCTGCCTGATATGGTGAGGTGACCTTAAGATAATTATGGAAAATTGTGAATTGAATAATCGCATTTTCCTTATCCGGTTTTTTCAGTAATGAGAGGGTTTTATTGTAATAATCGATAGCTTCCTTCGGAAATTCCGGAAATTGTTTATGAATAATTTCCAACTGTTCCGTCGCTTTATCGGTCTCTCCGTTATGGATGTATATCTCGGTAAGACTAAGTCGTGGGACAAGATTTCCCGGAGCTTTTTCAACCATTTGAAGCAGGAAATTCTTTCGTTGTTGTTGAGATTCCTCATCTGATCCTGCAGAATATAATTCTGTCAGATCATATAGTATTTTAATATGGTCCGGGGCAAATTTTAGAGCCTCTTTGAGTTCCGAAATGGCTTTTTCACGTTCGTCATTCATCTGGTAAACTGTTGCCAGCAGTAACCTTATATCAGGATCTTTAGGCTCAATCTTAATAGCTTCAAACAGCTGTTTTTTTGCTTCAGGATATTTACCCATTCTTAAGTATGCCAATCCCAGGTTAGCATATCCAAGTTTTTCATGGGGTGCGAGTTTGATGAATTTTAAAAATTCTTTTTCAGCTTCGTCAAGTTTAAACTCTTCCAGATATGCAAGACCCATGGTTTGGGTTGTCATTAATTCAATTGATTTTTGCTTGGTGTCTTTTGCAGTTTCCTTACAACTAAACAGAAAAGAGGAGCAGAGGACAATCAGTAAGAAAATGTTAATATTCTTCATCATAAGTGAATTTTTTCGGGAAGGTTCATTACATCAAAATTAAGAAATAAAAGCCACTTAAACCGTAGTTTTATCTTTCAACCGCAACCGGAATGCCGTTTTTTATTTCCATCATACCGGGAGTACCCATTCGTTTTCCTTTATCATCAAACTGAATCGCTCCAGTGACGCCTTCAAAATGTATTTTTGCCAGGGCTTTTTGTATCTTTTCACGATCAGGTCCGGCATTTCTGATTGCATCAATAAGTAAACTCATGCCATCGAAGGAATATGCTGCAACTGCACCTGGTAATTGACTATAGGTTTTCTGAAACTCTTCCCGGAAGGCTAAACTCTTTGACCCCGACATGTTTCCGAAAGAAACTGATACGATATTCTCATAATATTTAAGGTCACGATCTGAAGATTCGTCTTCATTTAGAAGAGATAAGGTACCAAAAACCGGTTGATTCATTTTCCTTTGTTCAAATTGCTGAATGAATCTCGATGCAGCTGATGGTTTCACAAACAGAATAATACCTCTGACGCCAGCTTTACTGATCTGATCAATTATACTATTAAAGTCTAGTGTCGGATTATCATAGAATAACTGCAATGGACTTTCTTTGCCAGCTAGTTTTGTTCTTTTAATGTAGCTTTCCAGTGCAAGTTTAGAATCGTAACTATTATCTGAAACAGCTGCTATTTTTCCAATTTTTCTTTTATTGTAAATTTCTTCAATTAATGCATCAGCCTGCTGAAGATCGGTTGGTACACAGCTGAAATACCAGGGTACAAAAGCCTGAGAAAGAGTAGGGTCACTTGCCCAGGCAGACAAAAAAACTATCCGTGCTTTGGTGGTAACCTGTTCAACAAGATGGGCATTTCTTCCATCATGAGAACCCAATATCGCACAAACATTTTCTTCAAATATAAGGTTTACTGCTTCCTTTGAGCCAGTTCCCCATGGACCCTCCATAGAACGCACAACCAACTGGAAAGGCTTGCCATTTAACCCTCCCTTTTCATTGGCTTTCAGGATAGCCATTTCAGCACCGTGTCTTGCAGCCAGGGAGTTATTTTCAGAGATTAACAGCCCGATTTTTATCGTCGTTCCTGACCCATCAGGTTTTTGGATGGCATGCACATCCCTGGTAATAAGTACAAGAAGTACTAATACGGAGCATACCGGTAATAATAGTTTCAGTAATCTCATCAAATGATACAATCTGCAATTAGACTGTAGCAGGTTTTTGTAGTGAAATGTTTCTTCCGACTGCAACGGCTATTTTTTTCAGATCCGACATCAATTGTCCGAATTCATCCAGATTAAGTGATTGGTAACCGTCACAAATTGCCTCTTCAGGTTTATAATGAACCTCCATTATGAGACCGTCTGCACCTACAGCTACAGCAGCCTTTGCCATTGCAGGCACCATCCACCTTAGACCAGTTCCGTGACTTGGATCAACGATTACAGGAAGATGAGTGAGCCGTTTCAACATAGGAACGGCGCTCAGATCGAGTGTATTTCTGGTGGATGTTTCAAAAGTACGAATACCCCGCTCACATAGAATAACCTGTTCGTTGCCCTGAGTTAGGATATATTCAGCTGCCATTAAATACTCTTCGATAGTTGCCATCATACCCCGCTTCAGCAAAACCGGTTTCCGGCACAAACCCGCCTCCTTAAGAAGCGGATAGTTTTGCATATTGCGTGAACCGATCTGTATCATATCAGCATATGAAGCCACGAGTTCAACCTGCCGGGTATCCATTACCTCTGTGACAACAGGCATACCTGTCTCAACTCTTATAATACCAAGAAGTTTCAGCCCTTCTTCTCCCAGTCCCTGAAAGTTATACGGCGAAGAGCGTGGTTTGAAAGCTCCACCTCTTAAAATCCTTGCCCCGCCTGCCTTTACTGATCTGGCAGTTTCGAACAGCTGTTCATGGCTCTCAACGGCACATGGTCCCGCAATAATCACAATTTCAGAACCCCCTACCTTAACTCCATTAACATTCACTATTGTGTCATCGGGTTTTGTCTTTCGACTCACTCTTGATGGAATGGAAGATTCGCCGTTTATGGGTTTATTGCATGGATTTGTTTCCATCATCTATTTCCTTTTCAGATTAATAATATCCTGTTGAACTGCCTGTTTTCTGTTTCATATCCAAAGGAGGGGCCGCTGTAAACTCAAACTTTCCTTTATTTACTTTAGCCATAAATATGTCTCGTATTTCATTCCAGCTCCCATCTAATTCGATGTTACCTGTAACCCCCGGATAACCCTGAAAAGTTTTCCGGTCGGTGAGTAAATCGCGGATAAGTACACGGTTCAGGCCCGCCTTATTAATAGCTTCAATAAGTAGGTTCATACCATCATAAGCATGTGCAGCAAATACATCCGGTTCCTGACCAAATCTTTTCAGATAATTGGTTTTAAATGCTTTTAGCTTTGGGTTATCGCTATCAGGGTTATACTGACAGGTTGTTACCATGCCATCAGCCAGATTTCCTGCAATTTTAAGGAACTCAGGATTAACCATCCTGTCAGAACCATAGATAGGTTGCTTTAATCCTATCAACCTCGCCTGTTGTAAAATAAGTGCAGATTCTTTGGCATTCCCCCATATGAGTATCGCATCCGGATTTGTTACCATGATTCTTTCCAGCTGGGTTTTAAAATCTGTTTCCCCATCAGTGAATCTCTCTTCAATAATTACAGGGTGACCAACACGTGTGGCATTTTCCGAAAAAATCTTGAATGCAACCCGACCATACCGGGCTCCGGTTCTGATAATTGCTACCCTGGAGTGACCATCTTTCTTATAAATCTGGTTGATTAATGCATAAATGCCCTGACGATCATCACTGATAACGCGGAGTGTCCAGGGTATGTTTGTTTCCGTAAAAGTAGGATCAGGGTCCCCTGTACACACCATGAAAATCTCAAGTTTTAATGCTGCTCGCAAGGCTACGTGCGAAACAATATCATCAATTGACCCTAAAAATGCCCATACCTTCTCGTCATCCATTTTGACTACTTCGTTGGCTGCAGCACCCCACTGCCCGACATCATTATGTATCATCAGCTTAAAGGGAAGTCCTTTATATCCTCCATGCTTGTTTGCCTCTTCCATTGCCAGTGTAGCTCCCTGCAACATCTGTTTACCCTGCGTGACCATTATAGAACCACTTAATGGTCCAAGAAAACCTATGCGTACTTCCTTAAGATTTACCGGAGGTTTTAACTCGCGGCCTGCTCCATAAAATTCCAGAGGTATCAGAAAATGATATTTATATGGTTTTGCATACTTATCATATGGGAAAATTTCATCAGGAGCCTTACCATAGTTTTGTTTCTTATCCTGGCCAGATAAATTTGTAATGGAACTCAGAATAAGTACAAGAATTAATAATGTTCTGCAATTAAGTTTCATGATCTTGATTTTAATTTGATTTACAGATGGCATACACTTCAATTTCAACAAGGAGAGTTTCCCAGCAAAGCCGTGCCTGAATTCCGGTACTGGCAGGCAAAGGATCAAGATTCATCCACTGATAAAAGGAAGTTCGTATTTTGTTAAATTCTGCATAATCCCTTTCAATATCCCTCAGATAGTTTGTTGTCCTAACTACATCATGCCAGGTCATGCCTTCAGCTTCAAGAAGATTTGTGATATTGACGTATGTTCTCCAGAGCTGTGCCTTAAAATCACCAACGTGCTCTGCTTTGCCTTCTTCATTCACACTTGCTGTTCCTGAGATGAGAAGTACTTTATGCCCACCGAAATCAAGACGCAATGCCCTGGAAAAGGATGAAGGTTTCTGATAATCATAAGCTTCGTTAATTACCTGGGGAGCATGCACCAAATGTTTTTCAATCGGAGGCCGGTCGTTATGAACTGAAGGATAAACTGATTCAATAATTTTATTATCATCAGATAAGATCCCAAGTTTTTTCATCTCAATGCGTTCTCCGTCAGTAAGTTTTGACAGATCTATCAATAATTGCTTTTCATCCATTATTTCAACTCTTTCCACTCTTTCCACTATTTCAATTTTTTCAATTCTTAAACATGTCAACTATTTCAACTATTTCAGTAACTCTCCGCGACTTACACCTCCCTCAGTTGCAACCCAGAGGAACTGATCATCTGCATCGACACCGATTACAAAATTATGAGCAACGCATGGGGCCATTGGTAGTTCTTTGGTAGTTTTATCGACTGTACTATCATCAATACGGCCATAATTTTTTATAATAGCCACACCATCACCGTTTTTGTCATTCTTC
The DNA here is from genome assembly GCA_017882305.1 of Bacteroidales bacterium. GTDB lineage: Bacteria > Bacteroidota > Bacteroidia > Bacteroidales > VadinHA17 > LD21. Next base: position 13,664 of record JADGPU010000005.1, on the reverse strand, counting down.
TTATAAGTTACCCAGCTTTTTCCATTCGTACTACTTAATCCCTTGTCACTGCAAATAAAAACGACAGGCCCCTTTGCTCTTACAAAATTGATAAAATTACTTGCCAGGCCGCTGTCGTGGTCAAAGTAGCCCTTCCAATGTGTACCATCGTAACTGCTTAAACCAAAATATGTCGATACCCATAAAAGACCATCTCCATAAGTAGTTCCGGTTGTTATGTCATGAACCGGGCCATCATCGGGAAGAAGATCTATTTCCATTTCACCATCAGGGTCGGTATAATCCTTGAATTGTTTTGTTTTAGTAGTGTATTCAATTACTCCGCCTCCCCATGCTGCAATAAAAATTTTTCCGTCACCGGCAGAGACACCATAAGTCCATGGTTCATGCATAGGCGCGTTCTTTTCTGTGAAAATTTCCCACTGTTTTGTATAAGTATCATAATGACCAGCGCCACCTCCTGTGGCAGTCCAAACATCTTTCCCGTCACAATAAACGCAATAGACCAGATCATTAGGCAGACCACTGTTTAGTTGATTAAAAGTCTCAAATTTACCGGCTGACCAACGGTTTAGTCCTCCCAATGTTCCAATCCATACATCACCGGTAAGTTCACTGACATCTATTGAAACAACTCCGTTATGAGCTAATCCGTCTTTTGTTGTATAGGTTGTCCACTTCCCATCCTCATATACTGCCATACCCTCATGTGTTCCCACTAATACACGCTTTCCATCAATACGAACGCAATAAGCATGATCGTTAGGCAATCCTTCTTTTGTTGTGAAATTCTTCCAATGACCATAAACAGGCATTGGCTTTATGTCATCTTTAGGATTAGTCTTGACAGTACTTTTTTCAGCTATTGGCTGAGAATTAATAACTGCAACGGAACAAATACCACAAAGAATGACTGCAACTGCTTTTTGCAAGCTATTCTTTTGTAATGTTTTTCTCATGATTATCTTTCTTTATTAGATTAGTTTTTAGCATGAAACTTCTTTGTAACAATATTATCATATGTGGGAGCTCTCAGGGATTTCAGATAATCAACCAGGTCATTCAATTGATTTTTTGTCATATCATTGATCCGTCCATGCCTATCTTCCGTCCCGTACTTTGTCCATATCTCTTCGAGAGTAGCCGCGCGCCCGTCATGTAAATAAGGTGGCGAAGCATATATATTATTAAGGTGGGGAGTGTCAAACAGCATGGAATCATCAGTTACTGCAAGTGTTTTAACATATGCCATTTTCAGATTTGTATAATAAGGAGGTGTATGACAGGTTATGCAACGGTTGTTTTCAGGGATAACATTTCCATAGCTATCCTTTGTACGTTCAAACATAGCCTTACCACGAAGTTGTGATTCGGTTAATTCCCCGTTTGGATTATACTGAAGATTCGGCGGATAAGGTATTCCGGTAATTATATAGGCAGTGAGTGCATCAAGATCCTTATAATTAAATTGTTCTGTTCTTGTAAGAACTGTGGAAAAACGCATCCCGTCCTGTTTATAAACAGTCTGATTTTTACCATTCCATTTATATGGAGGTGTATCTCCAATATCGCGCAGAGACTGAGTATTTGTAAGATTTCGCCCCATGTCCTTTGATGCCATATTGTATACCAACCCATCCTCATGCATATCGGGATGGCAGGTATAGCAGTCAAACTGATTCTGAAAGGTGTGTCCTGAATTATTGAAAAGCCTTCGGCCCTGCCTTGCTACGGTGACTATCCGCGGACCACCGAGCTTGATGGACCCAACAGTTTCAAGGCTTTCGGTATTTATCACTGAGATCCTGTCCTCAAGTTGTTCAGCAACATATAGAAGTCTTCCGTCAGATGAGAGAGCTAGCCCTTTTGGATCTGCGCCGGTTTTTATGCGCTTAATAACATACCTGCTACTGATTCCCAGATTGTTGGAATAGGAATTTAACTGTTCAGGTGAGGATTTAGAAATCAATGATCTGACAGAATCGATATTAACCACACTTATTGTATTAACACCCGAATGAGATATAAAAGCTTTTTTACCATCGGGTGTGATAACTATATCAAACGGATCGGAATAATAAGCATTTGGCTCATCGAGTAATAGTTGAATTACCCTGCCATTCTCTTTCTGCTCTATAATAGTGAGTCCGTAAGTCATCATCCAACCTTGTTCTACCTGGATAGATGGTACCAGGTTTTTGGGTCTGATCATCGTAATCATCGCCATATCACCGGTAGGGGTGAAGGCAACATTTTCCATCATATATGCTGATTCGATGTTACGGCGATCTCTGATTCTTTGTATGCCCTCATCAACAACTGTTAGTTCAGTCTCAATAGTTTCTCCGTAAGGTGCAATAAGAGCACGCCTGCTCGTTACGTACAAAGTCTTTCCATCAGGAGACAATTCAGCTCCAGTAGGATTATTTCCTGAATTAAATCTTTTCCGTTCTTCTCCCGTATTAAGATCAATAACAGAAATATTTGAAGAGTATGAATCGACGACATACAGAAATTTACCGTCTGCGCTCAGAGAAAGTCCGGCAGGGCCATTTCCTGTATTCAGTGTATCGATTACTTTCGCTGAAGCTAAGTCTATAACCGACACATTATCTGACCATTGATTGCTTACATAAGCTTTTTGCCCGTCATTGGTGAGAATCACACTATGTGGAAGATTGCCTACACTTATTCTATTCAGAACCTTGCGTTTTTGTGGGTCGACAACCAATAAGGAATTATCCTCCTGAGCTACAACATACAGCCTGCTGCCATCTTTCGAAACAGCCAGATTAAAGGGCGACAGATACTTTTTGTTAACCAGTTTATAAATAAATCCGCTTTTTTGCGTGTAAAGATGACACGAGAGACAATTTAGCGGATGGTCCCCAGTGGCAGTTATATAATTAACATGTGTCCTGGCCCATTTTCCTCCCGTGAAATAGATAATCAATCCGAGAACTGATAAAAACACTATTACCGATATTATTCTTGATGCCTTCATATCTATTCCAATGAAACCTTTTTCTCGACAACCTTATTTATATGCATCGGTATAATAACCGGCGATTTTTTAACTGACAGAGGGACTCTGTTCGCCGGCACCAGCTCAGGATCTTCGTGACAGCCAACACATCCGCGACGCTCGTTAGGGCGTAACCAGATCCAGCCGCATGGGCTGCGTAAAATATGGCCATCTTTATCAACAGTCTGAATCTGAAAAGGCTTGTCAGCCCTGACTTTTAAATAGAAAGATCCATCCTCGGCTACGTCGACAGATCCGAGTGTTGAGTCTATTCCCACGATCTTAATTTTTGAAGATTTAGAAAAGGTAGCTGATGGTCGCATATCCAGGATATTGATATCCTGGCAAAGCAATAATCCTGTTTTTACTCCCATATCCACCTCACTGGGAAGTTTCTTTGGTCTTTCATGTTTTCCTGTTATGACCACTTCAAGCACATCATAGTCATTATTGCTATAAATGGCTTTCCCTAGCACCTTCTTTTCAGGATCAAATTCGTAAAGAGCATACCTGTCAGATTCTGACTTACGATAAGACACCAGGAGTCTACCGGACTTCTGTGGAAAGACAGAGTGAAAATCACCTTTAATTTCTGATGAGAGATTTACTCTTGAATGTAAAGGTCTGTTATAGTTTATTGAAATCAGATTTCCTTCTCCAAAGTTACTCTTGTCTGATTCAATAAAAACTAATTTGCCATTATTTGTTTCCAATCCGGGGCTGAATAAGCTGCCCCCTTCAACGCCCTTATAAAACAATTCTGACTTAGTGCCATCCGGTCTTAAAACCATATACACCGGCACTCCCTGCTCAGGAAATACCTGCCGCCCGATTGTCAGAATACGACCATCACTTAATACATTGGATGCTAAATATGAAAATGGATTAAAAGAAATCCGCTTCATGTTACTTCCATCTGTATTACAGATGTATAATGAATGTCCGGCTTTCAATGTGTCGTCAGCGGAGTATTTGCTGAATACAATACGTCCGAGAGGCAGATAAGCCGGATCGGTACAGTTTTCCTTTGAAGATGTCACCTGCCTGGATTTCAGATCATTCAGATCCATTTCCCATATCTGCCAGGGATCATTCTGTTTTTGCTGGGCAGCAAAAAGCAGATATTTTCCATCATATGATATTTCAGGAGAGTGTGCTGAATAGAAATTAGTGGTAAGGACTTTTTCAGACGCTTCAGGTTTTTCAGGGTCCAATTTCAAAATCTGAGCCTGAGGAATATACCTCCATGAATCAGATTTATCGAAGTTAGTACTATTTGATTTTACTGCACTCCGGGTAAAAATAATCATTCCCTCTTTATTCTTTTCCCTGCAGGATGAAAAAAAGGCGCAGGTAAAGCCAATGGCCATTATAAATGAGGAGACTATGGTCGTTCTGTGTTTTTTCATCAAGAGGTTATTTTGGAGGTTCTTTGACAGAGAGAATCTGATTGACCTTGATGTTTTCAAGCACCTGTAATTTACCTGAAGGCCATTTTATCTCAATTTTTTCAATCATTTCATTCTTAGCAAGTCCAAAATGCATTCTGGGATCATTCTGAGACAGATAACCTGTTGTGCTTTTTTTCTGAGCAGTCTGCACCTTACCCCCGGAAGTCACTTTTACTCTTGCACCTATTCCATCCCTGTTACTGGTTGTTCCGATCAAATTCAAAGTGATCCAGTTATTCTGATTTCCCTTATTGTTTCTCAGGAAAGCTCCCCGGTCATTAAGATTCACAATATAGCCGTCAATATCCCCATCATTATCATAATCTCCAAAACATGCGCCACGCCCGACAAGTTCTTTAAGGAAATATTTGCCGCTCTCTGTTGAAACATCCTTAAATTTTCCGTTTCCTATGTTTTCAAATAACTGATCTTCCTGTCCATAAAGATGTTTCAATGCACCGTTGGCTTTATATATATCTACAAGACCATCATTATTATAGTCAATAAAAGAAGATGACCAACCTACATATTGTCCAGCCGGCATTGCAATCCCTGATGTATATGACCTATCTGAGAAGATCCCATTTCCCAGATTTTCATAGAGTCTGCAGTACTTATCATCTGAAACAAACATATCCATCAACCCGTTGCCAATGTAATCTGCAAAATCCACTGACATACTTACTGCTGATTCTCCTGACTGACCGAATGCGGTGCCTGACGGTGTACCCATGTCTGTAAAACCTTTTCCTCCGTTATTATGCCAGAGATAATTCATTGAATGGTCATTGGCTACATAAATATCAACGAAACCATCATCATCATAATCAATTGCTCCCACGCCCATAGCTCTACCATCGCGATCTGTTATACCCATGGATTTAGTAACGTCTTCAAAGGTGCCATCGCCATTATTATGATAAAGAACATCCGGCTGGGCATCATAGGCTAACGGGCCTGGAAATCCATCGGGAGCATAATAGTATTTATAACTAGGATCAAAATTCAGGTAATTGCCTACATAAAGATCGAGGAAACCGTCATTATCGTAATCGAGCCAGACGGCTCCCACGCTGAAATCATTTTCTCCTCCACCGACTTTGGCTCGCCTGGTAACATCTGTAAATGTCCCGTCCCCATTATTTTTATAAAGTACGTTGGTTCCGTAATTACTTACAAATAAATCGGGATATCCATCATTATTATAATCTCCGACGGTAACTCCCATGCTATACCACGGACCGCCCACACCTGCTTTTTTTGTGACATCTTCAAAAGTGCCATCTCCGCGGTTGCGATAAAGATGGTTATGAGGCAATTCAGCCGGCTTTTCTCCACTGCTTAAACCTTTGAGCCATGTGCCACTACAGACATATAAATCAATATACCCATCCTGATCATAATCGAGAAAAGCGGCTCCTGCGCCGCTTGATTCAACGATGTTGCTCAGTTCTTTGTCGCCGATGGAGTGAACAAAATCCAAACCGATCTCTTTCCCGATCTCCTGAAAATAGTCACCATTTGAAGCCGGTACGGTTGCAGCAGATTGTTTCAGTGATCCGGATGAAGATTTTTTATTGGATTGGCAGGCGGAAATTATCAGCAAAAATATTAAAAGCAAAGCGCAGCACCTCGATTTATAAGAATTGCTGCAAAACTTATTTTTTACAAACATTGTTCGGGTTATCTTTTATTAATATAATATTGTTCTTATTTTATACTTTCAGTCAAATTGTAAAACCGGCTGAACAAATTAAAAGGCCGTAAATATAGTAATTTTCATATACCATTAAACATTACGACCTGATTTGTAAAACCTACTACTTCATTTACCTGCTAAAACTAACCTAAACAATATTAACCTGTAACCCTAAAAACGAATCCTGACTATGCAAATAATTCAGGATAATTATAAACCTTTTATTAAAAAACTAACATTAGCAATAGTAAGCAACTGCTATTAAACGAGGATTAAAATAAAATTAAAAAAGGATTAAAGTTTTTAGTTATCCCTTTTTTCCAGTTCAATACAAATAGTGCGGTGCTCTGCACCTTATATTTTAATGATTGCTGTATAATCTACAAATAGTTCGGTGCTCTGCACCTCTAACCTTTAGGGTTCCCATCTATTCTACAAATATTGTAGTACTCTTCAATTTTGACCTTCTCGATAACCATCTGATCTACAGATTTTACGGTGCACTTTCAGGTTCTAATAAGCAGCAGAGCTGCGAAATATTTGGAGTAGTAAAGCAGTAAATAATAACAACCTGAGGTGCAGCGCACCACAATATTTAATTCAATTCGTAGAAAAATGATAGTTTTACGACACTGTCGGAAGCAAAACGGTAACAACAGTTCCTTGGCCAATCTTTGATGAGAGTTTTACTATACCATTATGGTTTTTAATTATCTGATTAACAAGTGGAAGTCCTATCCCCGTACCCGAAATAGAAATTGTATTGGCACCGCGGTAAAAAGGTTCAAAAATCTTTAGCAGATCCTCCTCTGAAATACCAATACCGCTATCTGTAAATACCACTTCAATCCATTTCTCGATATGCTGGAATTTTATATTTACAGTATGGTCAGGTGAAAATTTGCATGCATTTTCTATAATATTTGAAACAGCAACCTTTAACAAATATCCGTCTCCAATAACAATCATCTGGTCAGAATCGGTTAATGAATTATCCATTGAAATATTTATATGGTAATCATTATTGAACTTTTTCATTTCCTCCTGGACCTGCCACAGAATTTCATCAATCCTGATCTTATTGTTTAAATTCACCGGACCCTCTGCGCTTGTGCGGGCAATAAGCAGTAACCTGTTTGAGAGGTCAATCAGGGATTTAATATCATCAAGAACAGAAGCCAGTGCCGACTTGTATTCTGCCGTTGAACGGTCTTTCATTATCAACACCTCCAGTTGTCCGTTTATGGAAGTAAGCGGCGTCCTTAGTTCATGCGATGCGTTTGCAATAAAATCCTTTTGCATGGCAAATGATGTCTCAAGACGTTCAAGCATTTTATTAAATGTTTTTGCAAGCCTTCCGATCTCGTCAGTTCCATTACCCTCAACCACTCTTAAATTCAGGCTTGTTATGGAGATATCTTCTACCTTTTTTACCACATCTGATATAGGTTTGAGTGCCCTCCCCGAATAGAACCATCCTGCAATAAAAAACAATAAAAGGCTGATCAGACAAACAATTATCAGAATAATCTCCAATTTTCCCAGACGAGCGGATCCCTCTGTGTCAACAGCTGCAGCAATAATAACAAACCTGTCATAAGTTGTAAAATATAATGTACCTATAACTTCAAAGGGATACTGCTTATAGTATACCTTATATCCTAATCTGACTCTTTCGAGTATGTTATTCCTGATTTCTATTTCCTTCTTTTCATCTGAGCTGTAAACAACATCATTATTAAAATTGATAATAATTATTTTTTCATTTTGCAGGCTGGCAATATTATTCTTTTCGATTCCCAGGACACGATTTGCATCAACTTTAGATGCATTAAACAATAAATTAGCTGTGCTCCTGGCTTTATTCCAGAGGCGGTTATAAAAGTCTTCCTTCCTGAAGCTGGCCGAAGAAAAATAGATTGCAATTGATGCGATTATCATAATTATTCCTCCAAGCAGGAGAAACTGCAAAGCTAATCTGGTTCTGATCTGCATTCTAAAAATCTCCAAAAACATAGCCAAATCCAACCCTTGTATGGATCAGTTTATTATCAAATCCCTTATCAATTTTCTTTCGTAAGAAGTTGACATAAACATCTACAACATTTGTACCGAAATCAAACTTTATATCCCAGACCTTTTCAGCAATATCGATCCGTGATAATACCCGGCCGCTATTCCTCATAAAGTATTCAAGTAAAGAAAACTCTTTGGCAGTCAGATCAATATGCGAACTTCCCCGGGTGGCAATTTTCTTATCCAGATCAAGTTCCAGGTCACCGACGATAAGCTTGTTTATTGTGTCGTGTGACTGATTCGTGCTCTTCAGTAAAACCTTAACTCTTGCAAGCAGTTCCCTGAATTCAAATGGTTTAACAAGATAATCATTTGCACCGGCTTCAAATCCAATAATTTTATCATCTGTTGTCCCCAGTGCGGTAAGCATCAGCACCGGTACGTTTGAATTTAACTTTTTAAGTTTTTTACATAAATCGAGACCGCTTATTCCCGGAATTATGATATCAAGTATGAAGAGGTCATATTTGTAGAGCTGGGCAAGTTTTTCAGCAGACAATCCATCATATACTATTTCAGTATCGTAATTGTTTTCTTCAAGTCCCTTTTTTATAAATGATGCTACCTTCCGTTCATCTTCAACAATCAATATTTTCATTGATTTCCGTTATAAAAAAATAATACCTTATTATTATATAACCTCTGCATTTGCTGAGGGTTTTCATTTTTCCGGTCTAAGTTTAATGTGGCAAATATACGTTATTTGGCTTCAAAATGAAGTGATCGTTGATCGAAAAGTCCGTTCTTATCTGCGAGGAGAGAAGCGACGAAGCAATCTTATAAAACAACCATTAAGTATACTTATTGGATATACCATTATATTATATAGCCCGGTATTACGTCATTGCGGTATTTGTGTATTTTATTATAAAAAATTAATATTCTTATTTAGTTTGTGTCTAAATTGCATTCAATTTCACTCGATTGCGGTTAATCTTACTTAATGTATAATATTTGAAGACAATCTTTTGTCTGCAATAATTCATAACTTTTTCTTTGTTTAGAATAAAAAATGAGAATTTGTTGTTGTAATTGTTATTTTTATTTTTACCTTCGTTATTCGTGAACCTATAACCTATCGTTAATTAAAGAAAATGCTTGTTTTATATTATAAACCCTTTTAACTAACATGTTTAAAAACGACTGACTATGCAAATTTCTACAATTGTACGGCGCATTGCGCTGTTTTTTCTAAGCATGGTGCTTTCTTCGAGCATTATTTTTGCTCAGGAAAAGACCATCACAGGGAAGGTCTCTGCCGAAGGCGAAGGACCTCTGCCTGGTGTAAACGTTACAGTTCAGGGGACAGTAATCGGAGCGATCACTGACCTGAATGGTGCATACACTATTAAAGTACCGGGCCCGACATCAGTACTTTTATTTTCATCTATTGGTTATTCTACCAAACAGGTGGTCGTTGGAACTCAAACAGCGATAGACGTAGTTCTTCTTTCAGATGTACGTGCCCTCCAGGAAGTGGTGGTCACAGGTTACACGACCCAGCGGAGGAGGGATTTGACCGGTTCCATTGGAACGGTTGAACCTGCCAAACTCACGGCTGTGCCTACCGGAAACGTAAGTAATGCTTTGCAGGGACGTACATCCGGTGTTGCAGTAATCGGGAATGGGCAACCAGGGGAAACAGCCAAAGTAAGGATCAGAGGCTTTGCCTCATTTGAGAACAACGATCCGCTTTATGTCGTTGACGGAGTTCCAACCCAGAACATCGCTTCCATGAACCCGAATGACGTTGAATCAATTTCTGTTCTTAAAGATGCCGGCGCCGCTTCAATTTACGGATCCAGGGCATCAAACGGCGTTATCCTCGTTACAACTAAAAAAGGCAATAAGGGTACAAAAGTTAATTACGCCATGAGCTACGGTATGCAGGATCCGGGTAGTGGCCCGAAGAACCTGTGTAATACGCAGGAAATGGCAGACCTTCAGTGGCTTGTATACAAAAATGATGCAACACCGGTTCTTACTCCGGGAGGCGCTCAGGTTATTCATCCGCTCTATGGATGGATTGGAAATCCAACACCTACCTTACCCAGCTGGGCCGCAAATACCGATTGGTGGAAGGCCTTTACTGACCCTGCCCCAATTATGACCCATGACATCTCTCTTTCAGGAGGCAGCGATAATTCTAAATTCTTCGCCGGGATAGGTGTTTTCAAGCAGGATGGTATTGTGATTCACACGAATCAGGATAAATACACTATCCGGTTCAATTCCGAATTCAATTTCTTAAAAGACCGTGTGAAAATAGGAGAAAATTTCACTGCGAGATACCAGACAAACCTCGGAGTTTCTAACCTGCAGGAAGGCAGCCCCATACAGATGGGATCTTACCGGTCACAACCCATTGTTCCTGTTTATTGGACGGGTCCCGATTTTGTAGGATTATCAGGCCATAACTTTAAAGCAGGCGATTATGGTGGAACAGGAATTGCCAGCAGTTTAGGTAATAACTCTAACGTAGTAGCCAACCTGACAAGGGCCAAGGACAATAAGTACTGGGACATGCGTATAATCGGGAGTACCTATGTTGATGTAAAGATCCTGCAGGGTCTGAACTTCAAATCCCTGATTGGAGGCACTTTCTCTACCGCACATGGTGTAACCTGGACCTCTATTTCATATGAAAATTCAGAAAATCAGGCTACTAATGGTATGGAAGAAGATGCATCCTATTATGGCGATTGGTCATGGACAAACCAGCTTACCTTCGATAAGACATTCGGACAGCATAAAATTCTGGCTGTTGCAGGATACGAAGCTGTAAAATATGACATTCAACGTGATATGCAGGCCGCCCGTGGCGGATACTTCACCGATGATCCTAATTATCGGACATTAAGTAGAGGAGCCAATACTCAATACGCGAATTCCAATTTGTGGACACCAACAACTCTTTTATCACAATTCCTGAGAGCTGATTATTCACTGATGGACAAATACATTATAGGCGCTACCGTACGGCGAGATGGTTCATCAAGGTTTGGCTCTGCCAACCGTTATGGAATTTTCCCTTCAGTTTCTGCAGCATGGCGTATCAGTGATGAAGATTTCTTTAAGGGAATCACCTTTATTAATGATATGAAAATAAGAGGTTCATGGGGTACTATGGGTAACCAGCTTGCCGTTTCTGCAGCGAACCAGTTCTACAGCTACGCAAGCGATAAGTCAAGGACTTTTTATAGCATAAACGGAGCAACAGGTAGTTCTTCCGAGGGAATCGCTGCAACGCGTATTGGTAATCCGAAGGCAAAGTGGGAAACCAACGAAACATTAGACATAGGGTTCGATGCCAGTCTGCTGAACAGTAAAATCACTCTCAAATTTGACTGGTATAATAAGAAAACCAAAGATTTGCTTTTTGCTCCTGAATTACCAGGAACTGCAGGCCGTGCTTCAGCTCCATACATTAACATTGCAGCCATGTCCAATAAAGGAGTCGATGCAGAAGTTTCTTACAAGAATAAATGGGGCGATCTTGGCTTTGAGGGAGGTATTGTTTTCTCAGCCTATAAAAATAATATTGACAAAATTGCCGAAGGTGTTAACTTCTTCGACTATCAGGGAGGTGTAACCAGGATAAGTGGAAACTCGTGCAACAGGAACATGGTTGGACATCCCATGTCTGCATTCTTTGGCTACAAGGTAATTGGTTTGTTCCAGAGTGCATCTGATGTGACTTCTTCTGCAAAACAGACGGGCGCCGCACCGGGATTTTTCAAATACGCCGATACCGATGGTGATGGTACAATTACTCCTGCTGACAGGCAGTTTATAGGAAATCCCAATCCGAAATTCACTTACGGATTTAACCTGGCATTTACCTTTAAGAATTTTGATCTGACCGCCTTCTTGTATGGCTCGCAGGGAGCTGATATCTTTAACTGGAACAAATGGTGGATTGATTTCTGGCCATCATTCCAGGGACAGAAGAGTGCCGACCTTTTGAACAAAAGCTGGACGCCGACTAATACAAGTGCAACAATACCAATGGCATCTAACACCTCCAATTTCTCGACGAATTCAGAGGTCAACAGCTTTTATATTGAAAGCGGATCTTATCTAAGGATGAAAAACCTGCAGTTAGGTTATACGATCCCTGAGAGTATAATGAGTAAGATTAATGTTAAATCTCTAAGGATTTATGTTCAGGCAGTGAACCTTTTCACGGTTACTAAATTCTCCGGACTTGATCCTGAACTTGGAGGTGACGACCGGGCTTTTGGTTCTGACACTGGGAACTACCCGCTTGTTAAGACTTACATTTTCGGACTCAATCTGAGTTTTTAATTTTTAATAATGCTATAATATGAAAAAGAAGTATGTTATATTAATCTTTATCCTCGCTGCACTTGGAACCCTGGGTTCCTGCAAGAATGATTTTCTTACTGTCGCTCCGACAGGTAGTTTGGATCAGGGGTTATTGCAAACCACCCAAGGGCTTGACGCTCTCCTGGTCGGTGCCTATTCGATGATCGACGGTGTCTCCAACGGTACAAGCCCTGACGGTTGGGAAACAACCAGCAGCAACTGGGTTTTTGGCTCAATAAGGGGTATGGAAGCAAACAAGGGAACAGATGCGGGCGACCAGCCTGACATAGAACCCCTGCAAAACTTTACTGAGACTGCAACAAATCCTTATCTCAATTATAAATGGAATGAGGTATATGAGGCTGTTTCAAGATGTAACACCCTAATTACTGTGACCAATCTGGCACAGGCAGCAAACAAAATTACTGCAGATCAGGCTACCAGTTATATTACACAGGCCAAAGTGCTTCGCGGATGGTACCATTTTGAAGCATGGAGAATGTGGGCAAAAGTTCCTTATATGGATGAAAAAACTGACCCGGCTACCGTTACGAACTCGGAGGATATCAGCGACAAAATCATTGCCGACGTTACGACAGGTGTAGATCTGCCAAATAATATGGGGGCTGTAGGTAAATTCAACGGAACTGTTGTAAAAGTAATCCTGGCAAAAATCCTGATGCAGACAAAACATGATTATGCCGGCGCTCTAACACTGCTTACGGCTGCTAAAAGCGGTACCAAGCCAGATGGTTCTCCAATAGGGCTTGCTCCGACTTACGGTGATATCTTTAATATTGTAAACCGCAATGGAATTGAAGCTGTATATACAGTTCAATACTCAGTAAATGATGGTTCAGGAGCATGGAATGCAGGAGCCGGCGAAGTTTTGAATTTCCCGTATAAGGGCGGTGGCTCTCCGGGCGGATGCTGCGGATTCTTCAATCCGACCCAGGACTTTGTGAATTCGTTCAGAACATCAGGTGGATTACCACTGCTTGACAACAGTTATGATACTCCTGCTAATGAGGTTAAAAGTGACTTTGGCTTAGCTGCCAACCCACAAAAAGATCCTCTTACAGGT
>JADGPU010000162.1 GCA_017882305.1 Bacteroidales bacterium | reverse complement strand
AAAAACACTAAACTGATTCAGAATCCAGGGTACTAATATTTAGTTGATTTTCTTTAAATGGCAGGCAAAGCTTTCGCACTTTCGCCTGCCATTTTTATTTGTAGAAAATATAATACCAGAAAGTATCCCCGAAGCGCCTCTTTAATACGGGTTCAGCTGATTTCAGATCATTTCCATATTGTTGAAGTACAGTAAGATACTGATTCCAACGAAGTTCAGTGTTTTTACTTACCTGTAGATCTCCCATTGCTGGCAATATGCCCCTGTTCGATACAGAAAGAGCTACTGCTGCCTCTTCAATATGGACTGGTAATCGGGTGAATCCGAATTTATCAAAATTTAGCAGTTCCTGTGCAATTCCTTTATAATTTTTCTTCAGCAGCATAAATGCCATTTTATACTCAAATGCTCTCCTGTTCAATGAATCAGATGTCAGGATCATTTCAATATTAATGTATGGGTTATCTGTGATTGAGAAAAAGTCATTTTCTACTTTGTTTTGTCTCTTTTCTCCAAGTTCCTTATCTCTATTTATCGCAGCATCATTGAATAATAGTTTTTCAAATGATTTTGCCACTTTTTTATAAAAAAGTGTTTTCTTTAAAATGTTTATATACCTGGCAGCTACTTCATAATTGGCATTTATTAATTCGGTCCTGATGAGCATTTTTAACCCTTCCGGTGAATGTCCTTTCATAACCATATTCTCAAATGCCCAGCGGTGAGCTTCATTAATCATCCCTATAGTGTAATAGAAATAACCCCCGCGATTAAGTACCTCACCAACAATGTCCCATTTAAGGAAAAGAGTTTTTCCCTCCGGACTTTGGGGGAAATGAAATAGCAAATCGTCAAGCTTATCAGTTTCACAAAGTGCAATATTATTGAGAAAGATCGTCAGTGAATTGGTTGGAGGATTTGAGGTGTTGAAAGCAATAACCTCATTAAACTTATTTTGATAAAATAAATTTTCCACATAGAAGTATTGTTTCACTTTATTATCAAACCTTCGTATCCCTATAATAGCAAGAATGGTGACCAGAATGATTGAAGCAATAAGACTTCCGGGAAAATCAGAGATTCCTGGCTTGTAGGGCAACCGGAATCTTATTTTAGATATTACAGGAAGCATTGAAATAAATGCGGCGGTCGAAAAGAAGAGAATCTGTTGCGATCGGGTATTATAATCTGAGAAAGGGAATGTTAATAGAGCCTTCCCTGACTGGAAAAAGAGATATTCTTTTGATATGTAAAAAGTTATAAAGCACAGGCACCATAATTCAATAAGGCGTAACCATCCTTTATTCTCTTTATCAAATGCCAGATAAAATGTCACGAGCAATAGAAAAACCAGGGCAAAGCCACCGGTGACATAAAACCAGAGCGGAGCTAGTATAACTGCTCCCCATCCTTTAAAAAAACGCAGATATCTTATTACAAGCCAGAAAGGAGCCATTTGAAGTAATAACCCGAGGTCATTGAAAAGTAAAAAACGATAATCTGTTTGCAGATAGAAGAGAAATGTCCCGATTATAAAAGGTATGATCCTGGAATTTTGTCCTGTCAAAATAAAAATAATTTTTGATGCCAATATAACATTCAGCGTCAGGATAGATGAAAGAATTATTGCACCGGCAAGCGGATAATAGTAGAATGTCGAACAGAATTTGCCAAGCCAGATAAGAAGCCCCCCGGGTTGGTGAAGATTCTCAGAAAGAAAATCACCCGAAAGGATGAATAGAGAGGACTTTTCCTGATAAAAAAATATATAGTTGCAAAAAAAGCCAAAATATATGAATGAAACTGCAAAGAATACCAGGTACGGAATCCAGAAAAGGAAAGATTTACGATTTGTCTTAATTTGATTCATCTTCAGTTCTTAACCCATTTAGCCTGAGTTGCCACCGTTTTGGCAAGTCTCCGGATCTCCCCGGGATTCATGTCAATTTTAACTGTTGAAAATTCAGGTATATTAAAGCTCTTTAAAAACCCCTTATAAAACTCCGGGTCAGCCTGGGGGAGAATAAATGGTTTATCTGAAAATCCGTTATCCTCCATATATGAAATGTATGGTCTGGCTGTCAATCCATCTCCTCTCTTGCTGCTGAATATCAGCCATTTGCCATTCGAGGACCATGAGTGATAACTATCACTGTAATCACTGTTAAGATCCAGCCTGTCAGCTTTAAAGTTTTCGAGATTGATTGAATAGAGATCGGCCTCTTTGTGCCAGATTGGGAAACAACCGTAATCGAACAGGGTCAGGATAAGAAATTTACCATTTGGAGAAATTCTGGGAAATGCAACACTTTTATTTATTTGTGCAGCATCAAATACCAGTTCCGTCTCTCCGAAGGTACGTTTGTCAATTTCAAAAGAGACACGGTATAAATTGTACTTAATATCTTTAAAATCATACTTTTCTCCGATCTGAGCTGCCCTGCAGAAATAAAGATATTTTCCATCAGGCGACCATTCTGGGTATGTATCCATGAACTTTTCTTTGTCGGCTAATTCAATGTTCATTATTTCATTTTTCTCTACATCATAAAGCACAAGAGACGATTCGAGGTCGCTGACTTCGACCTTTTTATTATCTGCAGCATGAAAACGCTGGATAATTTTATTGGAAGAAAATGCTACAAACTTACCTGAAGGATGCCACCTTGGATAAACAGCACCATTTTTCATCTCTTTTGTTTTAAGATTTATCTTTCTGAATTTTCCTTCCGAATAAAAGTAGGTTCCCCCCATGGTACCTCTCATATGAAAAAGAAAATCATCTGATTTCCCATTATTAAAAGAGTGGCAGTTAATACAATTCTGATCGACAATACTGTTTTCTATCAACGATTCTGACCTAAAACTTTCAAGGCTTCGACGATTGATACTCAATTCAGCCCAGCTTTCATAACCAGGATACAGTAACCTGTAATAGAGAAATGGATCAATAGGTTCAGAAGCAACTTTATCGGTAATGGTTTTAAATTTTGACCACTTACCCTCACCATCCTTTGAAAAGACATCAATCTTAATATTTTTACCTGTATTGTTTTGCAGCATTTTCCTCCACTTCCTATGAGGAATCTGAATTTTACCGTTTCCTGAAATAAGTTCAATTCCTTCTCCGCTGGGGGAAGAGAATTTTACAAAATACACTGCTCCTTTTTCTTTAATAATGAAGTTCAGAGGTGCGATATTCGGTGGTATTGTAATGTCAGAATAATCGGGTTCCAGTTTTGGAGCCAGTTCGGAAACAGCTATATCTCCTTTGGGTTTATTGTCACAGCTGTATAAAAGAAAAGTCAGTATTATCAGATAAATGCGGTTTCTAAAAAATGCGTACCTTATAGTGTATTTCATTTTGAGTCTTATTTTACCTCTACAGCGTATTTCATTTTGTCAGAGGGTATCTTTAATGACATTAATTGTCTCGTTTTCCATTTGTGTTACTTAGTGTGTGGATAATTCAAATCGAAAAGTAGTAAAAAATGCTATTATATACCACGTTCTTTCCTATTATGTGCAATAATCATGTTAGTCAGTTTAATAAGCCTTGTCACTTAAGTTAAAAATCATTAAAAGGAGCTATTTATTTGCTTTTTTAAAAGCCTATATTTAAATTTGATTACATTCCAAAACTAACTTGCAGTATCTATTCTTATCAATCTTCATAAAATTAATCTAATATGAAAAATTCAAGTATTTCAAGACGTAATTTCCTTGGTAAAGCAGCAACGGTTGGAGTAGCAGGTGTAATTGTCCCTTCTATAATAACAAGTTGTGCCCGGGAAACAAAAAAGATTGTTCCGGTTCCGACAATGCTTGACCAGGCCCCAGACGGACCGGTTCTTAAAGCTGGGGTTATTGGTTGTGGTGGTCGTGGAACAGGTGCAGCAATTAATTTTTTGAGTGCAGGCCCAAATCTCAAGGTTGTTGCTTTGGGTGATACTTTTCAGGATCGTATAGATTCGTGCAAAGCCGAGATTTTGAAACAAAAAGGTCAGGAAGTTCCTCCTGACAAATGTTTTGTAGGCTTCGATGCATATCAGAAAGTTCTTGATGCCGGTGTTGACCTGGTTATCCTTGCAACACCTCCTTTTTTCCGTCCCGATCATCTGGCGGCAGCAATACAGGCTAAAAAACACGTTTTTGCGGAAAAACCCGTATGCGTTGACCCGGTTGGAGCAAGATCAGTTATGGCTACGGCTCAGAAAGCAAAAGGAATGGAACTGTGTATAGTTACGGGTACCCAGCGCCGTCACCAGCGCGATTACATTGCCACATGGCAGCAAGTGACCCAGGGTACAATTGGTGAAATAGTTGGAGGTAATGTCTGGTGGAACGGAGGTAAACTATGGCATCGTGATCCAAATCCAAAATGGAGCGAGATGGAATACATGATCCGTAACTGGGTTAACTGGATATGGCTTTCAGGCGATCATATTGTTGAACAACACGTTCATAACCTCGATGTGATGAACTGGTTCACAGGTTCTCATCCTGTTAAGGCTGTAGGTATGGGATCGAGACTCCGCCGGGTTACAGGGAATCAATATGATAATTTCAGCATCGATTTTACATTTGAAAATGGCACTCACTTCCATAGCATGTGCCGGCAAATAGATGGTTGTGTGGTTAATATATCTGAAAGAGTGCAGGGCTCGAAGGGTTCATCAAACTGCAAAAACTCGATCCTCGATCTTGCAGGAACTGAGGTTTGGAAATATAAATATCCGTTAGACAAAGACGGTAAACCAACCGACAGTGTAAGCGTTGACGCATATGTTCAGGAACACATTGATCTGGTTACAGCAATCCGTACCGGCAAACCTATTAATGAAGCAGAAAATACAGCTATTTCAACAATGATTGCAATTATGGGGCGAATTTCAGCTTATACAGGTAAAGAGACTACTTACGAAGAAATGATGAACTC
>JADGPU010000161.1 GCA_017882305.1 Bacteroidales bacterium | reverse complement strand
TTATTGATCCGGAGGATTATAAGTGGCTGATAGTGAGAAGAGGTTGAGGTTGAGGTTGAGGTTGAGGTTGAGGTTGAGGCTGATTGCAGGTTCAGAGAGATTATCTTAACCTTAACCTAAACCTTAACCTCAATTGGTAACGATTTAAAATCTTCTCTCAGAACAGAATAGATACAACTATCCTTAATAATCTCGTTTTTGATAATATTTCTTTGAAGAGTGGCTTCATGTCTGAAACCGGCTTTCTCAAGAGCTCTCCGGGAGCCAGTGTTATCGGAAAATGATTCTGCGTATACTCTGATTATATCGAAGTCCCTGAAAGCATATGATGTTGCAGCCTTAATGGCCTTAGTAGCAATACCTTTTCCCCAGAAATTTTCAGAAAGAAAAAATCCAATCTCAAAGTTTTTTCTGTAGATATCAGTTTTGGAGACAATCGCGATACTGCCAACCAACTGCTTATCAACTGTTATGGCAAAAAATCTGGGCGGATGGTTTTCAGGCAATATCAGATTTAGCCAATCCAGGGCATCTTTCAGTGAATAAGGAAATGGTAAGCCGTCGCGCAGGTTGTCGGCAATTTTTTTATTATCAGCAATTAAAGCAAGCTGAGAGGCGTCACTTATGGTCCAGGGTCTGAGAACTATCCCTTCAAAAAATATTTCCATTAAATAATTTAGCTCTTCTTCTCTTTTTTCAGTTTTGGTTCTTTTTTAGTCTTCTCTTCCTTTATCTCCTTTTTCTCTTTTATCTCCTTTATCTCCTTTTTCTCCTTTTTCTCTTTTGCAACTTTAGGGGGCTTTGATTCAGCTTTTTCCTTTATAACTTTTGTCTCCTTTACTTTAACAACAGGTTTTACTTCTTTTACCTTTATTTCTTTTACTGCTGCTACCTCTTTTGGCTCTTTCTTCTCCTTAACAGGCTTTTTATCTTTAGGTTCCTTTACCAGTACTTCTTTAACGTGTTTAATTTCCGGCTTGTCCTTCTTCTTCCGGGGACGTCGTACACCATAAGAGCCAAGTATAATTTTACCACGTCTTGTTTTTTTATCTCCTTTTCCCATATTGATTGGTTTTGATTAGTGTTAATAACCCTTTTTAAGGGTGGAAGCAAAGTTAATAAAATTCTTTATTTTTATTGAATATTTTATAAGATTCAATGGACGAATCATAGGAAAAACAGTAATGAATAACAGTTATGACATATTGTGAATATCTGAATACAATCAGTGGAGAAAACCTTGCGCTTCATAAAGAATACCATGATAATCATTATGGATTTCCAATTGAAAATGATGATGAACTGTTTGAAAGACTGATGTTCGAAATTAATCAGGCCGGACTGAACTGGATACTCATCCTGAAAAAGCAATATAATTTCCGTAAAGCCTTTGATAACTACAAAATTGAGAGAGTTGCAAAATATGGTGAAAAAGAATTTCAGCGCCTGATGAATGATCCGGGAATTATCCGGAACAGGTTGAAAATTGATGCCGCTGTTGAAAATGCTAAAATTATACTAAAGATAAGGGAAGAAACAAGTTCCTTCAGTAAATGGCTGGATATTCATTCAGAGAAAACCGGTTCTCTTGCAGAATGGACAAAACTGTTCAAAAAAACCTTTAAGTTCACAGGCGGAGAAATTGTTAATGAATTTCTGATAAGCACGGGTTATCTGCCTGGGGCGCATAGTCCTGATTGCCCTGTTTATAAACGCATTAAACTATTAAAAAATAATTTATGAGAAGAAGTGAAAGAGAAGTATCAGATATTGGAGTGATTGAAGAAATTATAATGAAAGCTGATGTATGCAGGATAGCTCTTGCTATTGATAATATCCCGTATATTGTTACTATGAATTTCGGATATGCCAATGATCCGGAACAAAGGTTGTTTTTTCATTGTGCAAACGAAGGGAGAAAACTGGAAATGATCCGAAAGAATAACTACGTCTGTTTTGAAATGGATATTGAGCATCAGATATACGTTAGAACAGGGAGGGATGACAGAAAGGGATGCAATTGGGGAATGAAATACAGAAGTGTTGTCGGATATGGGAATATTTCAATTATAACGGAAAAGGAAGCAAAGAAAACAGGGTTAGATTTTATAATGAAACACTATGGAAATGAAAATGAATATATTTATGATGAGAAAGTGCTTGCAAATACAACTGTTTTAAAACTTGATATCAATGAAATGAAAGGAAAAAAGAAGTGAGTCCGCCGGATTTTAGTTCAGAAGATTACCCGGGATTAAGTTTTTATTTGATTCAAACCACTTAAAGAAATAGCTATGAGGAAAAAAATTCTCTTTTTGATTATAATAGTTTTTTCAGGAATATTAGTCGCGTATTCTCAGGAACCAAAGACTATTTTGACACCTAAACCAGGGCCGGAACCACGAATTAACGGGGCAAAAATATTTGGGGTGAGACCCGGATCGCCTTTTTTGTTTACTATACCTGCAACGGGAAAGAGACCAATGAAATATGAGGCACTGAATCTTCCTGCCGGACTGAAATGTGATCCGGAAACCGGGCAAATAAAAGGAACACTCAATAAGCCGGGTGAATATCTTACTACTTTCAGGGTATCCAATGAGGTTGGATCATCTAAAAGGGAATTTAGAATAGTATGCGGCGATAAACTTGCGCTTACTCCTCACATGGGCTGGAACAGCTGGTATGTCTGGGAGAATCATGTTACTGATAAAATCATGCGCGATGCAGCTGATGCTATGGTCAATTCAGGGATGATGGACCATGGTTATATGTATGTCAATATTGACGATTGCTGGTCTGCAAAGCCTGGGGCAACCGACTCAACCCTTCTTGTTGAGTCGCATGATAAAAATGGCATGATCAATTCCAATAAAAAATTTCCTGATATGAAAGCTCTGACAGACTATATACATTTAAAAGGCTTAAAAGCAGGTATTTATACCTCTCCTGGCCCTTTTACTTGCGCGGGCCATGTTGCTATATACGGAAATGAGGAAAAGGATATAGCCAGGTTTGTGGAATGGGGTTACGATTTTTTGAAATATGACTGGTGTTCTTATAGTAATATCGGAAGGAGAGATACCCTCCCTGATCTTCAGAAACCATACATATTTATTAGTAAAATACTCAAAAAACAAAAACGGGATATTGTACTTAATCTTTGTCAGTATGGAATGGGGAAAGTCTGGAAATGGGGGAAAGAAGTCGGAGGTCAAAGCTGGAGGACGGCAGACGACCTCGGTGGTTCATTTGATGGAATAGGGACAGCTCTTTTCAGGGACGGGTTTGATGTCTACAGCAGAGACAGTCTCCATCTATATGCAGGACCAGGCGGCTGGAACGATCCTGATTACCTCCTTTTAGGCTATCTTAGCAACTGGAAAGGAAAAACAGTTCCAACACCACTTACACCTGATGAACAGTATACACAGGTCTCGCTCTGGAGCATGGTTGCTGCCCCTCTGATATTTAGCGGCGATATAACTCGTCTGGATGATTTTACCCTGAGCCTGCTTACTAATGATGAAGTCATAGAAGTTGATCAGGATCCATTGGGAAAACCCGGCTACAGAGTATCTAAGAATGGAAATATGGAAGTTTGGGTAAGACAGATGGAGGATGGATCGCATGCTGTCGGATTATTCAACCGAGGTGAAAAGGAAATTGATGTAACAGCTTACTGGTCTGATCTTGGTATTTCAGGAAAACAGAAGGCGAGAGATCTGTGGAGACAAAAAGAGATTGGAGGATTTAAAGATAAATTCACTACCAGAGTATCAGGACATGGGGTGGTAATGATCAGGATGTGGCCTTTGTCAGAAAAATAATTGGTGCTATTAATCAATTGTTAAGGATTTTGTACAACGCTTCCCGTCAAAATAGAGTAACTTGCATTTTATTTTCTAAACACGTATTATGCAAACATTAAACGATTTACGGCTGGCTGTCCTGATTGATGCCGATAATATACCCTACAGTAATGTTAAAGGAATGCTGGAGGAGATAGCAAAGTATGGGACCCCGACTTTTAAAAGGATCTATGGAGATTGGACAAAACCCACAATTTCAGGTTGGAAATCTGTCCTCCTCGAAAATGCGATAACACCTATTCAGCAGTATAGTTACACAAAGGGCAAGAATTCAACTGATTCAGCATTGATAATTGACGGAATGGATATTCTGTATTCCGGTAAGGTTGACGGGTTTTGTATCGTATCGAGCGACAGCGATTTTACTAGACTTGCAACAAGATTAAGAGAAGCAGGTATGAAAGTTATCGGAATTGGTGAGAGAAAAACACCTCATCCGTTTATTGTGGCCTGCGATAAATTTATCTACCTGGAAATCATCACATCATCAACAGCTGCACCGGATACTGCTCCGGAAGTCAGGAAAAAGGGAAAACCTGTTGTGAAGAAGAAGAAGAAGACAGAAGATCCTGAAAACCAGACCCCTGCCCGTATTGTTAAAAGACTTATTGCATCATCAATAACTGACCTGGCTGATGAAAACGGCTGGGCGTACCTTGGAGATGTTGGAAATCTGATCCTTAAAAAACAACCCGATTTTGATCCCAGGAACTTTGGATTTCCAAAACTGACGCCACTTATCAGATCGCTTGATTTTGAAATTGATGAGAGAGAATCAGGGCAGAATCATATAAAGCATATTTATATAAGGAACAGGAAGATTTGAATGTGTCCTTGCGCCTTGGTGGCATTAAAAAAGTCAGCCTTAACCGAACAAAATACTAAAACCATATGTTTAGCATAAGAGACTTTCAATATTTGAATGAATTTATGTTTTTTACTTTTTGAAAAGAGCTTAATGCCAAAAAGTGATTTAAATACAATATATAATGAATATTTATTTTTTGTTTTCAAAAATAAGTATGACCTTTGTCCCTGTTTTATAAATACTTTAATTATTTGAATTATGAACATTTACGTAGGAAGTC
>JADGPU010000082.1 GCA_017882305.1 Bacteroidales bacterium | reverse complement strand
CGTTTTAATGATTTTTGTTTGAAACGGTAATTCATGGCTCTTTTCGATTCGTTCAATTAGTAGTCGGGCCGCTTCTTTGCCGATTGAATATCCATGCTGGTCAACTGAGGTAAGAGTCGGATTTGTTATATCGGAAATCAATCCACTTGTAAATCCGACTACTGCAATGTCGTCAGGTACACTATATCCCATATCTTTTATAATTTTCATAGCGGCGGCAGCTGTAAGATCATTTACGGCAAAAATCCCGTCAGGTTTATCAGATCTTTTTAATAATTCCGGAACAACTAATTCTGCATCTTCTCTGGAATCACACCTTATAATATTGTTTTCATCTAATGGCATATCGTGTTCTCTCAGGGCCCTCATATAGCCATCTTTACGGTTTTTTCCTATTAAAAGGTTTGGCGGACCAGAAAGATGGACAATATTTTTGCAGCCAATTGCAATGAGATGATTAACAGCTTCACAGGCTCCTGTCTCATCGTCCACAATTACCCTGTCGGTATCAATATCCTCACAGATTCTGTCAAAAAAAACCAGTGGTATACCATTATCATGTATTTTCCTGAAGTGATCAAAGTTATCCGTCATCTTGGAAACCGATACAAGTATTCCATCAACCCGGCTGGAGAGGAGTGTCTCAACAGCTTTTACTTCCCTGGCATATAACTCACTTGACTGACAAAACATTACATGATATCCTGAATCATAAGCTAAATCTTCAATGCCACTGATGGCAGTTGAAAAAAAATAGTGGACTATTTCAGGAACAATAACTCCGATTGTTTTGGTCGAACCACTTTTCAGACTTAAGGCAATCTGATCCGGTTTATAGTTCCATTTCTCAGCAAGTTTTTTCACTGACTGTTTTGTAGAACTACTGATGTCGCGATGTCCTTTCAGAGCTTTTGATACAGTTGATGGAGAAATCCCTAGTTCTTTGGCTATATCCTTTATTGTTACCTGTCCTTTATGCATTTTCTCTATCCCCTTTTTTTATGCCTATTTGCTAAAGTAGGATAAATAATCTGATTTTCAAACAGATTAGTTTCAATTGATAAATTATTTAATTAATAAATTACTTTGAGTATCGGATATTAATAATAATATCGCAGTAGATTACCTTCGGTGAGCTCGTCCCGATTACATTTTAAAAGCAGGAAGATATCATTAGGTTTTTAAAAAATCACACATTATATTTGTGTAAAACAACAGCACAAATAAATTATTATGCAGGTGCACCCAGGTATTAATTAATTAATAAGAAATTTTAAAATGAAAAAATTGTTTATTATCAGCCTGATGCTGATGACTTACGTTTATAGTGCAGGACAGGTTCAACAAGCAACCAAACCTGTCGCTCCAAAATTCCCTGAACGTGAGAAAATGACCCCCGGGATGACTGAGATATGGGAGCCCGAAGTAAAAATAATTCAGCCGGGAACCACAATTTCTGATGCTCCTTCAGATGCTATTATATTGTTTAATGGAACTGATGTGAATACTGAATGGACAGACATCCAGGGAAATCCTTCAAAATGGATTGTTAAAGATGGATCGTTAATAAGTGTAAAGGGAGCCGGATACATAAAAAGTAAACCCAAATTTGCAAATTTTCAGTTACATATCGAATGGAAAACACCTTCTGAAGTGACAGGGGAAAGCCAGGGCAGGGGTAATAGCGGCGTGTTCTTACAGGAACTTTATGAGGTTCAGGTACTTGATAGTTACAATAACCGCACATATCGTAATGGTCAGGCTGCCAGTATCTATAAGCAGTATCCGCCTTTGGTAAATGTATGCAGAAAACCAGGAGAATGGCAGACATATGATATTATTTATACGGCTCCAACTTTTGGAAATGACTCTACTATATATATTACACCTCCACGGGTTACAGTGCTTCAGAATGGAGTCCTTGTTCAGAATAATGTGATAGTAAGAGGTCCAACTGAATATATAGGAATACCTGAGTACTTTATTAAGAAACATGGTCCGGGAAGCATTGAATTACAGGATCATGGAAATCCTGTCGCTTATAGAAATATCTGGATCAGAGAATTGTAGTTTTCTGAATATGTTATTAAATATGGCATTTCAGATGCCTGACTTAATATAAAATTACTAATTTTATGGATCAATTATAAATTTTAATTTACCTGACAATGAAAGAAAATTCAAAAAAAATTACACGCCGGACGTTTCTTGGAACAACCGGTGCTGTTGCTGCAGGTTTGACTATACTACCGAGTTCAGTTGTTAGTGGCCTTGGCCGTAAAACTCCGGCTCCAAGCGACAAGCTGAATATCGCTGTTGTTGGTATTGGTGGTATGGGTAATTCAAACCTTATGCACGTTAAACCCACTGAAAATATTGTAGCTCTCTGCGATGTTGACTGGGGGTATGCAAAAAGAGTATTTGCTGCAAATCCCGATGCTAAAGCTTACTGGGACTGGCGAAAGATGTACGATGAAATGGGCAAATCAATTGATGCAGTTATTGTTGCAACAGCCGACCATTCCCATGCCGTAGTTGCATCTAATGCAATTCAACTGGGTAAACATGTATATTGCCAGAAACCATTGACTCATACAGTCTATGAATCAAGGTTATTAACAAAACTGGCTGCAAAATACAAAGTTGCAACACAGATGGGTAACCAGGGCTCATCTGACGAAGGTGTAAACCAGACCATTGAATGGATTCAGGCTGGTGAGATTGGAGATGTTAAAAAAGTTGAAGCTTTTACTGATCGCCCGATATGGCCCCAGGGATTAAACGTTCCTAAAGGAGAATGGGTACCGGATACACTTAACTGGGATCTATTCATCGGTCCTACAAAGATGCGTCCATACAGCAGTGTTTACACCCCATGGAACTGGAGAGGCTGGTGGGATTTTGGAACCGGAGCTCTGGGCGATATGGCTTGCCACATAATGCATCCAATATTTAAAAGCCTTAAATTGGGTTATCCGATTAAAGCTCAGGGGAGTTCGACTCTGTTATTGACCGACTGTGCACCTAATGCTCAGATGGTGACTCTTACATTCCCTGAAAGAATTGCACCAAAGGGAGCAAAAATCAAATATCCTGAGGTTCAGGTTACCTGGTATGATGGTGGATTAGAACCAACAAAACCAGCAGGATGGCCCGCAGGAAAAGACATGAATGATGCCGGCGGAGGAGTGATCTTCCATGGTTCAAAAGACACACTTATATGTGGCTGCTACGGTGTCAGACCATGGCTGCTATCAGGACGGAAACCTGTTGTTCCCAAGACTGAAAGAAGAATTGAAAAAGCAATGGACGGTGGTCATGAATTGGACTGGGTACGTGCTTGCAAAGAAAGCGCTGAAAGCAGAGTTAAAACAAAATCTGATTTTTCAGAAGCCGGACCATTCAACGAAATGGTTGTTATGGGTGTTCTTGCTGTCAGACTTCAGGGACTTAACAAAGAACTTGAATGGAATGGTGAAAAAATGGAATTCACTAATATCATAGATTCTGATAATGTAAAAATCTGTATTTCAGATAACTTTACTATTACCAATGGGGATCCTAAATTTGACAGAAAGTGGACTGAACCTATGCCTGCAAAACAGTTCGCTTCTGAAATGATTAAGCATACATATCGCAAAGGTTTTACTTTGCCTGAAATACCTGCGTAATTGAAATAAGTCACAGGTAAATAAGCCTGTGACTTTTAATTATTAATATATTAAGTATTATGAAGCTATTTAACATTATTTTATCGTGCATTCTTATTATGGGACTATCAACATTAGATGGCTCGGCACAGAAAAAAAAGGCCAGTAAATCAAATAAGCTTGATGCTGGCTTTGTTTCCATCTTTGACGGTAAAACAACTACCGGATGGCGCGGTTACAACAAAACAACCTTTCCTCAGTCAGGTTGGAATGTTGTTGATGGTACTCTCCATTGTATTGGCTCCGGAACAGGCGAAGCAGGCAGTGGTGGTGATATTATCTATGACAAGAAATTAACCAATTTCGAACTCGATCTGGAGTGGAAAATATCCCAGGGCGGGAACAGTGGTATTTTTATTCTTGCTCAGGAAATACCGGGTGAACCTATCTACAAATCTGCTCCAGAAATGCAGATCCTTGATAACGAAAAACATCCTGACGCAAAATTAGGCGTTAACGGTGACCGTATGGCAGGATCACTTTATGACCTTATTCCTGCAAAACCGCAGAATGCAAAGCCTGCCGGCCAATGGAATCATGTTCATATTCTGGTTTACAAAGGAACGGTAGTTTATGCAATGAATGGTGCCAATGTAGTTGAATATCATCTATGGACAGACGACTGGAAAAAAATGGTTTTAGGATCCAAATTCAAAGATTGGGAATGGTTCCTGAATACAGCGAAAGAAGGCTATATCGGACTACAGGATCATGGTGACGATGTATGGTTCAGGAATATTAAACTCAAAATTACACAGTAATACTCTGAATGAAATTTGAAAAGGCCGGGTCGAATGATCCGGCTTCTTTTTAACTCCCCCCTAAAGGAAGGGGGGATGGGGGGGTAATACCTTGCAGTCCAATCTCCTTTGCCACGCTCCTCATTCCCATTATACAATCTGTAATCAGCTCATCAAGATTGACTCCAAGCATTTCAGCTCCTTTTTCTATAACAGAACGATCAATACCAGCCGCAAACTTTTTATCATTCCATTTCTTCCTGACCGATCTTGCTTCCATATCCATTACACTTTTTGAAGGTCTTACAAGTGCACTGGTAGCAACCAGACCAGTCAGTTCATCTACTGCGTAGATTGTTCTCTCAAGCAATGAAACTGGTTCAACATCAGATGCCAGACCCCAGCCATGGCTCAATACTGCCCTGATGTATTCTTCGGGCCAGTTATTCTCTATTAAAATTTTTTCAGTCATTATACAATGCTGCTCCGGATACATCTCATAATCAAGATCGTGAATTAACCCGACTATGCCCCATTTATCCTCGTCCTCCCCATGCTTTTTTGCCATATATCGCATTACACCTTCAACAGAAAGTGCATGTTTCAATAAGCTTTCAGACTTATTGTATTTTTTAAATAATTCGAATGCAGTATCCCTTGTTGGTCTTATTGCTGGCATATTAAAATAATTTTCTTAAATCAATACTGATAAGCTACCTCTTGATTTTCAGGACAGGTATTGTCTCATTAAATGTGGTTCCACGTATGTTAAGATAATATAGTGAAGGGATTAATCTGAAATCACTTATGGTAAATGAATTATTTCCGCTTATAATATCTTTTTCAATATCATATAATTTTACTCCGGATACATTTGAGATAGATATGTGAAGCTTATCTTCAACCTTTGAGTTTAAGGTAATTGTAAGTTCGTCAGTAAACGGATTAGGGAATACACCCAATGCTTCACTGATTTCCGTATTTTCGATATTGGCAGTCAATGTGTCATTAAAAGCATAATCGTCATTGTTATCTAACCCATAAGTAACGATCTTGTAAATACCATATTTTGACAGATCAGCCTTTGTCTTGAATGATACCGTTACCGAATCACCATAAGGAATAACTTTGTTATCAAAATATTGTTTGACAGGTGGAAAATGGTCGTTTATTTCATAGGCAAGATTAAATCCATTTATAGTATCTTTTCCATCGTTCAGGACTTTCACAGAAATACTTTCCTGTCCGTACCGCGCCTTATTTTGGGGTATTACAATTCTGGCAACCTGCAGATCCTTTTGAATATATTTGACAGGACTCGACTGAGCAAAATCAATCATGTCAATCCAGGCACAATCGGAACCTTGTGAAACTGAATTATCTTTCCTGTATATCCATTCCATTTTATTTATTCCGGCTGATACAGCAACCGCCTTCTTTGTCCATGGAATTTCTCCCGATTTCTTGAATATCTCGACATCATTTAGTTTGAATGAAAGGATATCATAGTTTGGTTCAGATGAAACACTGTAATAGAACTTAACAGAATCATCTGTAGCGTATAGGGTCCTTATTGCAAGAGAAGTGGATCCACTATGAGAAATAGCGCCTGATCTGGCAGAAATACTTCCATCGTAGGAACTTGTTGAACTAATGACCCAGGGGATTTGGCTGACATTTATCCATGGAAAAACATTGAAAGATGATGATTCAAAACTCTCCCTTATTTTCCCGACTCTGAATGAGAAATTCTTATTTACAATATATGGATTACAATCGAGCGTTGCTGAGATCGAAATCAGGCTTCCTGATGCAGCTGTTTCTGAAAGTTTTACCAATATAGGTATATCGGTGACCTGCCCGAATTTTAATATACCCGACTTAACGCTCGGTTCCACAATAGAAACATCACCCTCCGGGCTGGAAATGTTAAATTGTCCCGCTATATCGCTGCTACCCTGGTTCCGAACTTTGAAAACCAGTTTGAATGTTTCTCCCGGATCAGGAATATAATCGCCGTTTCCGAGAATTTTATCATCCATCATACAGTTGATAATCTGAAGTTCAGGAGCATGAATACAGATATCAACCAAGTAATTTTTTTCAGATAACTGGTCCTTTAAAAGCAGCTTAATTGTAACTACTCCCATATCCGGGACATCATTGGAAATAGATATTGCCAGATTATTTGAAAGAACAATATCAGATTGTGCCGGCAAAGTTCCTATCCACACAGAGTCGCTGGTTATTGTAACCAAATTGGACGTGGAAGAGATTTTGGCATATAGATTATGAGCATCAGTTAAGCCAAGATTGCTTAGTTTAAGTTTCAGATAAAAAGATTCTCCAAAATCAGCCAGGTTATTGTTATTTCCAAAGCTATCGTTTATGCTGCTTGAAGTAAGATTTATAAACTCTTTATGGATATTTGAGAAACGGATTGTCTTTATCAGAGGGACCTTGTTCTGACCTGTTATTACAACCAGACATGAATCATTTGAAAGGCCCGGCATATTAAGAACAACAGTACCTGAATTACTTGCGAATGAAGCATCCCATAACGTATCAAAATGTGATACAGCAACATATGCAAAAGGATCAACATTTAAAGAAAGCGATTTAATACCGTTTGGCAGAGTATCAGGTAATGAAACTTTAAAGGATCCCGGCGTCCCCACAATTGGAATTACACTTGGGTCCCCTACAAGATTATATGTCTCCCAGTAATACTTTTTCCTTGATGATGTGCTGGCACTGACAGACAGATTTCCTGCATAATTAATCTGACCCATCGTAAAATACCAGTCAGAAGGAGATTCACCATGAGTATGAAACATCCTGTCATAAGCACCGAGACCCGATGCTTCATAGGTTGGATCAGAAGAAATAGTTCCGGGGCCAACCGCCCAGTAATAATCTTCATCCCAGTATGAGTCGTTTGAGCATCCGATGAAACCTATTGCACCCTTATCAGCTGTCATTAGCATCCTGTTTCCAAAAGAAGTCGCCATGTTAAATTGTGCTGTCCTGCAGGCGTTACTTATTACAAACGGATACATGTTCTTATTCTGAAATAATTGAATATCGGGCGATTTAATATTAACATGTAACCATCCTAAAGCTTCACCATGCCCGGTATAGTTAATTAATGAAACACCCTTATTTATAAGTTCAATAATTGAATCTTTTGCAGTGTAGGATTCTGGATAATTAAAATGAAATTCATCAATTCTATTCGCTTTTGTGAGGTAATTTGTAACAGCATACTTAATCTGTCCATTCATATAATCAGCATAACCTTCATCATAACCTGCACTGATCATTGCCCTTGAATAAAATTTATTTGTATCAGCAAACTGAAACTTTTCATACTGAATAATTTTGGTGATGGCAGTTTTTAATTCAGCTGTATCAGCAACGGGAAGTCTTCCGATAAACATTTCCGGAATATAATCGCCATTACCATCAAATTCACCATAATACATATCTGTGATATTTCCGGAACCACCGGAACCATAATAAGGGATTCTGTTTACATCTCCGATAATAAGCAGATATTCAGGTGGAAGGTCGTTTCCGGATGAAGCATTGTAAATCCTGGTCAGTGTATCCTTTAAATGAGTATAATCATTACCAGCAAGTCCGGTTCCTTTGTAAAGTATTATGAGTTTAAAACCTTTCTGAGTTTTCCATCTGAAAAATGGTTCAAGCTGTTTTTTGAAAGAAGTATCTGTTATTATAACCATTTTAACTGGTTTGTCAGAATAGCCGGGTACTACCTGACCCGGATTGTAATTGAGTACTCCTTTATTAAGAGATTCATTGAAAAGTGCCGGTTGGGATGAAAGAGATCTGGCGTTGATATTGATAGAATTTGAAAATGTTATCTCAATTCTCATAGATGTAATAACCTGCACTGAGTTTGAATATGGATTATATCTTACCGGTGAAATATAGAGGTTAGCAAGTTTATTATTCCTTGCTGTACCTAATGGTTCAATTCTTACTGTGTCAACAGGAATAAATCCTCTTGTGGCATATGTAGTCTTATCAATTTTGAACTCCCTTTTTACTTGCTGAACTTCCTTTGTTTCACTTTCCTGAGCGGGAAAAAGAAGACCTGCTATCTTCTTAGCCTTTGGATTAATTTTGACAGATTTGATATCAGAAATCTTTATTCTGAATCCTGATCCTTCAGGAATTGAGATCAACCGGCTGAATACCGGGAGCTCCGGTTTACCCGGATCGGTGGATGGAATGTGTCCTGGTACAGATATTCGATAAAATGAACCGGCATTATTGGTAATACTTTCAATGTTAAGCTCTGATATTGAATAATTTATGATAATAGATTGATCGCCAATAATAACATCACTTTTCTGCATAGTACCTTCAGGATGGAATTTGTAACTTATTCCTGTCTGTCCGCTGGCTGATGCTGCAAAAACCAGAAAAACTGCTAATATTATAGCCTGTTTATCTTTCCCTAAACGTATCAATGTTAATTAATTAACACAATGACCTAAATTCTGTTGGCAAGTTATTAAAAATTCAAGATATTATGAATGTGACCATGATTAATTTGATGAAAAAGCTTAAATTAAGTTAATAATTATTGATTTTTTTCAAATCTTTGTATATTGTCAAACTTAAAAATTAAAAATATGAATAACTGTACCTTAGCACTGCTGAAAAAAGCTTTTCTGGCATTTATATTTACTGCTATGATCATTACGGGATTTTCTCAGGTTCCTCCTGAATTTGATAAGATTGTTACATCGGCAGGAGTAGTTGAAATGCATTTTATAGGACATGGATCTCTGATGTTTAAAGTGAACGGGTTTGTCATATATATAGATCCGGTCAGAAGTTCAGGGAATTATGATTTTCTTCCAAAAGCCGACCTTATCCTGGTTACTCATGAACATGGGGATCATCTTGACGCAAAGTTAATTGAGGACCTTAAGAAACCAGGAACATTGTTGTTCTGTAACCAAAACTCAACTTCAAAAATTCCCTGGGCAATGGCTATGAAAGCTGATGACAGACAAGAAATCAATAACATTATCATTGAAGCAGTACCTGCTTATAATCTTGTACATGAAAGCACCCCCGGACATCCTTTTCATCCGAAAGGAGTAGGGATAGGATATATCCTTACAATCGGTGGCAAAAGGTTTTATATTGCCGGAGACACTGAGAATACACCTGAAATGAAATCACTCAGGAACATAGATGTTGCTTTTCTCCCTATGAATCTTCCTTATACCATGACTCCTGAAATGGTTGCAGATGCAGCAATTGCTTTTAAGCCCAAAATCCTTTATCCTTACCATTTTGGAGAAACAGACACCAGCGAAATTACAAAATTATTAAAGGATTCCGGTATTGAGGTACGGATCAGAAGCCTGAAATAGCGATTTTAAAAATTATGACATTATTATGAAAAATATCAATAGAAGAGGATTTCTAAGAACCGGGATTGCAGGTGCTGCCGGTATAGTGGCTTTAAGGCCTTCATTTGTATCAGGTGCTGCCTCAAATCAGCAGAAGGATATTATCTCTAGAACACTCGGGAAAACCGGGATGCAAATTCCTGTAATAAGTTTTGGAGTAATGAGAGCCGATAATCCAAACCTCTGCAAAGCTGCCTACGAAAAGGGGATTAAGCTCTTTGATACTGCCAATGGGTATCAGAATGGCAATAATGAGACGATGCTTGGGAATCTTCTTAAAGATTATCCAAGAGACTCCTTTTATCTGGCGACAAAAATCAAGCCTGCAGGCGTTGACAGGGAAGGCAAACCTTCCGACCTGACAACTGCTGAAGATTTTCTTTCAAAATTCAATACCAGTCTTTCGAGGTTGAAGATGGATTATGTTGATATTCTGTATGTTCATGATATCAGAAATCCGGAATTGCTTGATTACAAGCCGATTATCAATACAGCTAAAAACCTCAAAAAAGAAGGTAAGACAAAAGCTATAGGATTTTCTACCCATGCGAATGAACCGGTAGTAATCGATGCCGCTGCGAATACTGATTCATGGGATGTAATTCTGACTGCATATAATTTTAAGCAGACATATATCACTGAATTAAATAACGCCATAAAAAAGGCCAGTAAGGCCGGAATAGGAATAATAGCTATGAAGACAATGGCAGGAGGCGGCTTTTTGGATAAAGAAAAAACCAAACCGATTAATTCAACTGCTGCTTTAAAATGGGCATTATCAAATCCTGATGTAACTACCACAATTCCTGGCATGACCGACTTTGATCAGCTTGATCTGAATATTAAAATCCTTGCTGATATTTCAATAACTGACCAGGAAAAGAAAGATCTTTTAATCGCGAGCGCTGAAAAAGGACTCTACTGTACCGGGTGTGCTACTTGTCTTAATGTCTGTCCGATGAATCTTCCTGTTCCGGATCTGATGAGAGCTTATATGTATGCATATGGTTATTCAAATCCGGCCATGGCTCACTCTCTCTTAGGCGAACTGGGAACAAAAGATAATCCCTGCAAAGAGTGCAGTTCATGTAAGGTGGAGTGTACCAAGCATTTCGACATACGGGAGAAAATTGCAGACATTTCAAGACTTGTAAATGTACCGGAGGATTTTCTGGTATAAATTGTTATACTGATGGTTTTACCCCCTTCCCGGCCCTCCCTTGGGGGAAACAGGAAAGGGGGTGAAAATATATTAGAATTGAAAAGAGTTACACTAATTGATAAATTTTATTATTTTAAAATGAGACACATACTACTTCTTTCACTTTTTCTAACTGTTCTTTCCCTTTCTGTACTTTCCCAGGATATAAAACTTCCTGATCTGAAAGGTTATAAAAAAACCACTGACTATCCCGTTTATCTTCCGGACAACCTTTGGGACTATATTAATGGAGCAGCTGACATATATCTTGCCTATAGCTTTATTGATCTGCATGTAGCAGAATACAAAAAAGGAAAAAATGTCATTAAACTGGAGATTTACAGACAGGCTGATCATACAATGGCCTTTGGTATATATTCAACTGAACGTTCTCCGTCGTTCCATTTCACGAATCTGGGTTCCCAGGGATATATTGCTGATGGTGCAATTAATTTCTTCAAAGGCAATTATTATGTCAAGATCAGGACATATTCAAAGAATGAGAACACATTGAAATCTGAAGAATCATTGGCTTTTAAAGTTGCAGATATGCTGGCAGGAGCTTCGGAAATGCCTTCAGCGCTTTCTCTGTTTCCTGAAGCTGGCAAGAAGATCAACGAGGAGACTTATATAAATGAAAGTGTTCTGGGTCATAAGTTTCTTAATAAAGCCTATAAAGCAAGCTATGAATCAGGAAATGATATCTTCTCAATCTTTATAATTGAAAATAATACTCCTGAGGAGGCTCAAAAATCTTTGGAGGCTTATCTTACTGCAACCGGAACAGAATCTGTGGATTCCGGGACCGGCAGGTATATGCTAAAAGACGGATACAATGGAACTATTTTCCTGTCCTGGAAGGGAAATAGAATTGTCATAATTTCCGGTCTTTCAAAAGATCAGTCTGATATTGCGGATCGTTATACCACAGAAATTCTCAGATAGAATTTATGAAAACCATTTTCTTTCACGGTTCCTGAGACTTCCAAGTATCTCAGTAGCTGTATTTACATTGTCTATGACCTGAAAATCAAACATTCCGACACAAATAAAGTCCGCCCCGTTTTCAAATGCATAACGGAATCCGTCCTTTGGTTCTATAGCTCCGGCTGCAAGTACTTTAAATGCGAACCATGGTTTGTTAACCCCTTTCATGTACTCGATTGTACTTAAAGGAAACAGGTCCCACATATTTTCATGGAATCTGTTGTGATCAGGAGAGGCTGGGCCGATAACACTATATTCCTCACGATTCTCGACAGGATGTGCAGACCAATATTTGTCGTGATGGAAAGTCTTTACATAGAAATCTGCATTGATTCCTTCTCTTTCACACGATTTTATTGTCTCTAATGAATGTGCTCCAATACCGGCAGGGAAGCCTTGTTGCTTTATATAGTCAACAGCTTTCTTAAGCATATCGAATTTACCCGCATTTGCATACCTGTCGCCCTCTCCTCCCTGTATATAGATAGCTTCAGGTCTACTTTTGATTGCCTCATTAATATTGGAGAAAAAATCCTTGTCAGGTAACATGGCCTGGCATATTGATTGCATTTTACTATTATATATATTCTTATATTTATTAAATGTAGAATAATATTGAGTCACCATAAAAACAGTATTTATCCCGGCCTGCTCAGCCAGGTAAAGAGTTTCAATTACTTTTCTTTCGTTATTATAAGCTTTGAAGAGAGTATTTGAATAAATAAGATCACGTGCATGGGCCCAACCTCCGATAAGATTGCAACCCATTATCATTCTGCTAATTGTAAGATCACCTAATTTCCCGACAGCCAATTTCCCCTTGAGATCATTTATTTGTTTATAATCAACTTTTATGGTGGCGCCGGAAACAGCATCAGGACCAGCTTCTGTAAGGTTTTTGAAAAAGGCTCCGCCAAAAAAAGCCAGAACAGGTAATCCTGTCAGTGCTTTGATTAATTCACGTCTTGAATTTTTCCTATTATTTTCAACATCCTGATGTGGCTCAGGTTCTTTATGAATAATTCTAATTCTCTTTTTCCGTAACATATCGAGTCCGAAAAACTGACCCGATCCGGTAAGGGCCAGAAGTATCATTGCAAAAAGCTCAACAAGGTTCTTATTTATTATCAGGTAGCTGCCTTCTGATGGAGCACCATAACTAAAACCACCAAATGGGGGATAAGCAAGATAATACATTAGCAAGAGGCCAATACCACTCCATAAAGCAACTCTGGTGAAGAGGCCAAGTATAAGGGCAAGCCCTATGATAGTAAGACCATAAGCATTGACTGTATCGATAATCCACATTCCGGTATTTCCGGAAATCATCCACCGGAATAGATCCCCGAAGATCCAGCGGGAACCCTCAAGAAACGGCCTTGCAGTCCAGGCAGGATTCATTAATTTAACTAATCCTTCATAAAGAAAATGCCAGCCTATAACAATTCTTAGAAGCGCAAGAAGAGATGGGACAAGTTTGTCTTTAAATGTATCAGATATCATATATGTTTGCTTTTGTCTTATTTCAATAAAGGAATTTGTGACATTCGGAACAATTGGCTTCTTTCCAGGCTGTCCCGATATTTATTGGGTGCTTAAATTCAAGGTTTCCTCTGACGCTGGTATATTCCATCATTCCTGGTTTTCCCTGTCCGACAATATTGTGGCAGAGCTCGCAGTCACGCGAGATTTTGCGGCCATTTTGAGCTTTAAAAGAATCATTATGACACCTGAAACATCCATCAGATTCAATATGTCCGATATGTTCAGGATAATGATCATAAGTTACTTTCATTTTTGGGAAAGTATTCTGACTGAATGCTTTCTCCACAGCTCCAATTGAATTGTCGATAAGATCTTTATTCCTGATATAGTAATCATTATACCCCGATTTGTAAAAATCTGTGATTCCGTCTTTAATTTTCATGAGAGCAGTGTCCTTGTCACTGAAAGTATCTTTCAATATGCCCATGGCAACTTTTTTAAAAAAAGGAATGTTTTTTGAAACCGCACCTGTAAGCATAGCTTTATCGAAATAGACCGGCGGAGAATTATAGTTATGAGACGGGCGGTTATGACAATCAATGCAATCCATTGTTCTTGTTGTAGATACAGACAAAAGACTATCGGAAATGGGATTGCTGTCGTTTCTATATATTGTTACCTCTCCGCTGGATTTATTGGTGTACTTCACATAGGTTATATTCTCCCGCCTGTCATTTTCTGAAATGTATTCAATATTTACAGCCGGGTTAATATGCCAGTGAATTCCTTCCTTCAGACCCAGTCCGCTAAATTCCGGACCGGTTTTCATCTGGAGCATTATATCCCATTCTGTATTTAATGAATCGGCAAGAAAATATTTGTTTGTCCAGAATGTCCGGGCATAAAATTTTTGAGGCCAGTGACATTTTTCACAAGTCTCTCTCGCAGGTCGCAGATCATGAAGGGGCGTTTCAATTGGTTGGGGAAAGGATTTTGCTATCACAGCATATACCTGGTGCAAACCTGAAAGTTTAGATTTTACATACCACGATGCTCCGGATCCTACATGACACTCTACACAGGCAACATGTGCATGCGGGGAATTCTGGTACGCAGTGTACTCAGGCTCCATAACCTTATGGCATAAAGTACCACAAAACTCCACTGATTCAGTTATATGGAAAGCCTGAAAGCTTCCAAGCGTCGAAAGGAAAAGAACAATAATTGTAGTGATTGTAAAAATGACAAAAGCGTTTCTGTTCCTTACATCATTCAGATCGATCCGGGGATACCTGGCTTCTTCCTTAATCCCGCTTCTGCGGACCCTCTGTCTCTCACGAATCATTCCTACCGGGATAAGCAAAAGCCCTAAAATCATAAACCCGGGAAGAATAATATAGATAAATAACCCAAGGTTGCTGTTCCCTTTATTGAAAATGGTTGAAATGATAAAAAGCAGAATAATTAATGCCAGATTGATTCCGGCAATAATTGAACCAATAATTGTTAACCAGTTTTTAGAGGAAGGCGGAAGTTTCATAGTGCCGGTCAATTGATTAAGTAAGAGTAAAAGTAAAAATAGGAAATTATTGGATTAATC
>JADGPU010000081.1 GCA_017882305.1 Bacteroidales bacterium | reverse complement strand
GTAAGAAGTTTTACGATATCTGATGATGTCTGAT
The DNA here is from genome assembly GCA_017882305.1 of Bacteroidales bacterium. Taxonomy (GTDB): domain Bacteria; phylum Bacteroidota; class Bacteroidia; order Bacteroidales; family VadinHA17; genus LD21. The sequence continues at coordinate 15,222 of JADGPU010000081.1, read as the reverse complement.
ATCCTGATTTAAAGAATCTAATTGGGTCCTCGGTGAGGCGATTGCTCAGAGCGATATTTGCAAAACTCGACATATTTATTTTGCCGAGAGCAGAATTCCGGTCCCTCATAAAAGGAATCATTGCCCTTGGATCTTTCCAGGATGACGGGGATCTGTTTATATGAAATGAAATAGGGAAAAGAATGACATAGCTGTCAGTATGTTTTGCAAGGTAATAAGCCCAGGCCAGGTATTTTATCCAACTTCTCTCGTTAAGGCCATGAAGTAATAAAATTACTTTATCACTTTCACGATTCCGTGGAGCAAAAACAGGATAAGAAAAAGAACGGTTTTCAGCAATAAGCGTATCGTTTTTATTTGAAAATTCATTTAACGGAACATCCGACTGGAATAATATATTATGAATTTTAATATCTGAATCCGGAATAGATATTTTCTTATTCTCAATTGTGAAGACAGATTTCAGCTGATTAAAAGTTTTAGTATACTCCATTGGTTCTGATCAGATAATATTTAAATACAAAGGAAGTTGTGAAATTCACAGCAGACAAATTAATGTGGCAGATGATAAAGCAAAGTGATAAAACTTCCAAATGCGGGATGTAATTCAATTATTTGTGACAGAATTCTGCTTATTCTAATTAGTCAGAACTCATTTTAGCTGGATTTAGAGTAAGAAAATACTTAATTTTACATTCAGTTATCAGATTGCAAATGGTCGACTTTCAAAAACCGATACCTCCATATTTAAATGAAAAGCAAAATATCGTACGCCTGATACTTTTTACTTCACTTTTCGCTTTGGTTTTTATTAACGCTTACTCTCCGTTTGGTGCAGACAGATGGTATAATCTGACAAGACCTGAGTTTTTTACCTATTCCAGCCTGACAATACTTTTAGGGGTGCTTGTTGTTGTAATAAGCCGGATCATGATGTACCATTTGTGCAAAAGGCATACTATTAATTTATGGCAATACCTGATATGGATATTTGCCGAAATATTTTCTATGGCTCTCGCTTATGCCCTTTTCGAAAAACTGTTTTTAAAAGATGCCCGGATGTTTACGGATCTGTTAAGAAATTCTTCACGAAATACTGCTCTTGTTTTGTTATTGCCATATTCAATTTTATGGCTTTATTTTTCGTGGCGCGATAAAAAGGAACAGATAGAGCGGTTGGCAGATTATCCGCCTTTTTCGGAAAGCACAAGAAATATGATCCCTTTTTATGATGATAAAGGAATCCTGAAGTTTTCAATAAAGAAGGAGAATCTCCTTTATCTTGAGTCAGCTGAAAACTACGTGAACATCTGCTATCTTAATAAGGGCAAAGTGTCGAAATACCTCCTTCGTGATACTCTTAAAAAAATAGAAGAAAACTTTTCAGGGACTGAAATTATAAGATGCCATAGATCATTTATGGTTAATTTTGAAAAAGTTAAAGTTATCCGAAAGGAAAGAGACGGGCTGAAGCTAGAGTTTGATAATCCGTCCGTGACAGATATTCCGGTTTCAAAAACTTATGTCAATACCGTAATGCAGACTTTTTCGAAATACAGCCAGACTATTGATGGCATCTGACGGATTTCACATTATAGATTTTGTTTATCAGATTGAAATGTTACTTTTGAAATGATAAAATATTTCCTTAAAAATGAATATTCTCATTCTGGGATCCGGTGGCAGGGAACATGCACTTACCTGGAAACTTGCCCAAAGTAAAAAGATCAGTAGGATTTTTATAGGTCCGGGGAATGCCGGGACGTACAATTCAGGAACGAACCTGAAACTCGATCCTGAAAACTTCAGTGAAGTTAAAGCCGCTGTTATAGAAAATAAGATTGATTTGGTAATTGTTGGTCCCGAAGCTCCCTTGACAATGGGAATTCATGATTTCTTTCTGAACGACACAACACTTAAAAACATACCATTAATTGGTCCCGATAAATCCGCTGCCCGGTTGGAAGGTAGCAAAGACTTTGCAAAAGCTTTTCTCACCAGACATAATATTCCTACTGCTGCCTATAAAAGCTTTGATAAATCAACCGTAAAAGAGGCTCACACTTTTCTGAGAACACTTAGTCCTCCTTATGTTATTAAAGCAGATGGTCTGGCTGCAGGGAAAGGTGTTGTGATAGTTGATGGTATTTACGAAGCTGAGAAAGAGGTCGAAGCTATGCTGAACGGTAAATTTGGCACAGCAGGTCGAATAGTTGTTATTGAGCAGTTTCTTAAGGGAATAGAACTATCGGTTTTTATTATCACCGACGGGGTTACATATAAATTATTACCGGAAGCTAAGGATTACAAGAGAATAGGAGAGGGAGATACCGGACTTAATACCGGGGGAATGGGAGCAGTTTCACCTGTCCCTTTTGCAGATCAAAACTTTATGAACAAGGTGAAGCAGAGGATAATCGATCCGACAATGAAAGGATTAACTGATGAAGGAATTGTGTATAAGGGATTTATTTTCTTCGGCCTGATAAATGTGGAGGGAAACCCATATGTGATTGAATATAATATCAGGTTGGGTGATCCTGAATCGGAAGTAATAATTCCAAGGATAAAGACTGATTTCTTTGAGTTGATTGAAGGAGTGGCTAATGGAGATCTTGCAGAACGAATAGTTGAGATTGATGATAGATTTGTGACCACTGTTATGCTGGTCTCTGGTGGTTATCCTGGAACTTATGATAAAGGCAAATCTATTCATGGTCTGGATCGAACTCAGGGGAGCGTACTATTTCATGCCGGGACAAAGAGAGAAGCAGATAAAGTAGTTACTTCCGGGGGGCGTGTTCTTGCAGTCAGCTCATGGGGATCTTCAATGAAGGAGGCTCTTAAAACATCTTACAGGAATGCTGATTTGTTAGACTTTGAAGGTTGTTATTACAGGACTGATATTGGATTTGATCTATAAAGCAAATGCTTCTACGTATATTCAAAGGAACCGGTCCGGGAGTAATATTTCTTATAATTATTATTCTTATTACAATATGGATCAGTGCGATTCTGAACCAACGGTTACATCCAAGGTTTATCTATGAAACAGATCCCATGCCTCTTTATGGTCTTATGAAACTCCTGATCCACAATAGTCATAATCTCGGAGTAATTCTTTCGTTTTTGATGGTCTCCCTGATGGCTTTCCTGATGATAAATTTCAACACAACTGTTTTTTTTATAAATGAAAGGACCTTTCTTCCTGCTGTAATTTATATAATGTTTGGCGGGTTTTTCCCTGACCACCAGCTTCTGAATCCGGTTCTCCCGGCCTCAATTTTTCTTATTCTGGCAATAATGAGAATTATGGATGGTTATCATAAAACCGGGACGGCCTACAATTTTTTTGATGCGGGGATTCTGATAAGTACCGGCAGTCTGTTCTATGCGAACCTCATCTGGTTTGGATTATTGGTGATAATAGGGATCGCATCACTCAGGACAGGAAACCTTAAAGAAATTATAATTTCAATTCTTGGACTTTTAACCCCTTATCTCATTACTTTTAGTCTATATTATGTGATTGGAAAGGATGTCGGGATTCTGATAAAGCTTTTAGGAGATAATCTATTTACGAGGGCAACATATTATCCTTTCCCGCGGTTGACAATAGTAGCTTTGATCTTTAGCAGTGCATTGATACTTTTCAGTATAATACAACTGCTTAAGCATATGAATACTAAAAAGATAAAGTCTCGTAAAACGTTTTCACTGATGATATGGAGTTTTTTAATCTCGATAATAGTCTATTTTGCACTTCCCTCAGCTTCAGTTGAAATAGTTTGGCTGACAAGCATTTCGGTCAGTTATTTCCTGACTCACTATTTTGTATCTGTAAAAAAGAAACTGGTACCTGAAATCTTATTTTCTCTTTTATTTGTTTTTATTCTGCTTATACAGATATGGTACCTGAGATGAAGTGATTATTTTATCATTGAGACTACTCCGACCCCGGACCCCTGTTGCCCGTTTGTGAAATCATAACTTATCTGATATATCCCGCTTTTCTGGCATTCAAAATCAACGAAAGAAAATATCTTGCCGGTTTTTTTATCGAATGATGAAAGGATTAGTTTATTGGTATCATCTTTAATGGCGAGAATCAGCTGACCATTGGAATTCTCTGCATTGCACATCGTAAACCTGTATTTGGTATTTTTCCAGAGCGACATATTAGCTTTGTATCTTAATTCACTCCGGGTCGCAGCTTTCCCAAGCTGTATCCTGAAATCTTTCAGGTATTTGGCATTGGTCCCGGCATTTATTGCGCATTTACTTATGAGGGGATCTGTAACCTGTCCAAATGCCAGAAATCCGAAAGTAAATAAAATGGTCAAAGTTATAATGGTTTTTTTCATACTAATTATTTAAAATTAGCTTGTCCCTGATATTCTTGGTAATTTCTATAACACTATTTAATTGTTCTTTAGACATTGTGACCACACTTGTTTCGGTCTGTTTAATGGTCAGTCCTCCGTTTTTTTCCACACTCACAGGATCTCCCAGAGTATAAGTAATTCTTATGTCACGATATTTCTCCTTAATGGCCTGCATATCTTTGCAGAGGCTTATGAATTCGGGATCGCGCTTGCAATAAGGACTGATAAGAAGGAGAAGATCATTTAAAATTATTTTCTGTTCACCGATCCTGTCACTAAGCATCTTATCGGGATAAACATTTACAACCTGAGTCGCCAGATACTGGCCTTCGATCCAAACCCCAATGATCATAAGAGCTGAAAGTTGGCCCCGATTATTAGCGCGGAGATAATTATCTATTTTACTATAGGAATCGATTGAGATGAACAGGAGCGAGTCGAGATTTGATTTATTCTTTGATAGTCTTTTTATTGATTCGAAATCAAAAAACTGACCGACTTTAATATCCTCTGCTATTTTCCTTATTGATGAGAGAACATCCAGGGACGAGCCTGTTTTTTCGTACATATTCAGGTACCCCAAATCAGCTCCCAGAATACCCAGTTTAAGAGCCTTATCAAAATTTGTACCTTGTCTGTTGGCATCTATTGATGCTGCAAGATAGTTTTGAGAGAAAGGTACCTGTAGTGTCTGCAGCAGATTTGCAATCTCAACCGGAGATGAAATATTTTTTGAGATATCAGCAATTGCTTCAGGACTTAATTTCTCAACTTCCGAAACCGGAATTGAATCAGATTGAGGAAATACAAACTCCGATGTCTTGCTTTTTGAATTCCTGCACGAGAAACCAAAAAACACTATAATCAAAAATAAAAATACTCTTCCTTTCATTTAAAATGATAGATATATTAAAACAAAAATACAAAAAAACTTATTAACAATCTATTAAATATTTATTTTCGGATTTTTAAATTTTCGAAAAACCTGACTACTCTGCCAATCAACTCAAAATAAAGTGCAAGATAAAGAAATACAGAGCCTAGAAGTACAAGCGAAATGTTAAATACGAATGTGTCAGTTTTCATTCCAAAAATATATTTTGCAGGGGCGTAAAAATGTGTTCTGAAATTAAGAAATCCTCTCTTGTATGGATCAAGATATATAGGATCTATATTTTGTACGAAAGAGTTATTATAAACCAGAATCTTTTTCCGTTCAAATGGTTTAGTAACTATCTCTTCAAGTTTATAATTATAATAATCATCTTCAAGCTTTTTCAGCCTTATATCATACATGTTGTAAAATCTATCTATTCTGTCGCTTGCTGAATTGGAAATTTTGCTGAATGATATGTCCATTCTGTCGAGGTATTTTGTGAGAGAATCAGCAACACCGGGATTGAATTCATAAGGCGTAAGATCAGAAATATAACTAAATGAAGGAACATGAAAGACTGAAGCCATCTTTTCCAGTTCATTTTTAAGAAGCAGGAGTTTACTGAAATGGCGTGGAGATTTCTTTAGAATCAGCTCCTCATTGTTACCAATATTTTTGGGATTACTTCTGAACTCAAAAAGAGTAGTTTCAAGTGCGTCTCGTAATGCTTTAATCCTGTATACCTTATTGAAATCAGCTTCACTGATTTTCTTTTTAAGCATATAATAAGTCTCTCCTTCCTTATTATATTGGATGTTACTGTATTTGTTATCCTTAAACTGTGTTACAATTAGCGCTTCATAAGTCCACCGTGTCGGCATAAATTCAGCAATAAGGGGTACTTTATCAACATTGCCTATTTCCCTGTTTAGCTTGTCAAATGAGAACATGGCTCCGCTGAGTACCATCATTGGGATTATCAATAGCGGTATAACAATGTAGATCGTTATAGCCGAATTAAAAGAAGCTGATATATTCAGCCCAAGCATATTGGCACAAAATGCTGTAGTAAATAATGCGAGCCAGTAATGAAAATACATTCCTTTTATTCCAAGAATCGGATTTGCAATCAAAACAAACAGAAGGGTCTGTATCGCTGAAATGGATATGAGAATAGCAACTTTAGAAAGCAGATAACTGTTGCGACTCAGATTGAGGAAATGCTCCCTTTTAAGAATTTTTCTGTCCCGGAAAATCTCTTCTGCGCTGATTGTCAAACCAATAAATAGGGCAACGATCAGACTCATGAAGATGTAAATAGGGATATTTTCATTTTCCGAAAAGATATAAATATCAGAATCCGGATCAGGAATATACCTGATAATGAAGGAAAGGACAAATCCCAGGATCGGAGCTTCCAGAAGAGTGAGCAAGACATATTGGCTATTAGAAATTTTACTCTTAAGATCTCTCGAAAAATAAATCTGGAATTGTTTCAAAAGACCTGGCCTTTGGAGATTTTTATGTGGAGGCTCCTTAATTTCAGGCACTTGTATAAATGGATGTTTGGAATTATATGTATTTGCCCATTCATTTGGTTTGACTTTTCTTTTTTCAGTATATTCCCCGAATTCATCTACAACTTGTGTTTCAATAATATTAAAGATGGTCTCGGGATTCACATTCCCGCATGACGGGCACTCTCCCTGGTTTGAGTTGATCTGAACATCAAGAGTTTTAAAGTAAATCACAGAATCGACCGGATTACCGAAATATGCCATGTACCCCCCCTGATCAAGGATTACAACTTTATCAAACATCTTGAATATCTCGGATGATGGCTGATGAATTACAGTAAATATTAGTTTCCCCTTAAGTGTAAGGTCACGTAAAAGGTCCATCAGGTTTTCAGAATCTCTTGAAGATAATCCGGACGTTGGTTCATCAAGAAACAAGACCAATGGTTCCCTTATAAGTTCCAGTGCAATATTCAATCTTTTTCGCTGTCCTCCGCTAATTACTTTATTGAATGGAGATCCTACTTTTAATTCTCTCTTTTCGAGCAAACCAAGATTTGACAACGTTTTATCAACAAGTTCTGCTATCTCCACCCTGGTTTTATCCTTGAAGCACTGACAAGCTGCAAAAAAAATATTCTCAAATACTGTCAGATCCTCAATAAGCAGATCATCCTGAGGTACATATCCAAAAACACCCTCGAGCTTAATATTATCCTTTGCTACATCTAATCCGTTAATTTTAACACTTCCTGAGGATGGCTTCTGGATTCCGCTCATCAGATTCATTAAAGTTGTCTTTCCTGAACCGCTGGCTCCCATTATTCCGATAAGTTTGCCCTCCTCAACTGAAAAGCTGACATTATCTACTGCAGCATTACCCTCGCGGAAAAGATATGAGAGGTTTTCGACTGTGAATGAAATTTTATGGATAATTATATCTGAAAGAAAAGTTGAGCTTATGTCGCTGTAGTAGATGGAATGTCCTTGTTGTGATTTTACTGATCCTCCTTTGGCAAATGTATAGACCTGGCCTGATCTTATCGGAAGGCCATTGAGATATAACTGGTCATTTGATAGATACCTGATAAAATAAAGGTCAACACTCGCCACTCTTAAAATGATTATTCTTGTGTTCTGGTAACCGGTTATCATTTTTTTGCACAATTCACATCTGTCATCTCCCGGTGTAAGAAACAGTATTGCAGGATTATTCAGGTTTTCGGGATTATCGTTTTTCACGAATTGCTCTATGGCGGCAAATTCTACGGAAGATATTTTGAATACTTCAGCTACTGTATTTATAATATTCATTCTCTGAAGCGTAAACTGTCGGTCGGTATTTACAAGTTCATAAAGCCGCATCAGAACAACCACTTTCTGTTCCTGGTTAAGAGTGCGGTTGATCTTTTTACATATACCGAGAATCTTTACAGAATCTTTGACAGACGGAGCGGATGGTTCATTCAACATTGATCTTTGCATAACCGGGCCGGCATGCTCATCAAACAGGGCAAGATATTCCTGAACCGTCTCGCTGGTAAGCTGTTTATTCAGAAACCCGGAGACATACTCACGTTCATTCATAAGTATCCCTCTGTCCTGCTTTACAATCAGGGCAAATAATTCCATTAAAGCCTTTAGAATCTCCTCACTCATAAATTAGCTGTGATAATCAGCGCTCTGAAGAACCGAAGGTAAAAAAAAACTAATTCTTTTAGTGGTACTTATTCATTATTTTTGATAATTATCAAATTATCAAAAAAAACTAATATGAAACCAGGGAAATTCGTTATAAAATTGTTTTTGTTGACAATAGCATTATTATTAAACAATTATGTCTATGGACAAAAAACAGGAAGGGAAGTACAGAATTTTAATTTCGACTGGAAATTTTACAAAGGGGATATCGCTAATGGACAGGCCCCTGATCTGGATGATTCGGGCTGGCGCATACTTGATCTGCCTCACGATTGGAGCATTGAAGGCATTTTCAATAAAGCTTATGCGAGTTCCACAGGATTTCTACCGGCCGGAATAGGATGGTATCGTAAATCGTTCTCAATTCCTGCCAATGAGAAAAACCGCAAAATATTCATCAGTTTTGACGGTATATACAATAACAGTGAAGTTTGGATTAATGGAACCTATCTTGGGAAAAGACCTAACGGATATATTTCATTTCAATATGATTTAACCCCTTACATTATACCCGGGAAAGAAAATCTTATCGCCGTTAAAGTTGACCATTCAAAATATGGAGACTCGCGCTGGTATACCGGCTCGGGTATTTACCGCGATGTTAATCTTATATTTACATCACAGTTACATATTAAGCAATGGGGCGTTTTAGCTGCAACGAAAGATGTATCTGTTGAAAAGGCATCGCTCAATATTGAAGTCAGTATTATTAATGAATCAGGAAAGACATCTGATGTAACAGTTTCAAATTATTTGCTATTCGCGGCAGATACCGTGAAAAAAACAACACAAAGAATATCAATACCTGGTTCTTCTACAAAGATCATTTCTCAGAATATGGTTATTTATGGCCCAAAACTATGGGATGTGGATAATCCTAATCTTTATTCATTGATCACCGTTGTGAAAAGCACTGATATGCTTGATAACCAGGGAACCCGTATTGGTTTCCGGGACATCAGATTTGATGCTGACAAGGGATTTTTTCTTAATGGCAAGAACCTTAAATTGAAAGGAATATGCATGCACCATGATGCCGGAACCCTTGGTTCTGCAGTTCCCCGCCAGGTGATCGAACAAAGGTTAGAAATATTAAAAGAGGCAGGTTGTAATGCAATACGGACAAGTCATAATCCTTTCTCATCAGATTTCCTTGAACTTTGTGATGAAAGGGGTTTTCTTGTTATCGGCGAAGCCTTTGATGAATGGGAACTTCCTAAGAGAAAATGGATTGAAGGATGGAATGTCGGAATTCCAGGTAAAGATGGATATTCAGCTTATTTTAAAGATTGGGCCATGACTGACCTGAAAGACATGATTATGAGAGATCGTAATCATCCTTCAATTATCATGTGGAGTATCGGCAATGAAATTGACTATCCTAATGACCCCTACACGCACCCGGTTCTGAATACCGAAGTTAATCCTCAGTCGTGGGCAAAGTATGATGAAAAATTACCAAATGCCAATCGCCTTGGTGAAATAGCAAAGGAACTTGTTGCCATAATAAAACAAATTGATAAATCCAGGCCTGTAACTGCAGGTCTGGCTTCTGTCTTAATGTCAAATGCATCCGGTTATGCCGAAGCACTGGATGTGACCGGATATAATTATCAGGAATCCCGTTATGCAGCAGATCATCAGAAATATCCAAAACGTGTTATTTACGGAAGTGAAAACGGGATGAGCCTCGAAGCCTGGGAGGCTGTTGCCGGTAATGATTTTGTAATCGGACAGTTTCTCTGGACCGGGTTTGAATATATGGGTGAGGCGGGACAATTCCCAAGTCGTCACAGTACTTCAGGGATAATAGATCTTGCCGGAAATAAGAAGCCGGAATTTTATTTTCGTCAGAGCTTATGGAGCGACAAACCGATGGTTTTTATCGGGACAACCGATCATTTAACAGAAAACGGGACAGATGATCTGTGGGCTCATAAGATGGTCGACCCTGTATGGAACTGGAAACAGGCCCAGTCAATAATGGTTAATGTTTTTACAAATTGTGAAGAAGCTGAACTGTTTCTGAACGACAGGTCGCTCGGGATCAAAAAAATGGCTGATTTTAAAAACAGGACAATAACATGGGAAGTGCCATTTGAAGCTGGTAAATTGAGAACTATAGCTCGGACATCCGGGAAGGATCTGGCATCATATGAGTTAAATACAACCGGTGCCCCTGTCAGAATTATTGCAAAAAGTGATTTTAACCATCTCAAAGGCAACAGGCTTGACCTTGCAGAGATTTTTGTAACTATCTGTGATGAGGCAGATAATACTGTCTATTCAGCTGAGAATGAGATAACCTGTGAAGTAACTGGTCCTGTAAGGATTCTTGGAATGGAAGATTCGAATCCAAGGAATATCGAGTATTATAAGGACAATAAACAGCATGCTTATCATGGAAAATTGCTGATATATCTTCAATCGCTAGATAAATCGGGTAAGGCAGTAATTAAACTCTCATCACCCGGATTGCAGGGAACAACCGTGGAAATCAATGTAATTTAATAATATTTTTGAGACGCCAAATCTGGGCGTCTCAATGGGGACATCATTCGTAATTGGGAAATCAGAGACGTCCAAGTTGGGCGTCTCAATGGAAACATCATTCGTAATTGGGAAATCAGAGACGCCCAAGTTGGGCGTCTCTACATCTAAATACAAAATTTTGGTATTGTCCTCATGGTTTCATAAATTGCGTTCGTCTCGCTTATTGGAAACCCTGATGACAGAAAAATTCAGGAACAAATATCGTGTACAAACTACACGGTTAAATGGTTACGACTATACACGTAATGGGGCATATTTTATTACAATCTGTACCAAACAGAAAATACCCTGTTTCGGGATTATAAATGATTGCAAAATGATCCTTTCTGAAACAGGGATTATTATATGTGATCATTGGCTGGAAATTCAATACCATTTCCCTAATATTCACATTGATGAATTTATAATTATGCCGGATCACCTTCATGGGATAATAATTATAAAATCCAAATCGGATTGTTTATCCGTAGAGACGCCCAATTCGGGCGTCTCAATGGAAACATCATTCCAAATTGGGAAATCAGAGACGCCCGAATTGGGCGTCTCAATGGAAACATCATTCCAAATTGGGAAATCAGAGACGCCCGAATTGGGCGTCTCTACAAACGGGAAATCCGGGAATCCGTATTGGAAATCGAATTCTATTGGATCAATTATTAATCAATTTAAACGTATCTGTACAATCAAAACAAAATCAATGGGATTGGATCTTTCTTGGCAACCGCGTTTTTACGATCATATCATACGTTCTGATAATGAATTAGATCGCATACGTACCTATATTAAAAATAATCCGAATAATTGGTTAAATGATGAACACTACATTGGTTCAAATAATATGTAGAGACGCCCAATTCGGGCGTCTCAATTAAAACATCATTTCAATTTGGGAAATATGAGACGCCCAACTTGGGCGTCTCTACGATATTTATATTTAAAATCATACCTTATCGCTTCACCCAGGTCAACAATCATGCACCGGCACTACCGGGAATTTGCCATAATCCGCTTAATCTATTTTTTTATAAATTGCCTTTCAGTCACTTTGTCAAAATCTTTCTGGTCTTAGTCAAAAACGGTTGGATGGGTTTATTAAATAGTTATATATTTAATATTTAGTACAAATATTCAGAAATTATTTTGATAGGAGATTATGAAAATGAGACGAAGAATTTTACCATACATTATTGGTCTGTTTATAATTCCGGTTTGGTCCTGCGGACATTTGGGAAGTACAAAAGATTTACAGGATGCCGAAAACAGGATTTTGCAACAGAAAGACGGAACTATTTCATTGATACTTGATAAAGCAGCATGCTATAATGATGCAGTCAATCCATCAAACAATACTGCAGACTGGGATATTGTTATTTCCAAACCAGGTCGTTTTAAGGTCTGGCTTTCAAGTGCCACTAAAGACACTTCGGATCTGAACTATCCAAATTCTGTAAGGATAAGCCTTTTGGATGATCAGCTGGAAGTGAATCCGGCATGTGATAAAATAGTACGAAACTCAAGTGATGTTCATTATCCTTATTTCAGGGCAGACTCTTATATGGGATCGATTTATGTTTCAGAACCAGGAGAATATAATATCCAGTTAATCAGTGAAAAAGTCATTGCAAAGACAGCTGAATCCCTTAACACTTCACTGGCTGATGATACTAAACTGATGTCGGTTATACTTACTCCAATAACACGTTAACTTTTTTCGAGAACCAATACACGTAGAGACAGGTCTCAGACATGTCTCTTGTTTTTTCTGCCACTTATTAGCCTCCCTTTAGGTGGGATGTGCTCTTAATACATATCTCGCTATTATAACCATAAGCTAATCATTTGTTTCCTGCTATTACGGGAATATCAACTTTCCATTTACAGCTTACTCTTATAAACAAAGAGTGCGGGTAGTCTGGTTTGAAAGAGCTACTTATATAGAGACCTAAATGACGAAGAACAACCTGTTAATCAATAACATCGCTTACATCGGCTCTGAAAGAGCCAAATATGAATAACCCCCGGCGTTAGCCGGGGGTGACATCTAACCAACTCATCTAAAGCCCTGAAAGGGCTTAATATAGTTGGAAATAATTAAAAACAATTGTAACTTAGTCATCTCTCGCTGTATTACTAACTTATAAAATTCACAGGATGTCTAGTTATCGTCAACATCTATATCATCTAGTTTTCAGAACAAAGGACAGTTTACCCACTATCAGACAGGATCACGTTAATGATCTCTATGCCTATATTACAGGTATAATAAAACATAAAAAAAAGTCACATGTATCGCATCAATGGAGTTGAAAATCATCTTCATATTCTAACAGATATTAATCCATTGCTTGCACCAATAGATTTTATGAGAGATGTCAAGGTATCTTCTTCATTATGGATTAAATGTAGTAATCTCTTCCCTTCATTTAGGGGATGGGCTATTGGATATGGCTCTTTTACCTGCTCGTATAAGGATATGGACAGACTGTTAGTAGTTGTCTCACACCCCCGGCTGACGCCGGGGGTTATTCATATTTAGCCACTTCGTGGCAAAGAGAATTCAAAAAAAAGCCTCTTGAACAAACAAATCAATTCGGCGCTCAAAATTTCTCCTAGAGTCGATAAAACCAAAAACATGAATATATTATTATTTATATTTGTTATCTGTTGCTTATTAAAAGCTGAGATGTGTATAAATAATAACTTTTGTTAACCTTCTACATGTTCAGAATTTGCCTCGGCGGACGAGGATTGGCCAACGTTAATAACGATCTAACCATCTGTATCTTCTTGCACTATCGCCAAATTTCCAGGCTATGTTTATTTCATGTGTCCCGTAGGTAATTCTCTGGATCTCCTGAAGAGTAAAATCAACAGCGTAGCCAATAAACATAGTTTTATACTTCACTCCGACATTTGCTATTATTGCTCCGCTGGTTCTGTAAGATAGTCCAGCCCAGAAAGATTGATTATAAATATAATTTAATCCGAATTCTACCAGAGGACTTACAACAGGATTTTGCTGTTCAGACATCATTATTAATAAGGCAGGTCTTAGTTCGATATCTTTTCCTTTTTCAAAGCTGTAAGAACCAAAAATATAATAATGTCTGTACAGTTTATAATTTGAGTAAGCATCATTCCCAATTTTTACAGATGCCGCGAGTAACTGATTAACTGAAAACCCGATGTTGTACTGGTGGTTAAGCAGGTAGGCACCAAATGTAACATCAGGGATAAATATTCCACGCCGGAGATTATCATTTAGCAAAGGATCATTTTGATCTTCCAGCGATAATTGCTTTGTGTTAATCCTGAAATAAGTGCCCGTAAAAGAAAGGCCGAGTGAGAGTTGAGTCATTCTTTGCAGCCAAATGTGATAAGCATATGCTACCTGGAATCCGGTCCTCTGAATAAGTCCGCTTTGATTACTGAAAACAGATGCCCCCAGTCCTACTCTTGCATCATTTTCTGGCCTGAAAACTGTTTTATTATTTTTTACCGGCTTCACAAAAGCCCGATGTTTAAGAAACCGTGTCTGGACACTGAAAGAAAATGTCTGAGGAGAACCGGAAAGTCCTAGCCATTGTTTACGTGCGGTAAGATTGAGACTCGTATAACCATCACTGCCTGCAACGGCAGGATTAATAAGAAATTTGTTATAGAGATACTGACTATATAAAGGTAGTTGCTGAGCAAACGATACCTGTTCGATAATCACAAAAAATAAAATATAAACCAGCTTTTTCATAACCACTAAAATATTTATCTCTATTTGATTATTGTTACACTTCCTGCAATTGGCCTTGTTCCATTATGCAGATCAATAATATAGAAGTAGGAGTCAATAGGCAATGCTATACCATTACTTCTGCCATCCCATGGATTAGGATAGCCTTGTTCGGATTTCCAGACAGTAACACCCCAGTTATTAAATATTTTTACTTGTGCAAGGGGATACTGTTCAATAAGACCAATATTCCAGACATCATTTATAAGATCCCCGTTAGGTGAAAAGGCGTTTGGAATAACCAGGCAGGCTTCGTTCTTTGAATTAACCTGTATGGAGTCTTTCATTGAACATCCGTTCATATCACCAACAGTAACTATGTAAAGTCCTTCAGAAATATTTGAAATATTTTTACCTGTGGAATTATTTGACCACAAGTAAGAATAATCAGAGCCAGTTACA
>JADGPU010000080.1 GCA_017882305.1 Bacteroidales bacterium | reverse complement strand
GATATAAAAAGTATCATGCAACCGTCTGGCCGGAAGTTCTTGATATGATTAAAAAATGTCATATGCAAAACTATTCCATCTTTCATAAGGACAATATGTTATACGCATATTTTGAATATACAGGAAATGATTTTACTGCCGATATGGCTAAAATGGCAGCAGACCCTAAGACACAGGAATGGTGGTCTTTTACGGAGCCGATGCAGGATCCTGTTGCTTCCCGGAGAACAGGTGAATGGTGGGCAGATATGGAAGAGGTATTTCATTTGGATTGACCCTGAAGATTGTCCTAATTTTATTATAATTGTAAAATAGAATACCAAAAAGATTCTGAAATCGTTTTAAATACAAAGATCTGATTGCCTGTGCGTTATTTTTTATTAATAATTGTTTTGTTGCTACCGGCTATTTCTGAAGCTCAACTCTCGGCACCTGGAATGAGCACTGTCAGGTACACTTCCTATCCTTCAGCTCCGATAGTTAAAGATCCTGTTTTTATATATTGTAATGCATCGGGATCACAAAAAGGTACGCTTAATGCCAGTAGTCCTGGAGGAACGGGTCCGTTTAATTTTGCATGGTACAAATGGAGCGACATCACTAAAAGTTTCAGCACCTTTCTAAAAAACGACTCAGGAGTTACAACTTCATCTACTAATAATCTAGATGAGGGCGGATACAAAGTTATTGTCAGCGGAGGTTTTGATACAGCCTTTGTCGGCTGGATCTTTACCGATAAACCTTTTTCATCAGCAGCTCTGCAGAACCGTACATGTGATTATGTTGCATTAAAAGGCCTGGCAGCAATTGATACTTTCTATTATAATAATATCTCCAACGGAGTTCCTGTTAAATTGCCGAATGCTGTTAATTTTTTGTGGTCGTCGGATCCGGCATCGACAATACCGTCGCCCGATTTCTATTTAAACCCTCAGACTTTTGATCCGCCCCTTGTTGATGTTATCTATAATCTTCAGGTAAGCGACAGTTTTGGATGTGTGAGCAATTCATCATTCTCTTACCAGACTATCCGGGTAAAGGCTGACTTTACAGTTGACCCTTTTACAGGGCAGGCTCCTCTCACAGTAACCTTCACAGACAAATCGGTAAGAGCATTAAAGTATCTTTGGGAATTTGGCGATACCACTACCTCGAAACTTAATAATCCCGACCCTCATATATATTATAAACCTGGGGAGTATTCAGTTAAACTGACCGTTGAAAGTGATCTTCATTGCGTCGATTCATTAAGACTCGATCAAAAAATCTCTGTTGATAAATCAGAGCTTCATGTTCCAAATGTTTTTACTCCAAACGGTGACGGAATCAACGACAATTTTATGGTTGAATCAAAATCGCTAAGGAATTTAAGTGTTGAGGTTTTCAGTCGGAGTGGGCTGAAAGTTTATTCCTTTTATGGTGAAGGAGAAGTACTAAGAGAATGGAAAGGTTGGGACGGAAATGTGAATTTTTCATCAATCAAAGCCTCACCCGGAGTCTATTTCTATATCATCCGGGCATATGGGTGGGATAATATTAATTATAATAGCAAGGAATACAGGGGATCCGTATATCTATACCGGTAGAGTCTTTAAGTCTTAACACCCTTCGTGCTGTCCTGCTCCCTGTGGTCACTTGTCTTTAATTAGGTCTTTGCGCCCTAAGGCTGTCTTTTGCATGTTCATAATTTTATTTTTTATTATTTAACAACTCTGCGGAAGAAATGTTTCTGAGATTTCAGATGCCTTACCGGAGGGGCAGGTTTTTCTTCAGGAAACGGATCCAGTTGTTACTCATAATATTTAGAATATCTGATTCGGAATAACCAATTTCAGAAAGTTTGTCAGGCACTTTTTGAAGATCAGCTATAGTATCAAGGTCATACGGACATTGTTCCCTGCCAAAAGCGCCATCGAGATCCGATCCGATACCTGCGTAAAAAGAGTTGCCGGTAAGCTGACAAATATGGTCAATATTGTTGATCATCAGTTTTAATGATACACCCATGGCTTCAGGATCCGATTTTCCCCTCACCCAGTCAGGGACCATCATCCAGGCGTCGAGTGCTACACCAATTACTGCATCTCTGTTTGCCAGTTCTGTGATCTGTTCGTCGGAGAATTGCCTATTGTGAGGTACAAATATACGGCAGTTATTATGACTTGCCCATACAGGCCCATGATAAATATCCAAAGCTTCCCGGAAACTTTCGTCACATAAATGGGTGGCATCAAGAATAATACCCAGTTTCTCCATTTCTTTCAGAAGTTCACGCCCTTTAATACTTATGCCGCCATTAGAATCAGTTCCCTGCGCATATGTTCCGGGGCCATAATGAGCAGGACCTATGGCACGTAACCCATAATCATATGCTTTTTCAAGATGATGAATTGAAACGATTGAGTCTGCACCTTCAAGACTTAAAATGTAACCTATAGATGCATTTTCTGGTGGATTCTCCAATAATTGAAGATGTTTTTCAAGATCATTTGGCGTACGAATCTGAATCATTTCACCAGCTTCTTCCATAGCTTTGTACCAGGCCAGCTGGCCCTGGGTCTGAGCCCATGCCTGTTCCGGTGATTTCCACCCTGGCATATTGTTTCCAGGTTTTACATATCTTCCTATCTGAGTTGCAATACAAACACCGACATTCCCTTCACGCATTGAAGGTAAACTTACTGTTCCTTTTGCCCTGTCAGGCTTATCAGTCATTCCTTCCTCACTTTTTCGTATATCTTTTACGGTCCATCTTAAGTCACGGTTCCATTCGAGGGCATTCATAGCCAGGTCGAGATGGCCATCAAAAATCAAAGGTTTACTTAACATATAGTGAGGATTGAATCAGAGGGTAATCTTTCTTTTTCTTGCTTCAACATTCCATTGTCCTGTAGCCTTATGATCATTAATCACATAAACAGTATCATGCCGGTCAACTGTTGGACAGATGTGCCATGGTACACCATACAGTGGATCCCCGATTTTATATTTATCCGCTAAAACTGTTCTGATAACCATATGTTCCTCATTATGGCTGACAATTGTATATTTTTCGATTTCCAGAAGCTTAATTCGTGGCTGAGGCATCTCTGAAGCTACTGCCTTATGTCCAATATCGAGACATAACAGCTCCTTTCCGGGTTTACTTATAATTCTTGTAAGTAATACTGCAGCATGGAAAAAATTCATATCAGAGAAAGAGCTGCTGTAGCCGTAGTCCCATAATAAAAGCGTTCCAGGACTGGTTTCAACATCTTTTCTTAAAGCATGAATAGGAAATGTCGGAGTCCCTCCCGCAATAATTTTGACAGGTGAGATGCCTTCATTTTTAAGCTCCTCAATCAGGCTCATTACAGGTACAAATGAATCGTTGCATATTCTTTCCCTGAATAAAAGATCCGGTTCATGTATATGACCGTCATATACATGAAATCCTTCTGCAACGAGCATCGGCGAATCCATGATTCTTTTGAAGAGCCTTGCGGCTTTTTCTCCGGGAATTACACCTGTTCGATTCATCCCATTGTTAATATCGAGCCAGACATGAGTTTCGAGGCCTGTTTTCCTGGCCATATCTGACAGTTGTATAATAACATCCTCATTATCAGCAATACAGGAGATCTTTGAATTTTTAAATTCTTGTTTCAATTTAAAAAACCTGCCGATGTTCGGGCCGACTGGTTGTATAGCCAGTAAGATATCAGCAGCTCCACACCTGGCAACCATCTCTGTTTCTGAAATTGTTGCACATTTAAACTTATAAATGCCATATTTCATCTGCAGTTTGACGATCTCAGCCATTTTATGTGTCTTGACATGAGGCCTTAACTTATCCACACTTCCGGCAATATCAATCATTTTCTTAATATTGGATTCAATGCGATCAGGGTAAACCAGAAGAGATGGGGAGGATACTTCATTTAAATTCTCGACCTGATGCCAGAGGATTTCTGAAGTTATAATTTTTTCCATTTCAGGCTAATAAAGTTCAAACATGGCTTCAATTTCAACTGGTATATTTAAGGGAAGTATCATTCCAACTGCACTTCTTACTCCAATCCCGTTATCTTTGCCAAACACTTCAGACATTAGTTCACTGAATCCATTAATAACAGCTGGCTGATTTTCAAAATTAGGGGCACTGTTGACCATGCCCAGCACTTTCACAACACGTTTGATTTTTTTCAATTCTCCAAAATGGGCCTTAATTGTTGAAAGCATCGTAAGTCCCACTTGTCTGGCAGCCAGTTTCCCTTCATTTGTATCCATATCTGCACCAAGCTTACCTTTAATCATCGTTCCATCCGCCAAAATGGGTCCCTGTCCGGAAACATAAAGAAATTTATCAACAACCAGAACAGGTTTATAAACTCCAACTGGTTTTGGTGCTGGCGGTAAGATCAGGCCTAACTCAATGATCCGCAAATCAGTATCTTGTTTCATAATAAGTATTTTGAACGATGTGAAATATACAAATTATTTATGTGAGTGCAAAGATGAAATCCATTAACCGCAAAGATCGCTAAGATTTAAAACCTAAGTTCGCAAAGAAATTTTTATTACCTCAAGCTTCTCACCGCTCACCGCTAACCGCGAGCCTCTCACCGCTAACCACTTTCAAACAAACAACTCAGCTTTGAAAATAGTTTTAGCCTGTCCGGAAATTTTAACCCTGTTTCCTATCAGAGAAACCTTCAGAACACCCTCTCTTTTTGATACCTGGTGGGAATTAAAATCTTTCCTGCCTGTTTTTTCCGACCAGAAGGGAACCAGTGCACAATGAGCAGAGCCTGTAACCGGATCTTCGTCAATTCCAACAGCAGGAGCAAAACAACGGACACAGAAATCGTATGCCGGATCTTCAGATTCGGCAGTAACTATCAGATCGCCGAATATCGAGTTTTTCATAAGAGAAAAATGAGGATTCATATTTCTCACATCCTTTTCACTTTTCATCAGAGCAAGAGTCCATCCAAAACCTGCCTTATATAACTCCTGAGGCTTTGCACCAGTTACTCTTTCAAATTCAGGCAATAACTCCATTTTCTCCAGAGGGTATGCAGGGAAGTTCATTGTTATCCAGTCATCATATTTTTTTATTATCAGTTCGCCTGCCTTTGATGAAAACCTGATCTCTTCTTCACTCTTTACCAATCCTGTTTCATACAGGATGTGTGAAGCAGATAACGTAGCGTGACCACAAAGATTCATCTCTGCTTCAGGGGTGAAATATCTGATTATGCGACAATCGTGACCCGGAAAGACAAAAGCAGTTTCGGAAAGATTCATCTCCATTGCAATATTCTGCATCCATGCTACATCAGGCTCATTATCGAGGATACAAACACCTGCAGGATTCCCTTTAAATGGTTCTGTTGTAAATGCATCGACCTGATAGATTATATTCGGTGTTTTCATAATGTCTTTTTATTTGGTTGCTTCCTCCATTCACCGGCAAAATTACCCGTTTAGCAGAATTTATCCGAAGCTTAACAGATAAAACTTTGTAAACCGAAATAGTTTTCACATTTTTGCCTTGTTTATTTTAAAATTCAATGGATATAAGGGATCGGATATTAGAAGATGCAGCAGAATTATTCAAGACTTACGGAATAAAATCTGTAACAATGGATTCTCTTGCAAATCAACTTGGAATGTCAAAGAGAACGATCTATGAAGTCTTCTCAGATAAGGATGAACTGCTAATGGCGGTTTTGACAAGAATGGCTAAGAAACAGAAGGAACAGGTAAAAAAAATTCTGGACGAATCTGAAAATTCAATAATTGCGATTTTTAGGATGCTTGAGATCAACAGGGATAATATTCAGGATATGAGCCCTGCTTTTCAGGCCGATCTGAAGAAATATCATCATGATGTCCTGATGAAGAAATCTGATAAAAGTGAAATGCCTGATTATAGGAATCATCAGCAGGTAATTGAAAAAGGCATTAAGGAAGAGCTCTTCAGAAAAGATATAAATCCTGATCTGGCTAATCGTTGCCTTTATAACCTGGGAAGATCAATAATCGATAATGAATTATATCCTTATGAATTGTTCTCGAGACGAGATGTTATCAGAAATATTTTCATAAATTATCTTAGGGGTATATCAACCGCAAAAGGTCTTGATCTTATTGATAATCTTGAAGAAATTTTTTTTAAACAATATTAATTCAATTAAATACGCATTGGTAACAAATTACTAAGATGAAAAAGAAAAAAGTTCTGACAGTTTTATTATTATTCTCATTAGCAACTGGAATTATCATGGCCCAGGAGAGTGGTGGGGAGCTTAAACTTTCCCTGAAAGAGGCACAGGATTATGCGATTCAAAATAATAAAATGGTAATTAATTCGAGAATGGATGTTGAAGCATCAAAAATGGCTATGTGGGAAACTATTTCAAATGGACTGCCTCAAATATCAGCAAATGCCGGTTATACAGACAATGTCAAACTCCCTGTATTTTTGTTTCCTGACATCTTTGGGCCTGATCCTACAAAAAAAGTACCAATTACCCTGGGTTCTCAATTCAATAGTTCCGTAACACTTCAGGCGACTATGCCAATATTCAATGCCCCGTATTATATAGGCGTGGCAACAGTAAAGTTAGCAAAAAAACTGGCTGAGACGAGTGTCATAAGCACCGAACTAGATACACGTGAAGCTGTTGCTTCTGCTTACTACCTCATACTGGTTTCAGAAGAATCCCTTAAGATACTTCAAGGCAATCTTGTTAATTTAAAAGAAACTTTAAAATCGACCAGGGTTATGTATTCTGCTGGAATGGCGGAATCAACTGATGTTGACCAGATGGTATCAAATGTAACTATGATCGAGAATTCAAGCAGTTCACTTGAGAGGACTATTGAACTTAATTATAATCTTCTGAGATTTCAACTGGGTGTCAAGGCAGATACGAAAATTGAGCTGACCGAATCTCTGAATGCAATTGAGGATTCGATTAATGTGGAGGCACTTCTTGCGGAAGATTTCAATTACACCAATAATATTAATTATAAGCTAACTGAAGGACAGGAACAATTATCAGCTCTGAACCTAAAGTCGCAAAAAGCTTTGGTTTTACCCTCTCTGGAAGGCGTTTATTCTAATTCCCTGACTGGACAGGGTGAAAAATTTTCACCACTCAGCTGGACAAATAGTTCTTTATTTGGATTTCAATTATCGATACCTATTATTGGTAGCGGACAACGGTATTCTAAAATCAAAAAAGCCCAGATAAACCTTGAAAAAGCGGGAAACACAAAAGAAATGGTTACAGAACAATTACTGCTACAGGAAAAACAATTAAGATATAACCTGGTAAATGCAAATCTTAACTATAAAAGTCAGAAAGACAATGTGGATGTATCAAAGAGAATATATGCCAGCACGGAACATAAATACAAGCAGGGAATGGCTTCCAGCCTTGACCTGACTCAGGCAAATTCTCTATACCTGCAGGCAGAGAATAACTATGTATCTTCTTTAATGAACCTGCTGCAGACCAAGCTTGCATTAGATAAGCTGTTGAATAATATGTAACAAATTAATCAGAAACCTTCAAAATAAGAAATATGAAATATTTAAGCACAATTCCGGTAATCCTCATTTGCGGACTTTTACTTTCAGGCTGTTCTTCAAAAACCAAAACCGCCGCAGGTATGAAAACTGATCCTGCACCTGCTGCTGAAAAGGCTGCAATTCCAGTGAAAGTTGCAACCCTGGCAAAAACAAAAATTGCCCGAACAATAGATTATACAGCTTCGGTACTCCCATTTGAAGAGGTAAATATGGCCCCGTCAACACCAGGCAGGATTGATAAGATATATGTTGAAATTGGCGATAAGGTTAACATGAATGATAAACTCTTCCTTATGGATCGCACTCAGCTTTATCAGTTAAAACTGCAGTTAAGCAGTCTTACAAAAGATCTTTCCAGGCTTGATACACTGCTGAAATCGGGAAGTGCCAAGCAACAACAATATGACCAGATGAAGACACAATACGATGTGACAAAAACAAATGTCGATTTTATGGAAGAAAACACCCTGATGAAATCACCATTTGCAGGAATCGTTACAGGTAAATACTTTGAAAATGGCGAAATGTATTCAGGGTCACCTACAACGCAGACAGGAAGATCCGCAGTTGTAACAGTTATGCAGGTTAATCCTCTGAAAGTAAATGTCAGCATCTCCGAGCAATATTACCCCTTAATAAAGAAAGGTATGAAAGCTGAAGTTACTGCTGATGTGTACAAAAATGAAAAATTCACGGGTATTGTATACAGAATATCACCTACTATCAATTCAGCGTCAAGATCTTTTAATGTGGAGCTTGAACTTCCTAACAGAAATGATCTGCTTAAACCCGGCATGTTTGTAAGAGTTTCAATGGATCTCGGTGAAGTTGAAACATTTGTAGTGCCAGCAAATACCGTTTTGGTTCAGGAAGGTACGAACACCAGGTTTGTATACGTGGAAAGAACAAAACTTGCTCAGAGAATTGAAGTAACTATAGGCAAAAGATTTGATGACCAGCTTGAGATAATATCCGATAATCTAAAGGAAGGCGATAATCTTGTGACTCAGGGCCAGGCGAGGCTGATCAACGGTGACAAAATAGAAATAGTAATGTAATTATCAGAATTTCAACTATAAAAAGATGAGTATATATAGTGCTTCCGTAAAGAGACCCGTAACAACGATACTGATTTTTGTCGGTCTGATGGTTATGGGGATCTATTCACTTACACAATTACCTGTGGATCTTTATCCTGAGATGGAATTGCCCTTTGTTGTGGTCTATACAAATTATTCCGGAGCAAGTGCCTCAGATATTGAGTCTAATGTTACCCGGCCTATTGAGAATGCCCTGAACTCGGTGAGCAAACTTAAAGAAATCACATCCACATCGAGTGACGCAAGCTCCGTTGTCTTCATGAACTTTGAATACGGGACGAACCTTGATGAGGCATCAAATGATATCAGGAGTGCACTCAGTTTTACCGAGAGGGTACTGCCTGAAGATTGTGATAAACCGACTATCATTAAGTTCAGTACAAGCATGATGCCTATTATCTTCTACGCCATAACCGCGAAGGAGAGTTATGCGGGCCTTGAAAAAATACTTGATGAAAAGATAGTAAACCCGTTAAACAGGATTGAAGGTGTTGGATCGGTAGCCCTGGCAGGGGTTCCGGGCCGTAAAGTGTATATAGACGTTGACCCCAGAAAAATGGAGGCGTATAACATTACAATTGAACAGATTGGAAATGTATTGAGATCGGAAAATCTAAATATGCCGGCTGGCTACATTGAAATGGGTAAAACAGATTATCCTTTACGGATACAGGGCGAATTTCCTGAGAGTGATGTGGTAAAGAATCTGGTTATAAGCAATTTTAATGGTAACAGTGTGTACCTTAAAGATATAGCTGAAGTACGCGATACTATCAGGGAATCAAAACTCGATACCAAGATCAATGGAGCCAAGGGAATGAGTATGTACATCCAGAAACAATCCGGAGGGAATACTGTAAAAGTTACAAAGAATGTGGAAAAAGCTCTTGAAACACTTAAAAAGGACTTGCCACAGGATGTGAAAATTGAAAAACTGTTCGACAGTGCATCATTTATAAAGGGTTCTATAAGTAACCTGACTGAAACCTTAGGGTATGCAGCAATTTTCGTTGTACTGGTAGTATTGTTTTTTCTTGGCAGATGGAGGGCTACATTCATTGTTATCCTTACAATACCTATTTCCCTGATCGTAGCGTTCATTTATCTGTTCATAACAGGAGCGTCAATAAATATTATCTCACTGACCTCTTTATCAATAGCGATAGGGATGGTGGTGGATGATGCCATCGTGGTTCTTGAGAATATCACAAAACATATCGAAAGAGGAAGCAGGCCTAGAGAAGCTTCTATCTATGCCACAAATGAAGTATGGCTGGCTGTCATTGTTACCACACTTACAGTTGTTGCAGTATTCTTCCCTCTTACTTTCATCAAGGGACTTACCGGTGTTTTGTTCAAACAACTTGGGATGATAGTAACAATCACGATTGTTACATCTGTTTTTGCAGCTATAACTCTTACTCCAACTCTGAGTTCACTCATTTTAAAATGGTATCCTATTAAAAAAGATGCCAAATTCTGGACATATGACGGAAGCATCAGGAAGTGGCTTGACGGACTCGATCATTTTTATGAAAGAACCCTGCGCTGGGCACTGCATCATAAAACAATAATTTCAATTGGTGCAGTAGTAATTTTCGTCGGGTCCATGAGCTTGTTCGGGATTATAAAAACAGAGTTTTTTCCACAGGCTGATGAATCGAGAATTAGTGCAAGTATTGAGCTGCAGACAGGTACAAGAGTTGATCAGACAATAATTACAGCCAATTATTTTGATGACGTTATTAGAAAGAAGTACCCTGAAGTAAAAATTATAGCGACATCAACCGGTACTGATGACCAGGGAGGATTCGCTTCAATATTTAATGCCGGAGGAACACATACGATTACTTACAACCTGAGTCTTATACCTATTGAAGCCAGGAAGAAATCGGTATTTGAGATTGTTGAAGAGATGCGGGCTGATTTTGCCAAAAGACCTGAAATTGTCAACTTTTCTCTTTCTACCTCTGATAATATGGGAAGTTTCGGAGGAAGTGCCGTTGATGTGGAGGTCTATGGATATAATATCTCTGAAACTAACCTTGTGGCAGAAGAACTTGCCAACAAGATCAAAAACATACCTGGTACCAAAGATGTTAAGATAAGCCGTGCGAAATCCAAACCTGAACTTCAGATAATTTTCGATCAGAATAAGATGAGTGCTAATGGACTAAATACTGCCATGGTGTCGTCGGTAGTTAAAAACAGGGTTGACGGACTCACTGCAACCAGGTTGCGTCAGTTCGGTGACGAATATGATGTAGTTGTACGCTTTAAGAAAGACTCAAGAAGCACCCTCACCGATATTGAAAATATTGGGATCACAAACCTGGCAGGACAAACTATAAGGCTTGGAGAGATTGCCCAGATAAAAGAATACTGGTCACCTCCAAACATAGAACGTAAACGCAAGGAACGTATTGTAAGGGTTTCATTTACACCTTATAAGAGATCGCTTACAGCCATCCAGGTTGATGTGCAAAAAGCTATCGATGGAACAAAAATGCCGGCGGGAGTAATGGTCCAGATTTCAGGTGCTATCAAAGAGCAGATGGATGCATTCATGGATATCGCAATGCTTATGTTGATAAGCCTTATACTTGTGTACCTTATTATGGCTTCGCAATTTGAGTCACTTAAGATGCCATTCATCATAATGTTCTCAATTCCTTTTGCATTTTCCGGAGTCGCTATGGCATTGTATTTCACTGACACACCTCTAAGTGTGATCTCCGGAATCGGAGCAGTAATGCTTATCGGTATTGTTGTGAAGAATGCAATCGTACTTGTGGACTTCATTAATCTTATGCGAGAAAGAGGGCATGAACTGTATGAAGCTATTGCAATTTCCGGCCGGTCGCGTCTGAGACCGGTGATTATGACCTCTGCAACGACTATTCTGGGTATGTTACCACTTGCGATGAGCAAAGGATCAGGATCAGAACTCTGGAGTCCTATGGGTGTTGCAGTAATTGGAGGACTTGTCTTTTCGACTTTAGTAACCCTCGTTCTCGTACCGGTTGTTTACGCAATTTTTTCAAAACATGGTGAACGTAATAAAAACCTTGCTAAATATTCGGAACTGGATTTTATGAATGGGAATGGTAATAGTAATAATAAATGAGTCAATGAACTTAAATCTTTAATTATGAAAGCAATAATGATAATATACAACCAGGCCCACACCGAAAAAGTCGAATACATGCTCGATAAACTGGCAATAAAAGGGTATTCATTGTGGGAAAATGTACAGGGCAGAGGCTCCAGTACAGGTGTTCCTCACCTGGGAACTCATGCCTGGCCTGAAATTAATAAAAGCGTATTGACGATAGTCGATGATGAAATGGTAGATACAATCCTTGAAAAGGTAAAAAAGATTGATGCGGTCAATGACGAGGTAGGAATAAGGGCATTTGTATGGGATATACAAAAAATGGTGTAATTTTCATTTCTTTCATCTGTATAATAATTGTAGAGACGCCCAATTTGGGCGTCTCTACATATTTTTATCCGAATTTTTATTCTATTCTTCCTCTTCTTCCTCTGAATATGCTTTGATAACAGCATCCTGTACATCCCCGGGAACCTGTGCATATTCAGCAAACTTCATTGTATACATTGCACGACCGCCTGTTATTGAGCTGAGGGCGGTGGAATATTTATTCATTTCAGCAAGTGGAACCTTTGCTTTTATGACTTCAAAACGTTTTTCACTTGCCATACCGAGAACCATTCCACGCCTTCCCTGAAGGTCGCTGATAACATCACCCATACGGTCGGAGGGGACCATGATTTCAACATCATATACAGGTTCCAGGATTTTTGGTCCGGCAATTTTAAAAGCCTGGCTGAATGCATTTCTTCCTGCAAGACGGAAAGAAATTTCATTTGAATCAACGGGGTGCATCTTTCCATCATAAACATAAACCCTGATATCGCGGGCATAAGATCCGGTCAGTGGGCCGATCTCCATCTTCTCCATAATTCCTTTCAGAATTGCAGGCATAAACCGGGCATCAATTGAGCCCCCGACAATACTGTTAACATATACAAGCTTTCCACCCCACGGTAGATCAATCTCCTCTTTATCGCGCACCGATATCTTAATATC
The DNA here is from genome assembly GCA_017882305.1 of Bacteroidales bacterium. Classification (GTDB taxonomy): domain Bacteria; phylum Bacteroidota; class Bacteroidia; order Bacteroidales; family VadinHA17; genus LD21. The sequence goes on along the minus strand of JADGPU010000080.1, from coordinate 2,474 downwards.
CTTGCCGTTGATTTTTTGCATTGTCACCTCTTTGGAGCCCTCTTCGAATGGTTCAATAATCATATGAACCTCACCAAACTGACCTGCACCGCCCGATTGCTTCCTATGACGGTAGTCAGCCTGTGCTGTCTTTGTGATTGTCTCACGATAAGGTATTTTTGGCGCATTGAAGTTTGTTGGTATCTTATAAATATTATCAAGATGCCATTTCATAATATTAAGATGATATTCTCCCTGTCCGTGTACAATGATCTGTTTTAATTCTTTTGAGTATTCTATGACGATTGTCGGATCCTCAAGATGTATTTTGTTCAGTGCTTCACCAAGTTTCTCGTCATCACTTTCACTCTGAGCCTTAATGGCTGTCCTGTACTTTGGTTCAGGAAATTTGACTCCTTCATATTTCCAGTCATTACCAGGGACATTGAGTGTGTGACCTGTTTTTGTGTTTTTCAGCTTGACAAATGCCCCGATATCTCCTACATGAAGTTCTGTTACTCTCGTCCTGTTCTTGCCGGCACTGACATAAAGCTGAGCCAAACGTTCTTTAGTACCATTATTGCTGTTTATAACATCTAAGTTTTCGGATATTTTACCTGAATATACCCTGAAATAGTTTATTTCACCAATATGTTCTTCTATCGATGATTTAAAAACATAGACAGAAGCGGGTCCTGAAGGATTTGGTTTAACTTCATTTCCCTTACTGTTGACAGGAGCAGGCATATCAGAGATGGTGGGAGCTTCAGTGGTGATAATTTCCATAAGCCTGTCAACTCCAATATTGTGCTTTGAGGAGAGACATAAGATCGGAAACATTCCCCTCGTTCTTATCCCTTCAGCAATCCCTTTTTTTATTTCTTCTTCTGTAAGAGAATCGTTGGAAAAGAACAGTTCCATCAGAGCTTCATCACTCTCAGCAGCTTTTTCAACAAGTGCACTATGCAATTCTGCAGCTTTGGCTGCCTGATCTGCCGGAATATCAACTATTTCTGCCTTTCCTCCATCTTTAGAGTATCGGAGCATTTTCATTTTGAGAACGTCAATAATAGAATTGAATCCGGTTCCTTCGTTTACAGGATACTGAAGAAGGATGACATTGTTGCTTAATCTTTCCTTCAGCATTTCGAGGGACTTCTCAAAGTTGGCTTTTTCGTGATCCAGGCCATTGATGGCAATGATAAGAGGTTTATTCTCCTTTTCGGCATGACGGAAGTGTATCTCCGTTCCAACTTCAACACCATTCTGAACATTAATGGTCATTACAGCAGCATCGGAAGCAAATAGTGAGGAGATAACTCCGCCACTGAAATCATCCAGTCCAGGGGTATCAAAAATATTTATTTTATGATTCTGAAATTCAGTATACAGGACTGTCGAAAAGATTGAGTTCCCGTTTTCATGCTCAATAGGGCGATAGTCTGAAACTGTATTATTGCCTTCGATTGTACCTCTTCTTTCGATAATGCCACCATTAAAAAGCATTGCCTCTGCAAGAGTTGTTTTGCCTGAACCCGAGTTACCCAGAAGGGAAATGTTTTTAATCTGGTCCACCTGGAATGTTTTCATGTTTCGCTGGATATTATATGTTATATTTATTTATTATACGATGATTAGGAGGGGACAAAAATAATAATTTTTTAAAAACAGTTTAAGAAAGCGGTGAGAATTACAAATTTTTTATTTCCTTTGCAGCAGTTTTTTGAAATACAGGAGTACCGTTTTTTCTTTCATAGTAAGTTTACAAAACGTTTTTCGCTGGGAAAGATCGGGAAGGAACCTGTTGATAACTTATATTTTTAGTAAGATATATTGTTTCTGAAAATGCTTTAGGGTGTGTAAAATAGCCTGAATATTTATTATAATCAGGTATTTGATACATGTGGTTTATGTTGTTTTAAAAAATAATGCAACTTGATTTTGAATTAAAAAATAATTACAATACCTTTGCAAACCATTTTTTTAAGTAAAATTTAATGCTAAAATAATTGAAAATATGCCGACAATTCAGCAATTAGTTAGAAAAGGCAGGAAGAAACTGGTTGATAAAAGTAAAGCACCTGCTCTGGATTCATGTCCACAGAGAAGGGGTGTTTGCGTACGTGTTTACACCACAACACCAAAGAAACCTAATTCAGCTATGAGGAAGGTAGCCAGGGTAAGGCTGACCAACCAGAAAGAAGTCAATGCTTATATTCCGGGTGAAGGTCATAATCTGCAGGAACACTCAATAGTACTGATCAGAGGTGGCAGGGTTAAAGATCTTCCGGGTGTTCGTTATCATCTGATTCGAGGTGCTCTCGACACTTCAGGAGTTGATGGCCGTACTCAGAGAAGATCAAAATATGGTGCTAAAAGGCCTAAGAAGTAACAGTTAAAGGAATAAGATAATGAGAAAGTCAAGACCAAAGAAGAGGATTCTGTTACCGGATCCAAAATACAAAGATCCGTATGTAACAAGGTTTGTGAATAAT
>JADGPU010000160.1 GCA_017882305.1 Bacteroidales bacterium | reverse complement strand
ACAAGAGGTAAAATCCATCCTATAAAATTGTTATTAATAATTATAAATAAATTTCAAAAAAATGGCTATCTCAAAAAAAATTAACCGTCGTGATTTCCTGGGATCAGCTGCAGCTGCTTCCCTTGCGATTACAGTAGTGCCGAGACAAGTTCTGGGAGGAGCAGGTTATATACCCCCGAGCGATAAGATTACGCTTGGATATATAGGTTGCGGTACACAGGGATTAAGAGAAATGACAGCATTAATTTCGAATCCTGCATTGCAGATAGTTGCTGTCTGTGATCCCAATAAGTTCAGTACAAACTATATAGATTGGTCGTTAAACGATGTACGTGACAGTATCCGGAGAGCATTAGGTGATAAATCATGGGGAGAAGGTATCACCGGAATACCCGGAGGAAGAGATATCGGACAGGAATTTGTGCAGAAATATTATGGCAAATCAAAAGATTCAGGCACCTATAAAGGATGTGCTGCATATGAGGATTTCAGGGAATTACTTGAAAAAGAGAAAGATCTGAACGCAATAAAGATCATGACACCTGACCATCTTCATGGCATTGTAGCAATAGCATCAATGAATAAAGGGAAACATGTAGTTACACATAAACCAATTGCCAACAGGATATATGAAGCAAAGCTTGCGATTGATACGGCAAAAAAAACAGGCCGGAGCACACACCTGCTCGCATGGAGTAAAAGACCTGACTATGATGTAATTAAGAAATGGATAAGTGATGGATCAATTGGCAAACTGATGGAGATACATAACTGGTCGAACAGACCGATGTGGCCCCAGTGGCAGGCTAATCCTACAGAAACTCCTCCTATCCCTAAGGACTTTAACTGGGATTTATGGCTGGGACCTGTTCCGGACAGACCTTACCATCCAAATTATACAAATGCAGTTTTCAGAGGCTGGTACGATTTTGGTGCAGGAAGTATAGCAGATATGGGACATTATAGTCTGTTTCCTCTATTTCTGACTTTGGGAATCAACTCTCCGGCTATCAGCGCTGAAGCTTATGGCACTACTACATGTGCATTTCAGGGTAACGTGGCAGTAGGTGTTAAGAATGATGTTGCCTTTCCTCTTTCGTGTATAATCAGATTTAAATTCAAGGCACAGGCAGAATTGCCACCATTTGATCTTTTCTGGTATGACGGAGGAATGAAACCTGTTACCCCTGACGAGTACATAGCTTCAGGAAAGTCTCTCGTACGGGAAGGTATGATGTTCGTTGGTGAAAAAGGGAAGATAATCGCCGGATTCAGAGGGGAAAACCCTGAGTTATATGTCGATAACAAAAATGTTACTCCCCAAAGAACCCCTCCGGAAAGGTCCGGTGAGGATGCCAACAACATATGGATCAACTCATTCAAAAACAACACACAATCACCTGGCAGTTTTATTTATACCGGACCTGTTACGGAGACTATTCTGCTCGGAGGAGTGGCTTTACGCGCCGGAAAAAGAGTGGAGTATGATACTCTTAACATGAAGATCACAAACGTCCCTGAAGCAAATAAATTCCTGGTAAGAGAATACAGGAAAGGATGGGAACTATAAAAAAAAAGAAGCTGTCTAATTCCGAAGACAGCTTCTTTTAATAATTAACAGCCTTTTTGTTATTATTACTTTGTTGGAGGCTTGGTAGTAGTTGGTTTTGGTGCTGGTTTAGCTGCTCCGGACTTTGCTTCCATTTTTTTCAGGAATTTCCCGGTACTATCATAACACAAAGTCTCCTGTGTGGTTCCTTTTACTACTACAACATCGAATGTAACAACATCCTTCTCAACAACCTTGGTTGCATCCTTGATGGTGAAACCGACATAGTCTTTAGCAATATTGTCAGTAATAGATTTCTGAAGGTCTGCTACTTTTACAGGAGTACGCTGGGCATTAAGAACAAGAGCACCCATCACTAATACCATAACGAATAATAACTTTTTCATATCTAATAATTTAATTGGTTTGATATGACAAATTTATGCCACGATTCTGAAGAGGAACTGAAGTTTGGAATTTTTAACAAAAATTTAAGAAATCTCTTTAAAATGCATGCTATGAATTCCCTTTATGCGGTATTGGAGTTTGATTTCATGAATAGCATCACGACATGTATAGGTTATATTCATGCCGTAACTTTCGGCAATCTTTTTAACAATAGATAATCCCAGACCTACTGATTGAGAATTATTGCCGTCTTTATGAAATCTTTTAAAGAGATCTTCAGGATTAATGGTGACAGATAACCCGGGGTTTGTTATAATCAGAAACATATTATCAATATGACATTTGATGAATCCACCATCAGTGTTAAACCTTACTGCGTTACTGAGCAGGTTTGAAATCATAACTTCAGCAAGCATGTCATTCATTTCAACAAAAGCTTCATCCCCGGCATCCATTTCAACCGTTATCTTCTTCAGCTGCATAATTTCTTTATAATTATCAAGACCATTTACAATTATTTGTTTCAACGAGACCGTCTTCATTTCATGAAAAACCTGATTCTCAATTTTGGAAATAAGAAGTAATCCCTGGTTAAGTTTAAATAATTTTGTTATGGATTCATTGATAGATTTTATGAGGCTGAGGCTCTCCTTGTTAAGATTTTTTTGTTGCATAAGTAAATCGGTCTTTGACCGTATTACTGCAAGAGGAGTCTGTATTTCATGAGATGCATTTTCACTGAATTCTTTCAGATTAAGATAATCATTTCTCATTTTACTTGTCATCTTCTCAAAGACCTCATTTAGCTGGCTGAATTCTTTTATATCAGTCTGAGGCAATTCCAAAGGAATATCCGATTGTATATCAAATCTCCCTGCAATCTTAACGGAATTATAAAATGGCCTCCAAAGTTTTCTTGCTATAAGGTAGTTGATAAGAATTGAAATAAGCAGGAGTGATGAAAACAGGAAAAACATGTACAATTCTATATCCTGTAATAATTCATTTTTTTCGCTTATTATCTGGAAAATAGTAATTACGAATCCTTTTTTTTCAACTGTGTTGCCTGAAGAAAGAATGTATCGTAAGGGTATAAATGAGTCAGTTTTTGAATCGTAAATATCAGTGTCTTTTATCGACTGAAAATTACGTACAGGGTAGTTAAACAGCTTAACTTCAATCTGATGACCAAATGTGGCTTCAAAATCAGGAATAGTATCAGTCTGCTCAATCTGATCCTGTATTATTATTTTCTCAGTAATAAGGCTTTTGTCAATCTGTTTGTAAATAACTTTCTTTATAGTTAAATATAATAATGCTGCCCCGGCAACCATCGCCAGAACAGAAAGCAGCAAAAAGTAAAAAGTGCTCTTAGTTAATAATTTCAACTCTCTATGAATTTATATCCAAAACCGTAAATACACTTTATATAATTCCCTCCATCGGCAGCAACAATCTTTTTCCGCAGGTTTTTGACATGAGTGTAGACAAAGTCGAAAGAATCGGTAAGTATTACATTATCTCCCCAGAGATGTTCTACTATTGACTCTTTTGTTATGATTCTGTTCCTGTTAGCCATAAAGAACAGTAAAAGATCGTACTCTTTTTTTGTAAGAATTAATAGTCTGTCGTGCACATAAACCTGATTATCTTCGGTATGTATTCTGATCTCATTAAAAGTTATTTCATTCATACCTAGATAATTGTTCCTTCTGTGTATTGAATTGATCCTTGCACTGAGTTCTGCAAAGTGAAACGGTTTTGTAAGATAGTCATCTGCTCCTATTTTTAATCCGATAAGTTTATCATCCAGGGAGCTTTTCGCAGAAAGTATCAGAATTCCTCCGGTTAATCTCTTCGACTTCATCTCCCGGATTAAATCCAGCCCATTACCATCAGGCAGTCCAATATCAAGAATAACACAATCATACTTATTGACACCAGCCTTTTGTACTGCATCATTTAAAGTCAGTGCAATTTCACAAATATGACCCTCCATTCTAAGGTAATCATTTATGGTACGGCTTAACGACCGGTCATCTTCAACTATCAACAGTTTCACATCAGTAGAGTAAAATGCAAAAATACTACATTCTTATTATTTCAGGGAAATTGTTCAAAAAAACATTGATGACCTGATAACATCTTGTCCGTATATCCTTTAGAGCTTTTATAGCTCTTTCTGATAGATCCTGTATCTCCTTAATGGTTTTGCATTCAATTTATGGATAGCGTTATTCATCGGGGCGTTGTCCTCAAGAACATAGTTGATCTCCATCAATGTATCTGGTGTATAAAGTGACTCACACAGAGCACGATAAAGGAGACTATCAATGCCTTTTCCATGATATTCAGGTATAACTCCAAGGGCAAAAAGACGATAGTTGCATAATTTTGACAATCCAAAAATAAGCTTAAGCCATCCGAAAGGAAACAAGCGACCATTCAGCCCTTTCAGTAACCGGTTGACATCAGGAAGGGCAATCGCAAAACCGACAGGTTTACCTTCTGCATCTTCGGCAAAGATGACCCCTTTTGTCTGAAGAATTGGTTTCAGGTCATGTGCAACTGCTTCAGCTTCTGCTTTTGTCACCGACGTGTATCCCCAGTTATTTATAAGACTTCTGTTCGACAGGTCTATAACATTCTGAACATCTTTATCGTAGTGCTTCATATCTACATGCCGTACATGTATATGATACCGTTGAGCAACATCATCGGTCAGGGTCATAATTCTATCGGGGATACTATAACCCTCTTTTACAGACATATAATATACCAGAAGATCCTTTATTTTATGCAGGTTAAATGACACCATATGATTTTCATAATAGGATGGATTATAGGGCGCCATTAACACCGGTGAAGGTACGAATCCCTCAATCACAAGTCCCCACTCCTGCGAAACGAAACTCCATGGACCCCGCATAACCGTCATGCCTTTTTTTTTGAGCCATGATGCAGCGCATTCCATTAGCATTTCTGCTGCTTCTTTATTATCGATGCACTCATAATAGCCAAATAATCCCACTGGTTCTTTCCATGTTTCGAGTGCAAGCCTATCGATGAATGCGGCAATACGACCTATAACTTCATGGTTATCAATAAGAAGGAACAGAGTATATTCACAATGATCAAG
>JADGPU010000025.1 GCA_017882305.1 Bacteroidales bacterium | reverse complement strand
ACAGAATAAAATGAACAAAGGAACAGTGAAATTTTTCAACGTATCAAAAGGATTCGGATTCATTAAAGATGCAGATTCGGATAATGAATATTTTGTACACGTATCTGGTCTGAAAGATCAGATTAAAGAGAATGACGAAGTTACATTTGAACTTCAGGAAGGTAAAAAAGGAATTAATGCAGTAGACGTAAGACTAGCTTAGTTTATCCATACAAAGATTTATTATTCAATCCCGGTCGAATGACCGGGATTTTTTATTCTGAATAAACTTAAACTACTATGATTGCAATGGCTTGATATATACGTAAGCCTTTGTTTAGTTCTCACCTAAATCCCCCAAGGGGGACTTTTAACAATGACTATCAGACTTGACATTCAGACCTCAAGACAATTTTTATTGCCTCTTCTTTTCTTCTTTCTTAGCTTTTTTTGCCAGGCGCTTCTCTTTCAGACTCTTAGTCGGCTCTTTTTTGTTTTTTGTCTGCTCTTTAGCTTTTTCGTGTGACATGGCGATTTATTTTAAGTTATTAAAAAGTTATTCCAAATATATAAAAAATCATCAATACTCTTATAATATTCACCTCCTGACAACAATCACCGGCTATAACAAACTCCCGGCTTCTTTATCAATGAACCAACTCAACCGGCCATAAACAGGAACAATGTAAGATGCAGGATAGTTTAATGCTGACGGATCTTTTTTAAACATTTTTTCAACAATTTCCTTTTTCTTCTTCCCTGATACAAGAAATGTTACTGCATCGGCATTATTAATGACATTTCCTGTAAGAGTTATTCTTTTTTGATGAGTAACAGGCTGAAAGGCTACAGCACATATTTTATCAGAATCAAGCAATTCCAGATGTCCGGGGAAAATGGAAGCCGTGTGTCCATCTTCGCCCAAACCAAGGAGAACCAGATCAAATAAAGGAATTCCGTCTCTTTTCCTCGTATAGGTCGATATTTCTTCCGAATAACGTGATGCCTCCTTTTCAGGATCATCTTCTCCTTTAATTCTATGAATGTTCAATGAAGGTATTTCAATCTTTTTGAGTAACTTTTTCATTGTCATTCCAAAATTGCTTTCTGCATTACCTGGCGAGACACATCTCTCATCTCCCCAGAAGATGTGTACGTATTGCCAGGGAACAGATTCTGCAAAGTTTTCGCTAAGGATTGTAAATAATAATTCAGGAGTGGAACCCCCGGATAAGGCGACGGTAAAATGTTTGGTATTTTTGGCCGATTCATTGATCATACATACCATTTCCTCAGCAAATTCTTTTGCTAATTCATAGGGTGAAGGGAATATTTTTACAGATTTTTCCAGTTGATTAATGATTTTTTACGGATAGGGACATGCCATGGCATGTCCCTATCCTATAATTACAATTCACAGTACAACTCTTCATCCGCGAGGTTCTTACATGGATATCTCCAGGTAAGATCCTCACCATCTATCAGATCATTAGCATGTTCAGGCCCCCAAGTACCTGCCGGATAACCAAACACCTTGATTTCTTTGTTATTCGCCCAGGCTTTCTGAATCGGTTCAAGAAATTTCCAGGCTGTTTCAACTTCATCATCACGTGAAAACAGAGTAGAATCGCCCAGCATAACGTCATGAAGTAGTCTTTCATACGCAGATGCGACTCTTATATCAGCAAGGTCTTTATAATGGAAATCCATATTTACGTTCTTTACATTAAATCCGGCTCCGGGTTCTTTCATATCAAATTTAAGCAATATTCCCTCATCAGGTTGTATTCGTATTATTAGCTGATTTGCAGATGCTTTCCCTGATTCTCGCTGGAACAGGTGATGAGGTGTTTGCTTAAAATGTATGACAATCTCTGTAACCCGTGTTGGCAGCCTTTTGCCTGTACGGATATAAAATGGTACCCCGCCCCATCTCCAGTTGTTAATAAAAAACTTAATCGCAACATAAGTTTCTGTTCGGGAATCGACTGCAACTCCTTTCTCATACCTGTACCCGGTAACACATTCTCCCCGGATAAGAGATCCTGTATATTGCCCCCGGATGACCTGAGAAGACACATCTTCTTCCCTGATGGGTTGAAACGATTGGAAAACCTTTAATACTTCATTACGGATAGCGTCAGCATCCAGCGATGAAGGGGGCTCCATTGCAGTTAATCCGACCATCTGAAGCAGGTGGTTCTGGACCATATCCCTCAAAGCTCCGGAAGTGTCGTAATAACCACCTCTCTCCCCCACCCCCATACTTTCGGCAGAGGTGATCTCAATCCTGTGGATATAATTTCTGTTCCATAGAGGCTCGAACATGCCATTTGCAAACCTTGTAACCAGCAAATTCTGAACAGTTTCCTTTCCAAGATAATGATCAATCCTGAAGATTTGATCTTCTTTAATCAATTCATGTAAAGTCATGTTGAGCTTCCGGGCTGACTCAAGATCATATCCAAAAGGCTTTTCAATGATTAACCTTCGGAATACATTTTCCTGATTACTCAGACCCGATTTTGCCAGATTAACCGATATGACCTCATACATACTGGGTGGGGTTGCCATATGAAAGATGTAGTTGCCTCCGATTGATTGTTTCTCATCAATCTCCTGCAATAATGATTTAAGCTCCAGATATCCATCTAAAGAAATACTATCCATCGAATGATAATAAAGATCCTTAACAAAACCGGAAATAAGATTTTGATCAGTAATCTTTTCCTCAGAATACGTCGCGATTGCCTCACCCATTTTTATTCTGAAATCATCAGTTGACATTTTCGTTCTGCCAACACCAAGAATTGCGTATTTTTCAGGCAGGAGATTTTGAGTCCTTAGGGAAAATATAGCAGGAATGAGTTTCCGTGAAGTAAGATCCCCTGAAGCTCCAAAAATGATAAATATGAGGTTTTTAAGATTTTCCATACACATCTGAGAAATTGAAAAAAGAATAAAATGTTATTATAAGAAATACAAAGTAACAAATAATTGTACAAAATGGTTAATGAAAATCGGGAATATCGGAATGATCATTTTATATTTTGTTAATTATTAGCTTAACAATTTTTTAAATATTTTACAGATTTTTGTTAATTTTTTTATTGACTTTTGCGATAATCTGAAAGAATAAGTAGTATATTTGTCGGTAAATATTAAAGTTAATGAATAAATTTAGATCCATTATATCACGCTTCATTAAAAGGTTAATTGGAACTGACTGAGAATGGTGTTTGATATCGGATTAGGGATGACCGTTCTCTCAAACACAGAGAACGGTTTTTTTGTACTAAACAGAAGAAAAACTAAGGTATTAATTATGAAAAAAGAACGCCCAAAGCAGCAGGGATTGTATCGTCAGGAATTTGAGCATGAGAATTGCGGGATTGGCTTCGTCGCTCATCTAAAAGGGAAAAAGTCGCACTCAATTATAAAGCAGGGGCTTGATATCCTTACGAATATGACACACAGGGGTGCAGAAGGGGCCGATAGTAAAACGGGTGATGGAGCAGGCGTACTTATACAGGTTCCAAGGGATTTTTATCTTATTCAGGGCTATTCACTTCCTCCTGAAGGACAGTTTGGAACAGGACTGGTATTCTTTCCGCAGGATAGTTCTGATGCATCTAAATGTCAGGAGATTCTTGTGAGTATAATCAAAGAGGAAGGTGTCAATCTGATTGGTTTTCGTGAAGTTCCACGCAATAACTCCGTAATTGGGGATATATCACGTGCTGCGGAGCCAGAAATCCTGCAGATTCTTCTGGGGGCCGATGTTCCACAAGAAGATCTGGAACGTAAATTATATATTATAAGGAAACGGACGGAAATCGCAATACGCAATTCGGACTTTAAACAAAAGAATTTTTTCTATATACCAAGCCTTTCCACAAAAGTACTCGTATATAAAGGTATGCTTACCTCCATTCAGCTTGGCGAGTACTTTCTCGACCTTAATGACGAGAGACTTCAGAGCGCGATCGCATTGGTACACTCAAGGTTTAGTACCAATACATTTCCAAGCTGGGACCTGGCTCAACCTTTCCGGATGCTGGGCCATAACGGAGAGATAAATACGATAAAAGGAAACCGATTCTGGATGGAAGCAAGAGAATCAATTCTTAAATCTGATAAACTGGGCGATCTTACAAGGCTTTACCCAATTATTGAACCCGATAAGAGCGATTCTGCTTCTCTTGATAATGTACTGGAATTTCTTATAATGAGCGGTAAATCATTACCTTATGCTATGTCCGTTCTGATTCCCGAATCAATAAATGATAAAAATCCAATCTCTCCCGAGTTGAAGGCTTTCTATAAGTATCACTCTACTTTCCTTGAACCATGGGACGGTCCTGCATCGCTTATCTTCTCTGATGGACGCTATATTGGCGGGATGCTCGACAGAAATGGGCTCCGTCCATCGAGATATGTCATTACGTCAAATGATCTGATTGTAATGGGATCTGAAGCAGGTGTCCAGACATTTGCCCCTGAGGAGATAAGGGAGAAAGGACGGTTAAAGCCGGGGAAAATGCTGCTGGTTGATACAGAGACAGGTAAAATTTTCTATGATAAGGAACTAAAAGCCGAACTGGCAGCAGAGTATCCTTACGGACAATGGATTCAGCAGAACATGGTCAAACTTGAAAAGATTGAGACTGGTTACCAGGAGACAACTGATATGGGAGATCAATACAATAAATATATAACTTCCTTCAATTACTCAATGGAAGATACTGACAGGATTATTAAGGAGATGGCTGCCACAGGGAAGGAACCTATCGGTTCGATGGGAAATGATGTTCCTGTTGCGGTACTCTCGAGAAAACCATACAGGCTTTTCAACTATTTCAAACAGCTTTTCGCGCAGGTTACCAACCCGCCTATCGATCCAATAAGAGAGGAGCTTGTAATGACACTGTCGGGTTATCTCGGATCCTTGCAGCAAAACCTTCTTGAAACATCACCTGATCATGTAAAAATGGTACGATTCAGGAATCCTGTTATATCCAATACTTACTTTCAGGTAGTTAAAAACTTAAGATACAAAGGATTTTCAGCTGCAAACCTACTGTTGCATTTTGACGCCGGAAGGGGTGCTGAAGGTTTGCAGGATGCTGTTGATCAATTATGTAAAGATGCTGAAAAAGCAGTTGATGAAGGGAAAAATTATATCATACTCTCCGACCGTGGCATTAGTGAGAACGCTGCACCAATACCATCCTTAATGGCTGTTTCTGCTGTTCATCACCACCTTATTAAAATGCGTAAGAGGATGCAGATTGATATTGTAGTGGAATCGGCAGAACCGCGTGAGGTAATGCATTTCGCGCTTCTCTTTGGCTATGGGGCAAGTATTATCAATCCGTACATGAGCCTTGCCGTTATAGACAAGCTTATTAAAGACAAGGCAATCCAGCTCGATTATCAAAAAGCAGAGGCAAATTATGTAAATGCTGTTAACAAAGGAATCCTGAAAATAATGTCTAAAATGGGAATCAGTACTCTCAGAAGTTACAGATCTTCCCAGATATTTGAAGCGGTCGGTATTCATCCTGATGTTATAAACAAGTATTTTGCCGGAACGATTACAAGGATTGGCGGCATAGGAATGAATGAGATTGCCGAAGAGGTACTCATCCCACACAGAAAAGCATTTATGGCAGAACAACAGCCCGAAATGCTTACCGAAGGAGTATATTCTTACCGGAAACATGGTGAACATCATGCATGGAACCCTGAAACCATCTCACTATTGCAGTGGAGTACCAGTACAGGTGATTATAAGAAGTTCAAAGAGTATACCTGCCGCGTCAACGCCGATACAGCAAGCCCGGGTTTCATCAGAGGGTTATTAAGAATTAAAAAGAACCCAATTGCGATCGAAGAGGTCGAACCGGTTGAAAAGATTATGAAAAGGTTTGTTACCGGGGCAATGTCTTATGGTTCAATCAGTCGTGAAGCTCACGAAACACTGGCTATTGCCATGAACCGTATTGGCGGACGAAGCAATACCGGCGAAGGTGGAGAAGATCCGGAACGTTTCAAACCCCTCGAAAACGGAGACAGCGTAAGAAGTGCGATTAAACAGGTTGCAAGTGGCCGTTTTGGGGTGACGACCGAATATCTTGTAAATGCTGATGAGCTCCAGATCAAAATTGCTCAGGGAGCAAAACCGGGTGAAGGTGGTCAGCTGCCGGGGCATAAGGTAGATAATATTATTGCCAAAACAAGGTATTCAATACCAGGAATTACGCTGATTTCTCCACCACCTCATCATGATATTTACTCAATTGAGGACCTTTCACAGCTTATCTTCGACCTGAAAAATGTTAATCCAAAAGCAAAGATCAGCGTGAAACTGGTATCAGAAAGCGGAGTTGGTACAATTGCTGCGGGTGTTACAAAGGCGGGTGCCGACCTGATAACAATAAGCGGTTATGAGGGCGGAACCGGGGCAAGCCCATCTTCATCAATCAAACACGCCGGATTGCCTCTGGAACTAGGTCTTGCAGAATCGCAGCAAACACTTGTTATGAATAACCTGCGCAGGAAAGTGATCCTCCAGGCTGACGGACAGTTAAAAAGCGGCAGGGATATAATTATTGCTTCCCTGCTGGGTGCCGAGGAATTTGGCTTCTCAACAGCTGCTCTTATTGTACTTGGTTGTGTCATGATGCGCAAATGCCATCTCAATACCTGTCCTGTAGGTGTAGCAACTCAAAATGCCGAATTGAGAAGGCGATTCAGAGGCAAAGCCGATAATCTTGTCACATTTTTCCGGTTCATGGCAGAAGAAGTACGCGAACAGCTTGCAGAACTTGGTTACAAAAAAATGGATGATATAATCGGCCGTTTTGATCTTCTGGAGAGAAATCCTGAAGTTAACCACTGGAAGATTAAAAATCTGGATCTTTCGGGTCTCCTGTCATTACCAGCAGAATCGGCTGACAATGCCATGCATTGTGTAGATGTTCAGGATCATAAAACTGAAAACATCCTTGACAAAGAGTTGATTACTGAAGCTGTAAAAGCTATATCAGATAAACAACCGGTTGTTATAGAAAGGCCTATACATAACACTGACAGAACCACGGGTGCCATGCTTTCAGGGAAAATAACGATGCTCTATGGTGCAGCAGGGCTGCCGGATGGTACAATCAGGTGCCGGTTTATGGGATCTGCCGGACAAAGCTTTGGTGCATTTCTTTCGCCAGGAATCGAACTTTATCTGGAGGGTGATTCAAATGATTATCTAGGGAAAGGCCTTTCCGGAGGAAGGATTGTTGTCGTTCCTCCTGCCGGCTCTACTTTTGAACCCGATAAAAATATCATAATCGGAAATACTGTTCTATATGGCGCAACGAGAGGTGAGATATATATTTCAGGTGTTGCCGGTGAACGATTCGGAGTGCGTAACAGCGGAGCGAACGCTGTTGTTGAAGGTGTTGGAAACCATTGCTGTGAGTATATGACAGGCGGTCGGGTAGTTGTTCTCGGAACTACAGGAAGTAATTTTGCTGCAGGTATGAGTGGTGGTATTGCATATGTGTTTAATGAAAACGGCGATTTTGATTTTTACTGCAATATGGGAATGGTGGAATTATCTCTGGTTGAAGATTATGGAGATGTAAATGAACTTACTGAGCTTATCTCTCGTCATTATCAATTCACCAATAGCAAAAAAGCTAAGATGATTCTTGATGATCTTTACAAATATATCCCGATGTTCATTAAAGTTATACCATATGACTTTAAAAAAGTTCTTCAGGAACAAAAACTTGAAGAGATAAGAAAGAAAATCGCGGATGTTGAACTCGATCTGGAGATAAGCGCCAGTTAAATAGGCTCATAGCTCAGGGCTCGGAGCGCAGGGCAAAGAGCAATTACGCGAAACGATAAATAATAAACAATAAACGATTTATAAAAAGATATTATGGCTGATGTAAGCGGGTTTCTGAAGATAAAAAGAAAGGAAGCGGGAAACAGACCTTTAAATGAAAGGATCTGCGATCACAGTGAGGTTGAACAGGTACTGAACAGTGAAGACAGGATGCTTCAGGCATCAAGATGCATGGATTGCGGCATTCCATTCTGCCATTGGAGTTGTCCAGTCGATAATTTAATTCCGGAATGGAATGATCTGCTATACAAAGGCGATTGGAAGGCTGCCTATATGAGACTGGCAGCAACAAATAATTTTCCGGAATTTACAGGAAGGATTTGTCCGGCAATTTGCGAACACGCATGTGTCCTGAATATAAATAAGGAGCCGGTAACAATCAGGGAAAATGAAGTTGCAATTACTGAAAAAGCCTTTTCAGAAGGTTATATTAAGCCACAACCTCCAAAAATCCGGACCGGGAAAAAAGTTGCCATAATTGGCAGCGGCCCGGCCGGAATGGCTGCCTCTGATCTCTTAAATAAAGCAGGTCATCTAGTGACTCTCTTTGAAAAAGATGAAAAAGCAGGCGGATTGTTGAGGTATGGTATTCCTGATTTTAAACTTAGCAAAACTACTATTGACAGACGCCTTAACCTGATGGTTGAGGAAGGACTTATTATCAGAACAGGTGTAACCGTAGGTAAAGACATTACCGGGAAAGAGCTTCTTGAACAGTTCGATGCAATCTGTGTTGCCATTGGTGCTACACACCCGCGTGATCTGGTGGCAGAAGGCAGGGAACTTAACGGGATTCATTTTGCACTGGATTTTCTTTCACTTCAGAACCGGGTGAATTCGGGTGATATCCATAACTCAGCTAATCCAATAAATGCTGAAGGCAAAAATGTTCTCATAATAGGAGGTGGTGATACAGGTTCTGACTGTGTCGGTACTTCAATCCGACAGAGAGCTTTAAGTGTGACACAGATTGAGATTATGCCTAAGCCACCGCTGACCAGGTCAGATGATAATCCTTGGCCTTATTTTGGGAAAGTTCTTAAGACATCTACCTCTCATGAAGAGGGTTGCGATAGATACTGGAACCTCGCAACTGTAAAATTCCATGGAAAAGACAACAATGTTACCGGTGTTGAAGTAGAGGATGTGATATGGAATCTAAAAGATGACAAATATACTATGGAAGTTGTCCAGGGAACGCGCAAAATTATTGATGCTGATCTTGTCTTGCTCGCAATGGGTTTTGTCCATCCTGCTCTGGAAGGATTACTTTCAGAGCTTGAACTGGAACTTGATCAGAGAAGAAATATCAAGGTTGATCAAAACCAATTAACAAACAGGCAAAAAGTATTTGCAGCAGGTGATTCGGTTAGCGGTGCTACACTGGTTGTAAATGCTATCGCTTCAGGCAGAAAAGTGGCAAAAGAAATTGACAAGTTTCTGCGGAAAGCATGAAATTATGATCTGCAGGTCCTGTATGAAAAGTTTTATTTAATTCAACAATGAAAACAGTTCCATTTGTTTCGTTGCTGATAAAACTGACATTCCCTTTCAGATAATTTTCTGTCAAGAGATTGATGCTATAGGTTCCGATCCCGGCTTTTAAGTTTCCCTTCAACTACAGTGGAGATTCGTGTCTCTTTCATCGATTTCATCCCGGTTCTCTGTGTAACAAAAAAAATAAGAACTTATACTGAGATAAACAGAGGAGCACAAAGAGACGCAGAGAAAAATCAATAGATAACTAAAATTAAAAACAGTATTATTTTGGTAAGTTTGTAAGTGCTTAAATGATAGAATAAATAGATGAGTAAAAAGAGAATCACATACATACACGTTTTCATCTGGCTGTTTGCAATTTTTGCTAATCTACCTTATTACGATATCAGGAGGGATATCCCGCAAATGCAAATTGTTGCATATATAATTGCGTTTCTTTATCTGATGGTGGTGTTTTATCTTTTCTATCTTGTTTTGGTACCATTTTTTCTTGACAGGAAAAAGATCACTGAATTCTTTGGTTTTTCTTTTCTGATAGTCCTTGTTATGCCATTTATTGGTTATACGATTCTATACTTATCAAGGGCATTTTTCGAGGGTACCTTTCACAATTTTTATAGTGGTTATTCTCTAAAAACTCATATGAGTGGATATTTTCCTGTCCTCACTGCAGCAGTGTTTGGTTCTTTCTTCAAAGTAATAATAAACTGGTTTAAAACATTGAGTCAAAAAGCTGAACTTGACAAACAGAAACTGGCTGTTGAACTCGATCTGCTTAAAAGCAAACTCAATCCTCACTTCCTGTTCAACACTTTAAATAATATTGATTCACTGATCCATCAAAATTCAGATGAGGCTTCAGCTGCTCTCATAAGATTATCAGATATGATGCGCTATCTTACTTATGAAACTTCATCAGATGTCGTCGACCTGAAAAGGGAAATGGAATACCTCAGAAACTTCATTGAATTATACCGGATTAGAATCAAAACGCCTGAAGATATAAGGTTTGAAGTAGAAGGTGACATGAATGTAATGATATCTCCGGCTCTTTTTGTTCCCCTGATAGAAAATGCATTTAAGTTTGCCAGCTTCAAAATGAAGAAACCGTGTGTGGATATCAGACTTTCATCGGATAACGGGATAGTTGTTTTTGAGATTTCTAATTATTATGAGAACAATACGATTGTCTCAAACACCGTTCATTCAGGATATGGTCTAATAAACCTGAAGAAAAGACTTGATCTTACATATCCTGGTAATTATCAACTGATTATTGAACCAGGTGATTTGTTTTACCACATAAAACTCACAATCGACACTAATGCAGATTAACTGTATTGCAATTGATGATGAGCCCCTGGCTTTATCGAAACTTGAAGGTTTTATCAGCAAAGTTCCTGATCTTAAACTTATCAGGACTTTTGACAATGCAGTTGAAGCTATAGGATGGCTCAAAGAAAACAGTGTGGATCTTATCTTTCTAGATATTCAAATGGAACAACTTACAGGAATTCAATTCCTTGAAGCTACGGGATCAACATCCAGGGTTATAATAACTACCGCTTATGATCAGTATGCAATCAGGGGATTTGAGCTTAATGTAACTGATTATCTGTTAAAACCATTTTCTTTCCAGCGTTTCGTTCAGGCAGCAAATAAGGTAATGGAGTATTACTCTCAAAAACAGAACTCTCAGCAACCGTTGCAAAAGACTGAAAGTTATATCTTCGTAAAAACGGAATATAGATTTGAAAGAGTTGACATTGATGATATTCTCTATATTGAAGGAATGAAAGACTATCTGAGGATCATCTGTACTGACAAGAAGATTATGACTTTACAGAGTTTCGCAAAGATTGAAGAGAGTCTCCCATCAAATAAATTCTGCAGGATACATAAATCGTTTATTGTTGCGATTGATAAAATAAAATCAGTTGAAAGGGGTGTTATTCTGATTGCAGACCAGAGAATTCCTGTCAGCAATACCTATAAGGAAAGTTTCTTTTCTAAAATAAAACAGTAAGTCATATTCTCTGTATAACTCTGTGTTAGTTCTTATTTTTTACAAATCACGAATTTAAGCTTCACAGTTTCTTCTCCTTCAACAAATTTCACCGGTTCTTCAATATCTTTACACTCTATCATTCCATAGTTTGAAAACTCTTTCAAAACTGAATCAGAATCATAAAAATAAACTTTTAATCCTTTTGCTATCTCATATCGGTCTTTGCTAAGATATTTCCCACTTCCAAATAAACTGGCCTCTTTTGAGGCAACTATAAATACCATCAGTCCATTTTTAATTAATTGCTTATAACAGGAGCTCAGAAAATTATGCCGCTCCCGCTTATTTAATAAATGTATCATGGCATAACAAAAAATCCCTTCATATTTTTCTTTGTTAAATGGCATTGAAGTAACTGAACCGTGATGAATCGTACATCCAATACCATTTGCCCTGGCTAAATCAATGGCAGACTGTGAAATCTCAATCCCTGTAACTTTAAATCCGTTGTCAAGGAATAATCTGGCGTTCCTGCCATATCCAAATCCTGGTATCAATATTTCATTGATCTTCTCGCATTTAAAAAGTCTTAGAACTCTTATTGCAGAATCTGATGGTTCAAACTTCCACATTGCTCCTTCATTTTTAAAGCGTGATTCCCAGTATCCGGTCATAACTTACAATGTTATTCGTGTGTAACTAAAAGGAACTACAAACAGACCTCAATATCTTACACCTCTACCTATTTCTTTCTAAATAACTTATAATCTGTCGTATTAATTTTGATGATTTTATAATTTAAATTAAGAGTATCTGAATAGTTCTCATTTTTAATTAACAAGTATTCTCTTTTATTATTAAGATCCGGGTCTAAGCTGACATTTTTAAACCTTCCAAAATACGCATGTAGACTCCAATCTTCATACATATCTGGATTGATATTTATTATACTTCCCTGAGGAATCTCCGAAAGAATCGTGTACGTATCTTTAATTTTATTATTATCCCGATTGAAGTGATCAGAAAAATAAACTGAAAGTATGATGCCCGTGAAAAAAAGTGAATATCCGATCATTTTAAAAAATAAAAATCCTCGTGATTCAAATTTAATTTTAATAAAAAGAGAGTCAATTAAAGGATACATCAAAATGCCAGCTCCGATAGCAAAAAAAGGAAAAGCAGGAATTATGTAAAATCCACTCTGTTTCATACTTATCATGACGGGTAAGACTCCGGTCAAACCAAGTAATACAAACGCAGCAGCTTTTTTATTGTTTTCTTTCATTAAAACTGTAAGGGTTTTTCTGAGCCAGGCCCAGACCAATAGCAGCGTACACAAAACTGCAGCCGGAGTTAATTCAGAGAATAGTCTCTTTATAATATCAAAACGTGAGTCGACATTAACAACGTATCTCAAGCTACTTACGACCTGGCTGTCAATATATTTATGAAGACTCAGTCTGGCGACAGGGAATAACAAAATCAGCAGAAGCAATGGAGTTAAAGTGAAAAGAAATACTCCTGTAGTATCAATGGCCATTTTACCAAATGATTTCCGTTTAATAAAAAGCCATAGCAAGAATGGAAATGTCCAGGGGAAGAATGCAACAAATCCCTTTATAAGAAATCCGAGTGCGAGCATAAATCCGGATAAAAATATGAAAAAATATTTTTTGCTCTCCTGATTTTTTAAATAAAATAAAATGGAAAGAGAAGTGAAAATCGTCAAAGTATTTTCGAGAAGGTTATTATAAGAAGCCCAGAAAACGGTAGGTGTAATAAGCCATATAAACAAAGGGAACCAACCATACCTATATCCCAGAGTTTTCCATATCTTCAGAATAATATAACCAACAATTACAACAGTAAGAAGAGAATAAATTTTTTCTATAAACCGGCTCTCTCCCAGAAGTTTATAAAAGATGCTTTGAATTCCAAATGCAAGCGGAGGATGTTCATGAAAGTCAGGCATTAAGGTTGCTGTAAAATGGGGATTCCAGAAGGAGCCAAGACCATTGGCTAAGTTTTTTGAAATTGTTGAATAAACTAATCCATCGAGGAACATCCCATTTGAGAACAAGTCCTGGCAAACAATCATTAAAAAAATACCCGTTACAAAAAGATAAAACGGTAGTGTCTGAGAACTTTCAGATGATTTTTTCATGTTTGGTTTATACACGAGGGCATCTTAATAGTAACGAATTAATCCGAACCAGGAAGTTAGAAGTTAGAAGACGTTAAGTCTAAAGGAAGAAGAAATTTAAAAGTACTGCCTTTCCCTACTTCGCTTTCAACCCATATTTTCCCTCCATGTTTCTCAACAAATTCTTTACATAAGAAGAGTCCGAGGCCTGTTCCTTTCTCATTGTCAGTTCCACTGGTAGACAGGTTGGCGTCGATTCTGAAAAGTTTAGCCATAGTTTCTTTTGTCATTCCGATACCGTTATCTGATACTGCTATTTCCAGATGATTTTTATAGGTTACGGCATTTACCTGCACCTGGCCATTTCTATGAGTAAATTTAACACCATTTGTAATCAGATTCCGCAATATGGTCCTGATCATATTTTTATCAGCTACGATTGTTAATGTATCATTGATATCGCTCTTAAGCTCAATGTTTTTGCTTACGGCCATATCATCCACCATTATAAATTCATCCTTTACAAGTTCTTTCAGGTTAATTGGTACAGGCGTAAAGGATAATTTACCACGCTGTGAATTTGCCCATTCCAGCAAATTTTCAAGTAGCCTTAATGTCTGAACTGCAGAAGTATTTATCATTTCTGTGTACTCATAAAATGCGCCAGAATCATTTAATCGTATAGATTCTTTCATCATTTCACTAAAACCAATAATTGTATTAAAAGGATTCTTCAGATCATGAGCAATTATTGAAAAAAATTTATCTTTTGAGGCATTGAGTTCATTTAATTCCGCTGTTTTTAAAGCTACTGATTTTTCAAGCAGTATCTTCTGCTTTTTCAATTGCCTGACACGTGAAAGAAAAATGAAAGTAAATAGAAAGACAAAAGTAAACAGAATGATAATTTTGAACCAAAATGTTTTCCACCATGGTGGTAAGATAATGATCTTCAATGAAGTTCCCTTGTTGTTCCAGACTCCGTCATTGTTTGAGGCTATTACTTTAAAAGTATATCCACCAGGGTCGAGATTAGTATATGTTACATATCGTCGGGAGGCATCAGTAGAGTTCCATTCTTTTTCAAAGCCTTCCATTATATATTTATACTGGTTTTTTTCCGGATGTGTATAACTGATGGCGGCAAATGAGAATGAAAAGACCGATTGGTCACTTTTAAGTACTATTTCTTTTGCCTCACTTATATGAGTCTGAAATTGGGCTCCCGGAACTGCAAAAACCACTGATTTATTAAATATCTGGAAATCTGTGATATATACTGGAGGTACATAGTCATTATCTTTCAGGCTGTCGGGAAAGAAGGAATTGAACCCACCGTATCCTCCAAAATACATTTCTCCCTCACGCGTTTTAAGAAACGTCTGCTGATAAAACTGGTCGCCCTGCAAACCATCTTCTTTCGAATAATTTCTGATACTATTAATTTCAGTATTCAACCTGCTTATACCATAATTGCTTGAAATCCAGATGCCCCCTTTATTATCCTGAGTGATTGCATGAATTCTATTGTTGGGCAGAACATTAGTTATATCATACGTTTTAAGAATTGTTCCGTCCTGATTACACATAAACAGTCCTTTTGTATTGCTTCCAACCCAAACATATCCCGCCTTATCTTTATAAAATGCCCCGATATCATTATCAGGGAAATGGAGCACTTTAAAAGAATTCGTTAAACTGTCATAGAGATCCAATCCATTCTGTGTACAAATCCACATCTTTTTTTCATTATCTTCAAAAAAGAACCAACTATTATTGCCACTAATAGAATCAGGACTCTCCGGATGGGGTCTGAATCGTCTTATAACTCCCTTTTTAATATCAAACAAATCAATGCCTATATTATAGATACTTATCCATAAAGTATTGTTATGATCTATAAAAAGATTCCAGATAGTTTTATTTGATATGCTTGAAGGATTTTTATCATCAGGCATATACCGGATAAACCGCCCGGTTTTTCTATCATACCGGTTAAGACCGGCATCCCAGGTTCCGATCCACATATCATGATTTTTATCTTCGGTAATACCACGTATTACATTTCCGCTTATGCTGAAAGGTTTACCAGGTTCGTTTTTAAATACCCTGAAATTACCGGTTTTCGGATTGTAAACATTTACCCCGCCTCCATCTGTACCAATCCAGATGAAACCCAGATGATCTTCATAAAAATTGGCAACAAAATTGTAAGACAATGATGCGGGATTATTACTATTATGTGTGAATAATTTAAACCTTTCTTTTTTAGGATTAAAATAATTTATTCCTCCACCTGAAGTACCAATCCAAAGAATTCCTTCCCTGTCTCTGTGAAAACACCAGATTCCATTATTATTAAGTCCTTCATCATTTGTATTCTCATACATGATATATTCAAAGGTCCTGGTTAATTTGTCAAAACGGTTTATCCCCCCCTGATCAACCGCAATTAACAGAAACCGGTTATCTTCAGGTATAATATCGAGTACGAAATTCAGGTTAGTCCCTTTACCGTCACCTTTTATTCCGAAATGTTCAAATTTATTTGTTATCGGATCATAAGAAAAAAATCCTATACCATCTGTTGCAATCCATATTTTATCCTGTTTATCAATATACAAGCTTTTATAACTATAGGTACCGAAACCAACAGAAGGGTCGTCAAATTTGGTAAATAAACCTGATTCAGGATCAAAACGTGTGATCCAAGGGCTTAGTGAACCAACCCAAATAAATCCTTTTGAATCAACAGCCGCCATCCTGGAAGGACGAACAGATAAACCATGCCTCTGTGATTCAAATGGGTATCTGATAAAACTCTGATTTTTAGGGTCCCACCTGTTCAGACAGCTTCCGTCTGTTACAACCCAAAGGTTCCCTTTTTTATCCTCAACAATACCAGTTATACAATTACTGTTTAAACTGCTGTTACTTGCATTATCTTTTTTAAAGACCTTGAAATTATCCCTGGAGGGATCATAAAGGTTAAGACCATCATAAGTACCGAACCAGAGATTTTTCGCCCGATCTTCATAAATACACGTTAAGATATCACTACTGATCGATCCTGGCATATTATCAGTGTGCCTGTACTTCTTCACCTGGTAACTGTTGTACTTATCAAGACCCACATCGGTTCCTATCCATAGATAATCCTTGTTATCTCTGTAAATACACCTTATACGGTTACTCGAGAGACCATCGTTTACAGTCAGGTGATTGAATCTTGAATATTGTGGTTGAGGGTTTGCACCGGAAATTACGGAAACAAATAGCAATGAAATCATCAGATATCGCCTGAAAGAATTATTTCTGAATAATTTAAGACTATTTAAAACAACCACTGTTTCTTATTGTATTTAGGTTAGAATAGTAATAACAACTTCATAATTATAAAGATAAAGCATTTAAACCAATAATTAATGATTCATAAAAAAACTATGCCTTTAGTCTGTAAATGGAAAAAGTTTAGCAATCAATGAAATAGCATCACATCTTTTCATTCACACAGATTACATAAAATAGTCCTGCTTGTATAAAGTATTTCTTTTAACAAAGCTTAAAAGTAATTACATTTAGCAACAATTCTTTTGAGATTCCTATTTGCGATCAAATATGCCTAAAAAACTAATATGCCTTTTACTCATTGAGCTGGCTATCTCAAATGGTTTAAAAACTCAAAGTCAACCTGTTGATTCATTGTCTTTTAGCATAATCTCACGACAGAGTTTTTATTCTTATGAGAAAAAAGGTGAATTTCTACTACACGTGCCTACTGTCTTATCAAAAAATCATCTGTCAGTTATTATCAGGAATGGAGCGGAAACTGTAGCTTCATGGAGTGGAATACCAGGCAGGAATATTCTGAGGATTCAATTTTTGCTTAACCTTGCACCCTCTATTTATAATATTGAAACAAGGATAAAAGTCACAGCTTTTCCGGGAGTAACATACCTCGCAAAAACTGATCTGATTGTTCTTTCTTATAAATCAAATGAAGTAAAAACCGACAGACTTACTGGAGGATTGATAGTAAACAGGTTACCATTTTTCCCCTTCGGTTTTTATTGTTATTCACCTGTCTTTCCATCTCTGCCGGAAGAAGAGGTCGTAAAAGGGTTTAATATGATATCTCCTTATCAAAAGATTATGCCAGAGACTCTTAATGAAAGAAAAGCCTATATGGATCGTTGTGCTGAACTTGGAATGAAGGTACATTATAACCTTCTTTCTGTATCAGGAGGTGGTGGTGTAGGTTCGAAAATCGAAGATCTGAGTGATGAAGCAAAAAGAGAACGTTTGATTAATGAAATCAAAACGTTCAGGGATCATCCGGCATTACTCGGCTGGTATATCTCCGATGAACCAAATGGGAACCACACGACACCTGAACAGTTGGAAGAGATCTACAGAACCGTTAAAGAAAATGACCCCTGGCATCCGGTATCAATAGTATTTATGGCTCCATTTCTGGAAGCAAAAAAATATTCCGGGGCACTCGATATCGTGATGGCAGATCCATACCCAATACCTGATCTTCAAGCTACATTAACTGGTTTAGTTGCGGATCAGTTAAGGAATGAATTTAAAGGAAAAAGACCTTTCTGGATCGTACCTCAGGCTTTCGGGGGAGGAGAATTGTGGAGTCGTGAACCTACTATCCAGGAAATCAGATCAATGACATGGCAATCTATAATTAATGGTGCAACCGGTATTCAGTACTTTGTACGGCAAGGACTTAATTATTTTCCTAAATCTGCAGCAACATGGAGTGAATGCGGTAGAATGGCAATAGAGGTTGCTGAGTTAACTCCATGGCTGCTCTCTGATGAAGAGACTTTGCCAGTGAAATGCTATTCAAAGAACGTAATAGTCGCTTCCAGGGTTCATAATGGGCAACTTGTCATAATGGCCGTTAACAAGATAAATGAACCGGTAAGTACTTCCTTCAGGATAACCGGAGTTTATGACGGAAAAGCCAGAGTGCTTTTTGAAAACCGGATAGTTGCAATTAAAAGCGGAGTAATTGCTGATCAACTGGCACCTTTTGGATCACAGGTATATCTTGTAAACATTAAGCCTGAAAAGAAGGATTCGGAGGTCTCAAATACAAACCTCGTTAAGGACGCCGGGTTTGAAGATCTCAGCATTCCAGGAATACCTTCTGCATGTTATGCACGACCCGGTGGTGACAGGGGAGCAACTTATTTTCTTGACACAAGAGAATATTCTGAAGGTAATCATTCTCTGAGGATAATCACGCCCGAGGAGAATAAAAGTCTGGCGATCAGATTTTTTCCATTTCCAGTAAAGGCCGGTGCTTCCTATACAATTTCAATCAGGGCAAAATCCGACCCTGAACAAAGATTTTTCTTTGCAAGGAAAAAGGAAAATTCTCATCTAAATGAAAAAAAAGAGATGCCTCAATATGTTGAAATTTTGCTTGGTGAATTTGGACGGGCCAGGTTTATTCCTGACAAAGAGTGGAGAGAATATGTAACATTTGTCACAATTCCAAATGATACCCTGGCACGATTTAAAACAAACCTAATTCTTAAAATGCCCGGACAGGGTGTTGGGTGGTTCGATCAGGTGAAGGTTACCGAGGATAAATAAATTTACCTCTCGTCAACCTCTCATTGCAATCCACGCGGAGCCTTGGGTGTGCTCATGAGATTTCCGCTCGATGAGAGATTCAGTTCAGGAAAAATAAGGAAAAATAGGTTTTATTCATACTTTTACAATTGAATCTACCAGCCAATTGATTAAACTGTATTAAAATGAAGAAATACATTGCTCTTATTTTCACATTTTCATCTTTACTTTATACCGGTTGCGGGAAGCAGAATATAAATACAAACTATAAAGGCAATCCGAAGACTCTGTTTCACAATGCTTATATAAAATTACCACTGGGAACTGTAAAACCGGCTGGCTGGCTTAGATCTCAGCTGGAGAATCAGGCAGCAGGTCTCACAGGAAATCTTGACGATTTCTGGCCCGACCTGGTAAATTCATCATGGCGGGGCGGGAATGGAGAGGCCTGGGAAAGAGGCCCGTATTTCCTCGATGGTCTGGTTCCGCTTGCATATCTTCTGAATGATGAACACCTTATCAGCAAAGTAAAAACATGGATTGAACCAATACTTGCAAGCAGCAGTGATACAGGCTGGTATGGACCTGCTAAAAACAAGGACCGATGGCCCCTGGCTGTAGCAAACAAGGTTCTGATGCAATATTATGAAGGAAGTGGGGATAAACGCGCAATTGATGTTCTTACAAAATACTTCAGATATCTGCACGATTCAAAACCTGACTGGCCCGATAAGGAATGGAGGGGAGTCAGGGCTATGGAAAATGCAGTTACCGGCTATTGGTTATACAGGCAGACGGGAGAACCATGGATTCTTGAAACAATTGCATCAATTCAGAAAAACAGCTCTGACTGGACAACATATTATGAAAAATTTCCATGGGATTCAGCGGCAGTAACTGATAAAAAAATTCCACTTAACTGGGGACCGGATGGTTTAACGGCACATGTCGTAAATAATGCAATGGCAATTAAATATCCTGGTTTATGGTATCAGCAATCAAAGGATGAACGATTTAAAAAAGCGGTATTCTCAGGAATTGAAAAATATGATCTTAACCATGGACAGACGGGAGGAAGATTCTCAGGAGATGAACATCTGTCAGGCAAAAGTCCCAGCCATGGAACTGAGTTTTGCTCTGTTGTGGAATACATGTTTTCCCTTGAAGAACTTTATGAGATCTTTGGGAACAACACATTAGCTGACAGGCTTGAACTTCTTGCATACAATTCTCTTCCCGGAACCACCACCCCCGATCTGTGGGCTCACCAGTATGATCAGCAGGCTAACCAGGTGCTGATATCAGGTGTGAAAAGAGACTGGAGCACAAACGGAGATTATTCCAATATTTACGGACTCATGCCAAACTTTGGATGCTGTCTGGCAAATATGCACCAGGGATGGCCCAAATTCACAGAGAGCATGTGGATGTCGACAAATGACAATGGTCTGGCAATCGTAACTTACGGACCATCAATTGTTAAAGCCAGGGTCGGAAATGGGAAAGAGGTGACAATTGCCGAAGAGACTAACTATCCATTTAACGGATCTGTTAAACTTACTATTAGTACAGAAAAGGCAATAAGGTTTCCAATTGATCTGAGAATTCCAGGATGGGCCGATTCGGTAACGATAAAATTCAAAAACGAAATAATTAAAGTAAAAAACGTCTCAACTTATAAAATTAAGGAGAGATGGAGGAATGGCGATCAGATCTTCATAGAATTGCCAATGCAGCTGCGCGTTGAGAACAGGTATAATAATTCATTAGCCCTGTTGCGCGGCCCGGTATATTTTTCATTACGGATTGATAAGGAATATAAGAGTGTCAAAATCAATTACGACAATTTTAGTTACAAAGGAAGCGTGGATTGGGAGATCAATCCGAAGAGCTCATGGAACTATGGATTACTTATTAATAAGTCAAACCTCATGTTGGGAATAAAAGTGACAGAAAATCCTGTCAGCAACTATCCTTTTGCCGACAAGGGTGACATGATCTGGTCAGCTGATTCAGGAAAGTATATAATATGGACTCAGGATGCACCGGTGATTATTAAAGCAAGAGGTATGAGAATTCCGGAGTGGACCCTGAAAAATAACTCTGCTGACGTTCCTCCTTTAAGTCCTGTCAAACCGGAAGGAGATGTGGAAGTAATTACTCTTGCTCCTTATGGATGCGCAAGGTTGAGGATTACTGAATTTCCGGTTATAGATATTGTCATAATGGAAGATATTATGAAACCATCCAAATAAAAATTTTAACCGCAAAGGGCACTTAGGATTGCGTAAAGGTCGCTAAGAAAGGATCGATTGATTTCTTTGCATGCTTTGCAGTTAATACAAAATACAATCAAAGTGAGCTTGTTTTATCCTTTAGCCATCTTTTTTCTTCAGATGTCAGAAAGGGGCTCAGTTTATCATAAACTTCTGCATGGTAAGAATTGAGCCAGGCTAACTCTTTCTGATCAAATAAAGAAATGTCAATCAGAGATTTATCGATATAACAAAGCGAGACAGTATCAAATTTAAGGAATTTTCCGAATTCAGTTTCTTCGTCTTCAAAACAGAATATCAGGTTTTCGATTCTGATCCCGTATTCACCTTCCCTGTAAATAGCAGGTTCATCAGATATCAGCATGCCAGGTTCAATGATAGTTTTTGAGTCAATACCTGCTCCCTGACCAATATTCTGTGGACCTTCATGTACATTGAGGCAGAAGCCTACACCATGACCCGTTCCATGACCATAGTTCAGTCCATACTCCCATAGTGCTTTACGTGCCAACATATCAAGCTGGTAGCCTTTAGTCCCTGCCGGAAATTTTGCCATTGCAAGGTTTATGGCACCTTTAAGTACTAAAGAAAAGTCATGTTTCTGCCTTTCGGCCGGCCTTCCAATAGCAACAGTCCTGGTAATATCTGTTGTCCCGTCAAGGTACTGACCCCCTGAGTCGATCAGGAGGATCCCATTAGTTTCTATGAAAATATCTGATTCAGAGGTTGCTGAATAATGTGGTAATGAGCCATGTTCATTAAATGCAACTATTGTTGAAAAGCTTGGCCCAAGATAGTATTCATTTTCAGATCTCAGGCTGTTTAGTTTTCCGACAAGAGAAAGTTCTGATATTGGATCTGAACCAGATTTTTGTTCTAACCAGTAGAAGAACTTAGTCAAAGCTACTCCATCTTTAACCATCACTCTCCCTATGTTATCAATCTCAACTTTGTTTTTGACTGCCTTTAAACGAGTCGGAATTGTCAGATCTTCAATTATTTTCATCCTGTCAGGGATTGAATTAAAAAGATTTGAAGAAGTAGTTACAGGATTTAGAAGAATTGTGGAATCGTGTGACAAAGTTGATAATATTGAGGCTATATCCTCGTAAGGAAGCATTGTGATTTCAAGTTTATTGAAGTCAGAAGCAAGTTTCAGCGGAATCTTATTCTCGTCTATAAACAACATGATCTGCTCATCTCCTACGATTGCAAAGGATATTAGCAAAGGGCTGTATTTAGTATCGTTTCCCCTGATATTAAGCAACCACATAATATCATCGATGGAGGAAAGAAGATGATAGTCGACTCCTTTAATTCTCATTTGTTCCCTGACTTCAGCTATCTTAACAGACCTTTCCTTACCACAGAACCTTGTAGAATGATCAAATGCAATTGAACAGGGCATTGGAGGCCGGTCTGTCCATAATCCGGAAATCAGATCACAATTAAAATCTAAAGATGTCTCTTTACCCGCCAATGACTTTTCAATCATCCGTGTCCGTTCAATTGAAAAGATTCTGCTGTCAAGTGCAATTTTGCTTCCGGGATTAATATTGTCTGTCATCCAATCAAGGAAGTCCTTATTTTCAGGAAGAGCAGTTTTCATAAGGACAAACCCTGAATCGCACAGCTGTCTCTCAGCTTGTATAAAATATCTGGAATCGGTCCATAATCCTGCAAATGAATCAGTTATAATAACTGTTGCAGATGATCCGGTAAAACCTGTAAGCCAGGTTATTACACGCCAATGATCAGGAATATTTTCTCCCAGATGGGGATCTGTGGAAGGTATTATATATGCATTGATACTATTCTCTTTCATTATCGCTCTGAGAAGAGCCAGGTTTGCTTTGAAAGAGATCATAAACTTTTTATTTCATTAACAAGGTTCTGCAGAGTGCTCTTTGCATCACCAAATAACATCCTGGTCTTATTATTAAAAAACAGCATATTCTCTATAGCTGCATAACCTTTTCCCATTCCGCGTTTCATTACTATGATGTTTTTTGCATCGCGAGCTTTAATAATCGGCATTCCGTAAATGGGGCTTGAAGGATCATCTTCAGCTGCAGGATTTACAACATCGTTTGCACCTATCACAACAAGAACATCAGTATTCGGAAGATCGGGATTGATCTCATCACTCTCAATAAGCTGTTCATAAGGCACATCGGCTTCAGCAAGCAATACATTCATATGTCCGGGCATACGTCCGGCAACAGGATGAATAGCATATTTAACCTCTACTCCTTTCTTTTCCAGAAGCTTATCTAACTCATGACAGATATGCTGAGCCTGGGCAACAGCTAGTCCGTAACCGGGAACAATGACCACTTTCTTCGAATAGCTTAAAAGAATAGAAGCGTCAGAGATTGATATTTCTTTCACAGAACCGGCTGCTGCAATATTCGTCTGGCCTCCTCCTCCGAACACGCCGACAATAACATTTAGCAGAGACCTGTTCATTGCCCTGCACATAAGGATAGTCAGAATTGTTCCTGCAGATCCAACCAGTATTCCACCGGTAAGCATAGCCTGGTTATTATAGAGAAACCCACCCATTGCGGCAGCGACTCCGGTAAAGGAGTTCAGGAGCGAGATAACAACAGGCATATCAGCCCCTCCAATTGGCATTACGAAAAGAACCCCGTAAATAACTGCAATAAAAAACATTATATATATTAACGGAGTAAGTTCGCTGCTGGCCTGCACATGACGCGTCATAATATAAACTATGAATCCGATCAGCACAGTAAGTATAGTCAGATTCACATACTTCATTGCTTTTATGCGCATATCGCCTATCCATCCATCAAGCTTACCAAATGCGATCATACTCCCGGCCCAGGAAACAGTTCCTATCATAAGTCCAAGAAGAATAGCAAGTACATGCCCGTTTGCCATACCACTTTTTGCTATCAGCTCAGGACTTACGTGTGGAAATTCCATCATTGAGATAAGAGCAGCAGCTGCACCGCCCATACCGTTAAAGAATGATACAAGCTGAGGCATAGCAGTCATTTTGACTCGTTTTGCAATAATCAATCCGATAACACTGCCAATTCCGATTGCAACGAGAATGAATCCGACATTTCCTATCGGCTTACCATCTTTATGATGAAACAGTATTGTTGCAATTATAGCCAGTACCATTCCTATAGCTGCAATGGCATTACCCCGTCGTGCTGTAAGCGGGTGGCTTAACATTTTTAATCCGAAGATGAAAAGTATTGAGGCAATTATATAAGTCATCTCCAATATTGAGATGCCTGTATGTAGTTGAGATAGTTGGTCCATAAGAATTGATTTTACTCAGGTTACTGCCTCTTCTTTTTAAACATCTCCAGCATCCTGTCGGTGACAACAAAGCCGCCGACTACGTTAAGTGTACCCAGGACCACCGCCAGAAACCCAAGAATCATCGATCCTGTTGTTTCAGCATGCCCCATCACAATTATTGCACCTATAATTACCACACCATGAATTGCATTGGCACCTGACATAAGTGGCGTATGGAGAATAGCAGGAACATGGCTGATTACTTCAATACCGAGGAATATTGACAGGATCACAATAAAAATTGCCTCCCTGTTTAGAAAGAAAAATCCAAGAATATTTCCCATGATATATATTATATTAAATTTAATAGCTGTTTAACTCTCTGACTGATATACTCTTTGCCATGCACGGCAGTTGTTCCATTTATGATATCATCCTGTAAATTAAGAATAAGCTTAGCATCTTTATCAACCATTATCTTCAGCAGGTTAATTATATTACATCCGAACATTTTACTGGCATCAGAAGGCATATCAGACGGATAGTCAGATTTTCCGATAATATTCACTCCATTTACTACCACGGTTTTCCCATTCTCAGTCAATTCGCAGTTACCACCCGATGAAGCTGCAAGGTCCACAATAACCGATCCGGGTTTCATGGAATAAATTGTCTCTTTCAGTAAAAGGACCGGAGCTTTCATCCCAGGTATCTGAGCAGTGGCAATAACAACATCAGATGCAATTGCACGTTCCTGAATGAGTTCCTGTTGCTTCCTTTTAAATTCATCTGTTTGTTCTACAGCATATCCACCCGCTGCAATATCTTCTTTTGCTCCTACGACTTCAATAAATTTGCCCCCTAAACTTTGGACTTCTTCCTTCACAGCAGATCTCACATCGAATACTTCAACTACTGCACCAAGTTTCCTGGAAATGGCAATAGCCTGTAATCCTGCAACACCTGCGCCTAAAATAAGAACACGTGAAGGTTTTATTGTTCCTGCTGCCGACATGAACATAGGGAAGAATCTTGGCAACAGTGACGCGGCATTAAGTACAGCTTTATATCCGGAAACTGTAGCCATAGATGAAAGTATATCCATTGACTGGGCTCTTGTTGTTCTGGGAATTAGGTCAAGCGCAAGTACTGATAATCCATTAAGACGAGCTTTTTCGAGCCAGTTACTATTTACAACAGGATTAAGAACTGAGCATAATATCTGCCCATCCTTAAAAGAAGTGATATCATCTTTAACAGGAGGATTGATTGAAAGCAACATCTCAGTTTCAGAAATAACATCCTTTCGCTCAGCCAATCGGGCTCCGGCTGTCCTGTAAGCTAAGTCCGAAGCAAAAGCCCGTTCACCAGCATTATTCTCTACCCATACATCAATACCCATCTTTTTCAGTGCAACAACTTCGGCAGGAAGAATGGCTACCCTGTTTTCATTTCCTGTTTCTTTGAGGACGCCTATTATCATAAGTTTGGATTTTGGATTTTGGAGTGCCTAAAGTTTGATCAGAATTTGGTTACCAATTTAATAAACAATTAATTATCCCCATCTGAATATTAATCAAAAGAAACTTCATGGTTTGAATTTAATCAGTGTAACTTCGAGTATAAGCGTTTCACCGGGTGATATGACAAACCTTTTCTTACCGGAGATCTCTTTTCCATAAAACCCGGAATTTATTCCATAAGCCAAATCAGGTGGCACAACGAGAAGTCTCTTCTCCCCTTCTTTCATATCGTGTAAGGCCTCGTTCAAACCTTTAATCAATTCATTTTTCCCCATGGTATACGAAAAATCGACAGGTTTCGATCCTGGTACAGGTTTCCCACCATCTGATGAACTAACAAAACTTAAGCCTGTTATTAATTTCCCGGTATACTTTATGCTAAGCACAGAACCATCTGCAGGTTTGTTACCTTTTCCCTGTACCAGTACTTTATATCTCAAACCATCAGATAAGGCTTGAAGTCCGGGATAGTTTTCAGTAATAAACTTCTCCTCCCTCGATTTTCTTGCCTCCTTCTCAAAATTTACTTTTCTCCATTGCTTGTCTGCCAGCTCCTTAAAAGTCTCATCATTCACGATAAATTTTTCAGCTTCTGGTCCTACCCGGACAATTGTGATTGAATGAGTAGTATCACCCTTGACAATCTTATTAACAACGTCCATACCATCAACAACTTCACCGAAAAGCGTATAGTTACCATCGAGATAAGATCTGTCTGCCAGGGTTATATAGTACTCACATGTATTTGTATTCGGACCGTCATTTGCCATACCCACCATCCCTGCTTTATTATGGCTCAGATCGCTGATTTCGTTTGGAATCTCATATCCTGTTGAATTAACTTCTGAATTTGCCGGGTCTTTCACTGTTGCTGGTTCACCGCCCTGAATTACATGTCCTTTAACGACCCTGTGCCAAATTGATCCTTTGTAAAATGGTATACCTAACGGATAGGTAGCATTTGTCAGGGTTCCTTCAGCAAGTCCAATAAAGTTAGCTACAGTCATTGGTGCCTTCTTATAGTAGAGGAGTACGGAGATGCTCCCTTTATTGGTATTAAAATCAGCATAAATGCCATAGGGTCTATGGATTTTTATAACCTGATCTTTCTGTCCACTTACAGTAAGTACAAATAACAAAAAAATATTCAGGAAAACGGATCGGATTATATTCATATCAGTAAGATAAGATTAAAGGGAGCTTTTCTCATTGGTTAGACCCCCTTTCTTGTTTCCCCCAAAGGGGAAATGATCATCCCCTTCCCCCAAGGGGGAAGGCCGGGAAGGGGGTAAAAAATTATCAATACTAAATTCTAACAGTTTCATTAATAGGACTGTAAATCAAATAGTTCCGCATTTATTTTCCAAAGAAATTCCTTAACCAGAAATTATTTGCTTCATTTCTTGAATGAGTAGCTTTTGCACCTCCCCATCCATGTCGCCCTTCGGGATATAACATGAACTCAAAGATCTTACCTTCGTCTTCAAGTCTGGAAATAAGGTATATTGAATTCTGCATGTGAACATTGTCATCCATATCTCCATGAGTCAGGTATAGTTTACCCTTATAGTTCTTCACAAAAGCAAGGGCGGAACCATCTTTATACCCATCAGGATTATCTTGTGGAGTATCCATATAACGCTCGGTGTAGATGTCATCATAAAGATGCCAGTCTGTCACTGACGAACCGGCAAAACCATGTGTCCAGAAATCAGCACCTTTTGTCAAAGCCATGCAGGTCATATAACCTCCATAAGAACTTCCGGTAATACCTATACGTGCAGGATCAACATATGCTTTTGTTCGTAACCACTTAACTGCATCTTCATAATCAAGGATTTCCCATTTACCAAGAGACCGATACAGATAATCGAGACCCTTTTTCCCAAACTGACCTGAACCACGGTGATCAACTGAAAAAGTTATAATCCCGTTCTGGGAAAACCATGATGGACTGTTTCCCTGCCACCTGTTTGTAACATTCTTGGAATCGGGGCCTCCATAGATTGTAAAGACTACCGGGTATTTTTTTGTAGTATCAAAATTAACAGGGTATGTTATAATTGCCGGCATGTTGAAAAGCCCATCGGATGTCATGATTTTTACCATTTCCGGCTTTGAATTCTTCGCAGGGTCGTAAACCGGTTGTTCAAATTTATATATGTCCTTTATCTTCTTCCCGCTTTTGTTGTAACAAATAATAGATCCCGTACTTATTAAGCTGTTCCATGTATCGATAATGTAAGTTCCTTTAGGTGAAATACTTACATTATGTGTACCTTCTCCGGAAGTTATCTGCAATAAATTTTTACCGTCTAGTCCGACCCTGAATGCGTGAGTGTCAGTTGATTCAGGTCCTGTTGCATAAAAATAGACCACTTTCAGATCTTCATCCACTCTGTCAATACTGGTTACCCTGAAATTGAAATTTGTAAGCAGGGAAATCAGTTTTCCATCCCATGCATAATAATAGAGGTTTTCCCAGTCGTTCCTGTAACTCCGGATGATAAAACCCGATCCGTTTTTCATCACATAAATATCCTCATGGAATTCGAGCCATGTCTTCCTGTTTTCATTGTATATCTGGGTATAATCACCTGTTGATGGATCAGCAAGGATGATATTAATAACATTCTGATCGCGATTAATTACCTGTATAGCAAGCTTTTTGCTATCAGGTGTCCAGAATGGCCATGCAATGTACTGGTCAACATTATAATCGGTTTTTACCCAGGTGGTTTTAGTGGTCTCTATATCTGCAATGCCCATCTTCACCCTGGGATTTGGGTCACCGGGTTTAGGATATGGAGTAGCTTCAATAAGGCCATGAATACCATCAGGTTCATCTAACCTGTTCAGAGTAAAAACAGGGACATCAGTCTCATCGGTTCTCAGGTATGCTAATTTGTTTCCGTCAGGTGACCACCAGAAAGCTGCATAATGGCTTGGCCTCTCAAGTATCTCCTCCATATAAACCCATGAACAGTAACCGTTATAAATTTTATTGGATGCATCAAAAGTCAGTCTTATTTCTTTATTATCAGTAAGATTATATACATATAGATCTTTGTTTTTCGTATAAGCTAACTTTTTGCCGTCAGTCGAAAAACGTGCATTTACTTCAGGGGATTTGTCGTTAGTTAATCTTTTCAATGCTGTATCACCTAAAGTAAAAAAATACAGATCATTTTCCTTTATGATGACAACACTTTTTTTATCAGGACTGATCACATCGTTCATACTTAATGTGGTTCCTGCAGGAAGAGCCTGAATCAATATCTCCCGTTCTGATTTGGTTGGAGGGATTACAACTCCCTTCCCTGTTTTTATATCAACGCTCTGGATAACAAGGTTTTTATCCGTATCAAAGTTTCGTATCTGATAATGAGTATCATCCGTCCATCCCATTATGGCAATCTGATTTCCACCACGCTGAGGCATCTGTGCTCTTGCGGTATTAACCAGCATCGGTGCTGATACCAATAGGCAAATTAAAAACTGAAAGAAGTGTAATCTTCTCATGATTATTATATTTAAAATGTGAATAGTCATAAACAGAGAAACAAAAATAGGAATTTTTAATATGAAATCATCCTGATTGCATACTATCACTAATCCTGATATTGATTAACTTTTAGTATTTTTACATCATTAATTAAGGGAAGAGGATCGAAACAAAATCTATTCAGGAGATCGGGTGGTTAAAGCTTGATAATGCAGCTAAGCTGTTCCCTGCAATAATGTCGGGAGAGTTAACTTCAGTATTCAGGATAACTGCTTTTCTTAAAAAACCGATAAAATTTTCGGCTGTCAAAGAAGCTGTTGAGATTACATCACGACGTTTTCCCTACTTCAGTGTATCACTCGGGAGCGGATTGTTCTGGTACTATCTGGAATATAATCAGAAGCTTCCACGGATTCAGACCGAAGAAAAAACTCCCTGTACGGCTTTTGCAGCCAAAAGGAAAAATGAGCCACTTTACCGGATACTTGTCAAAGAAAACAGAATATCTGTTGAGTTTATACATATCCTCACTGATGGCGGCGGCGCATATGAATATCTTAAATCGCTGCTTTATACCTACTTCAGATTAAATGGTAACACTGTTCATTCTTCTGAAGGCATTATTTTGCCTGAAAGCCCGATTACTCCGGAGGAGATGGAAGATGGGTACAACAGGTTTTTCAGAAGAAGATTACCGCCTCCGGGAAAACTGACAAAGGCATGGCACCTGCCTTTCACTCTTGATGATAAACCACGTCTGAAAATAATCCGCTCTGAAATTGCTCTGGATAAACTTCTCGAGATTGCCAGGGGTTATAACGTATCTGTCACAGAATATATCGTTTCTGTATATCTGTTCTCTCTTCAAAAGATCTATCTCGAAGAGAATGAAAAAGTAAAAAAACAAAAAAGAGGGGTACTGCGTATAGAAGTTCCTGTAAACCTGAGGAAAAAATTTCCCAGTAAAACAATGCGTAATTTTTCGCTCTTTGTCCTGCCTGAAATTGATCTGAGACTTGGGGTCTACTCATTTGATGAGATCCTGAAGATTGTCCAATATCAGATACAGACCGGAGCTGATGTCAAACAGATTACGCGCTTTTTATCGCAAAATGTGGGGCATGAAAAAAGTCCTTTTGTGAGGATGCTTCCTCTTTTTATCAAATCCATGGCCATATCGGCCGTTTACCGAAGGCTTGGATCAAATCAGTGTTCAGGAATATTGACCAATCTTGGTATGGTTAAATTACCCCAGGAAATGGAAGATCTGATAAATGCCTTTGAAGTGGTACCGACTCCTCCAAATACGCATGTTAAAATAAGTTGCGCCATGGTGACTTTCAGGAATCAACTTCGGTTGGATTTTGGTAATATTTCCAGATCAACCAGCTTTGAAATGCATTTTTTAAAACATTTAACAGAATCGGGAATTCCTGTTAAAGTACTGAATAATAAGTAAATATTCAAATTATGAGTTATTGCATAAACTGCGGAGTAGAACTGGATGAGGATTTAACCTCCTGTCCTCTTTGCGGATTTACCATTGGAGAATTGAAAATTTCTGAAACCAGCGATCCGTCAGAACATTACCCTTCTGATATAATTCTATTACATAAGAAAGAGACCAGGAGACACATATGGGAACTATCCGGCATAATATCTTTTTCAGGGATAGTAGTCTGTACTATAGTCGATCTTGTCATCCGTAAAAGTCTGTCCTGGTCACTTTTTGCTGATAATTCGATCCTGGGATCATGGATTTGCCTTACTTTGATACTGTTGGCCTTCAAAAAATATTTTTTAATTATTTCGGGTCTGCTAATTACCATACTCACTATGCTGTTTTTATTTGACCTCATCTCCCCTCCGGTCAACTGGTTCTATGGAATCGGCCTGCCTGTTACAATTGCTCTTTTTGTTGCTGTCAGCATTATTGTCCTTCTTTGGAATGTAGCTCAATTCAGAGGATTTAATATCCTTGCGATTGCATTTTTTGTGCTTTCCGGGTTTTGCATTGTTTCTGAAGTTTTCATAGATAAGTACATATCGTCGACCGTGGATATCCGGTGGTCGGCAATTGTGGCAGTATCAATTCTTCCTATCGCACTTGTCCTGCTCTTTGTACATTACCGGATGAAGAAGGGGAAACGGCTGGATTCATATTTTCATGTATAATAACCTGTTTAAAAGCAGATTGAAATATTTTTACATGAATTTGAAAAAAGATTATATTTAACCCCCTGAATCAAATCCTTTAAAAATGAAAAAGACCTTTCTGGTTGCTCTTGCTTATGTAATGGCTATTTCTACAACTCACTCCCAGACAATAAAATCGCCTGGTGAATTTCTCGGATATGAACTTGGTACGCAGTTTACTTACCAGTACAAGGCAGTTGATTATTTTAAATATATAGCAGGTATTTCCCCGATGGCAAAATATCGGGAATATGGCACAACCAATGAAGGTCGTACACTGGGAGTCTGTTTTATCTCCAGTGAAGAAAACCTTGCCAATCTTGAAGAATACAGAAAGAACAATCTAATAAAAACCGGTTTATTAAAGGGAGAATTTACCGGAAAACAGATTCCTTTCATATGGCTTGCATATAATGTCCATGGCAATGAGGCTGCAGGAATGGAAGCTGCAATGAAGACGCTTTACACACTTGTCAGCGGTTCATACCCGGGTGTTTCAGAATACCTTAAAAGCTTCATAATTGTTATCGATCCATGTCAGAATCCTGATGGACATGATCTCTATACCAACAGATACAGGAATACCATGAACAGTATTACTAATCCTGACGGAAAATCATGGGAACACAACCAGGGCTGGCCCGGTGCACGTACAAATCATTATATGTTTGATCTTAATCGCGACTGGACCTGGCAAACGCAGGCAGAGACTCAGCAAAGGCTGATTCTTTATAACCAGTTTATGCCCCAGGTTCATGCAGATTTTCATGAGATGGGAGTTGAATCGACCTTCTTTTTTGCACCCGGAGCGGATCCATGGAATAGTGTAATCACTCCATGGCAGCATGAGTTCCATAAACTCATGGGAAACGGTAGTGCCACTTTGTTCAACGAAAAGTTCCGACTCTATTTTACCAAGGAAAACTTCGATCTCTTTTATCCGAGTTATGGCGACACATGGCCCCTGCTTAACGGAGCAATAGGATTTACTTTTGAACAGGGTGGTGGAGGCCCGTCAGGCTTGGCTTATAAGCTGGAATCAGGCGACACGCTTACATTGAAAGAAAGAATAGATGGTCATTTTACTGCTTCTATGGCTGTGATAAAAGTATCGTACGAAAACAGGGAGAAACTGCTATCTGAGTATAATAAATACTTTGAAGAGAGTATAAAGAACCCACAGTTCCAATATAAGTCGGTGATTATTAAGGGATCTAACGAAAAATCAAATCTTAATGACCTTCTGATGCTTTTTGACCGAAACCAGATAAGATACAGTTATGCAGGGAATAAAGGCAAAAAATTTAAGGGATTCGACTACAGCTCGAAAAAAGACGGGGAGGTTACGATTGAAAAAGGAGATATCCTTATAAGTGCTTATCAACCCCAATCTCACTTTGTTCAGGCATTATTTGAACCCGACAGCAAGGCTACAGATTCTCTAAGTTATGATCTTACCGCCTGGGCCCTACCATATGTCTATAATCTGAAAGCTTTTGCTATTGCTGACAAGATGACTCCCGATACCACAAAAGTGGAAATGAAGAGAATTATCAATGAAGCCAGCAGTACAAAACCTTATGCGTATGTAGCAAACTTTTGGGGATTTGATGAACTGAAGTTTATGGCAGCACTCTATAATAAAAAAATCAAGCTGCGATATTCATTAAAACCATTTGTTTTAAACGGTAACAATTTCAACAGGGGAAGTATAATAGTTGCCCGTGGTGATAATAATCTTCTTGAAGCTGAATTTGATAAAATCG
Source organism: Bacteroidales bacterium (assembly GCA_017882305.1). Lineage (GTDB taxonomy): Bacteria > Bacteroidota > Bacteroidia > Bacteroidales > VadinHA17 > LD21. The sequence goes on along the minus strand of JADGPU010000025.1, from coordinate 2,496 downwards.
TAATAGGGGCAGCAAATGAATGTCAGGTAAACCTGATACCGGCTAATACCGGATTGGTTGACAGTGGCAAAGACTTTGGTTCAGGAAACTCACCACTGGTGAAAAAGAGATCAGTTGCCTTGCTTTGTGGTGATGGAACTTTTCCCGGTTCTGTCGGGGAAATCTGGTACTTCTTCGAAAAAGAATTGAATTATCCCTTAACACTCATAAATACAAGTATCACAGAAAAGGTCGATTTAAAGGATTATGAAGTTCTGATACTTACATCAGGCACATATTCCAAACTTAAAGACACAATTATTGATTACACTAAAAGAGGAGGCAGGGTAATCGCCATGGAAAACGCTATTTCGATATTTGCTGGTGAAAAAACTACTTCACTGGCTAAAGCAATTGAGACAAGAACTGCTGAACAGAAACTCACTGATAAGAAAATAAAGAGTGATGATTCTACTCTTCTTAAAAAATTTGAATTTGAGAATGAAAAGAGATACAATCTTTCCGAACGTTCCATAGGAAGTATCTATAAGGTAAAACTCGATGATACTGATCCATATTCATTTGGTATGGGCAAAGAATGGTTTATTATGAAACGCACTCCAGGCTATCCATTCCTGACCACGGGCAACAATATTGGTTATATTCTTGATAAAGAGCCAGTTTCGGGTTTTGCCGGATTTAAATATAAAGACAAAATTAAGAACACGCTTGTTATCGGGACTGAAAAAATAGGTTCGGGTGAAGTTATATATATTACCGATGATCCCTATTTCAGGGCATTCTGGAAAAGCGGAAGGGTTTTACTTGGGAATACCGTACTCAGGTAGGGATATTGGGGATTCCTCATTACGCTTCGCTTCATTCGGAATGACACCTCATTTTTGTTTAAGGTTAGAGGAGGCGGTTCGCGTGTGCGAACCGCCTCCTCTAACTTTGTTATCCGCAAAGCCCTGTCATTCCTGCGAGCGAAGAGAGGAATCTCCCTCTTTTTGTCTTTATTTTCCCATTCTTTATTTAGAACAGTTACAAAGTTGTGTTATTTTATTCACAATGTTATTTTTTTCACACTAATTTTTTATCTTTGCACACTAGAAGATGTTTTATTCATAGTAGAAACGGTAATCTCCGGGCATTAAAAGAAAAATTTGAATAAATTTAAGTAGTCCAAATGTCAGAAGAATACCTATGATAATAAATAAACTTAACAGATAAAAGCATGTCAAAAATCACATCTTTCGCTGATCTGAAGAAGAAACGCGAAGAATTAACGAGCGGGTTGGGTATCCGGACAAAAACAATTGATCCTGAAAAAATTGTTCAGGTGAAAGTTGCAATGGCAACATGCGGTATAGCATCCGGAGCTAAAACTGTCATGGAGTTTTTTTCGGAACAACTCGAAAGAAGAAATGTCGCAGCAGTTGTAACTCAGACAGGATGTATGGGGTATTGTTATGCAGAACCAACAATTGAAGTTAAACTTCCCGGACAGGACCCTGTAGTTTTTGGTTTTGTTGACCTCAAAAGGGCTGACCAGATTATTGAAAAATATATTAAAACAGGGGAACTTGTCGATGGCATCATCCCGGTGAATTACCAAACTATTGATTTAAAAGTATAAGGAGGAAAAACTATGTCAAAATACAGTATGCATCTTCTGGTATGTGGTGGAACAAGTTGCCATGCTTCAGAAAGCGATGCTATTGTCTGCAATTTAAGAGATGAACTCGAAGCAAAGGGTTTAATGGATTCTGTTCAGGTCATTCTGGCCGGCTGCTTTGGTTTTTGTGAGAAAGGGCCAATCGTAAAAATAATGCCCGACAATACTATTTATGTTCAGGTTAAACCGGAAGATGCCCAGATTATTGTCGAAGAGCATGTGATAAAGGGGAGGAAAGTAACCAGACTTTTACACAAGGATCCAGTAAGCAAGGAGCCAATATCAGATTCAAATCAAATGGGGTTCTTTAAAAAACAGCTCAGAGTTGTTCTTCGCAATTGTGGTTTTATTAATCCTGAGAATATTGATGAGTACATTGCCCGTGAAGGTTATCAGGCACTCGGAAAAGTATTAACGGCAATGACTCCTGAAGAAGTTATTAAAGAGGTCAAGGATTCAGGTCAAAGAGGTCGCGGGGGCGCCGGTTTCTCAACAGGTATAAAATGGGAACTTGCACGAAAAAACCAGTCAGATGAGAAATATGTCGTCTGTAATGCTGATGAAGGTGATCCCGGAGCATTTATGGACCGTTCGGTTCTTGAAGGTGATCCACACTCCGTCCTTGAGGCTATGGCCATCTGCGGATACAGTATCGGAGCAAGCAATGGATTGATATATATTCGTGCCGAATACCCGCTTGCTATTGAAAGGTTAAAAATTGCTATAAACCAGGCCAGAGAATATGGATTACTTGGTAATAATATATTTGGTACAGGTTTTAATTTTGATATAATACTTCGTTATGGCGCCGGTGCATTTGTATGCGGTGAGGAGACAGC
>JADGPU010000079.1 GCA_017882305.1 Bacteroidales bacterium | reverse complement strand
TGAAAGTTCAATCTATCACTGAATGTTCAGAAGGATCTTTCTGGGTTTCCACTTCAGTTTCGGGAGTAATTCAGTTTGATATGACTGATAATTATGAAAAAGTTAAATCGGTAAAATACTATGATATTAACTCAGGACTAGCGGGCAATGTTGTAAGAACGGTTTTTCAGGATATTGAAGGAAATTATTGGTTTGGATTATATGGAGAAGGAATCTCTATGCTGGCATCCTATTCATTGAGTTATTATTCACCAGGGAAGAATTCACAGGAAAACAATATTCTTTATATTAAAAATTTTGAAAACAACTATTTACTTGGTACATCAACCGGTTACCATATTTTTGACGCCATTGCAGGGAAGTCTCTATCGTTCACTGATCTTGCCAATCAGGTAGGTCACGCGGAGATAAAATCTTATTATCTCGACAATGAAAAGAATCTATGGATAGGAACCGGCGGAAAAGGGCTATTTATCAGAAACAGTTCCGGATCGGTAAGACAGTTTTACAGGTCAGGCGATTCAGGCGCCGATGATATAAAGGATATTGAAATGGATGCCATGAATATCTGGCTGGCAACAACAAATGGCGTTATTGTTCTGGATAAAAAAGGGAATACAGAGAAGAAATTTGATATCAATAACGGACTTCCTCATAACAGTATTAATAAAATATTACTTACAAGTGAGGGAGTAAGTTATATTGGAACTGAGAGTGATAAATTATATAAGATCGATCGCGATTTTAATATTACAACAGTAAAAGCTGCGATGATCGGTAGCACCAGGAATAAGATCCTCTCATTTTCGCGAACGAAAGACGGAACAATATGGGCTGCAACTGAGGGCAATGGAATATTCAAATTTCTCAAAGATTCCGTTTCCTCTATTACAAAAGCAAATGATTTGATGTCGAATTATTGTTACAGCATTCTTGCTGATGCCGAAAACAATATCTGGGTTGGTCATAATAAAGGATTCTCAAAGTTCAATCCCACTACAGGAACCATAAAGATTTTTGGGACAGATTTTGCAAAAAACGGAGAATGCAATACTAATGGCATGTTTGAATCATCCGACCAAAAGATCTTTATCGGGACAACTGAAGGTTTAGTATTATATGATCGTTCAAAGGACCGGAAGAGCGTAATTGGTCCATTTAATAATATAAATTCAATTGAGATAAATGATATAACTTATCCTTATCAGACATCATTTGTACTTCCCTATAAAAAATATAAGATCAAAATTTTATATTCAGGCATTAACTTCGGAGCACCGGAGAAAGTCTTTTACAGTAGTTTTCTCGACAACTTCGATCTTGACTGGAGTAAGATGACTACTTCGAGAGAGGCATTATATAGTTTGAGTGACGGTAAATACAAGTTCAGTCTGGCATCTGTAAATGAAGATGGGTTATCACAGGGAGTCCCGGTATCATTCAATATATTTATAAAGAAACCTTTTTATAGAACATGGTGGGCCATCATCCTGGAAATAGCTGTTTTAACCGGCATTGTAATTCTGATAATACGGGAAAGGGATAAATCGCAGAAGAAGATCCAGGACTACCTGGAAAAAGAACTCGCGGCCAGAACCAGCGTTGTAATGAAGCAGAAAGGAGAGATCGAACTTCAGAATATTGAGATCACCGATAGTATAAACTATGCCAAGCGAATACAGACAAGCATATTACCCGATATTAATAAACTGAAAGATACGTTTAAGGATGCATTTATCCTGTTCCACCCAAGAGATATCGTGAGCGGTGATTTTTACTGGTTCGATAAACTTGAAGAAGATAAGTTTATATTGGTATGCGCCGATTCTACGGGCCATGGTGTCCCGGGTGCATTTATGTCGATGATTGGCTCCACACTTCTTCAGGATATTGTTTCCAGAAAGAGAATATCAAAACCCTCTGAAATTCTTAGTCTTCTGGATAAGCAGATTTTCTCCACACTTAACCAGAATGTTGAATTAGGTGTCTCAAATGACGGTATGGATATGGTGGTTTGCGAGTTTAGTATTTCAACCCGCCATATCAGGTTTGCTTCTGCCATGCGGCCCGTTATTCTTGTCCTTGATGGCGAACCATTTTATATTAAAGGTAACAGATCATCAGTCGGAGGCGAATCGGTGATTGAAAAGTTCTTCGATGATCAGGAGTATTACCTTAAGGAAGGGGACACTGTCTACCTGTTCTCTGATGGGCTGCCCGACCAGTTTGGAGGCCCCGATGGCAAAAAACTGAAAATTGCAAGGTTGAAGCGCATGATTGAGCAGATATCAAAACTGCCGATGGATGAGCAAAAGAAAACTATGGCGAAATTCTACTTCGACTGGAAAGGTTCATACGACCAGGTTGATGATGTCCTTTTGATGGGAGTAAAAGTCTGAAAAGTCTATCTATATATTTTATTTACAGAAAGCACAATTTCACTTGTAGACACAACATTGCTCTCATTCAGGGCCCTGTCTTTAATATAAAAATCGTATCTGATTGTATCTGCAGGAGAATAAAACAGATAAAGGAAAGTTACTGATATTGTCCCTTTCAGTATTTTGTTTTGCCCTAACCTATCCATATAAGGGATCCTGTATGATGAGGGTTTTAACGGATCATTGTCCGGAGCTTGCAACATAACTCCACCTTCTTTCCTGAAAAGCGTAAAAAATAAATTTGTAGAATCAGTCTGACCTCCGGTAGGAGCATTCAGCCCTAGGTCACCATCACCGTCTTCAAAATGAAATTTTAGTCTTCCCCCTTTTGAATTATTGCCCAGAATATCTGTTGTATCAAAAATAGTAAAGCTGGTAAAATCAATATGAGGAACTGCTGGCAACTGTTCTACCTTCTTACATGCATTCAGAAAGATGAAGCCAATAAAAACTAAAGACAGATAGCTAATTATTCTCATGGTTTTTAATTCAATAATATTTCACAAGCAAAAACCACACCAAATTTGATCATTTTTTTCTGAAAAATATCCTTATCGGGACACCTGTAAATTCAAATTTCTCCCTCATCCTGTTCTCAAGATATCTTTTATACGGATCTTTCACATATTGAGGGAGGTTACAAAAGAATGCAAAAGCCGGGGTATATATCGGAAGCTGTGTAACATATTTGATCTTAACGTATTTCCCTTTTAATGCCGGTGGTGGATTGTTCTTGACTACCTGTAACATTACTTCATTTAATTCAGATGTACTTATCTTCCTGTTCCTGTTCTGATTTACCTGTTCAATCAGTTCAAGCACTTTGTGAATCCGCTGCTTATTAATTGCGGAAATAAACAAAATGGGATAATCAGTGAAAGGAGCTGTTTTTTCCCGTATATCATTTTCAAAAAGAATAGTTGTATTATTTTCTTTTTCAATAAGATCCCATTTATTAACAAGAACTATCATGCCTTTGTTATTCTTCTGAATCAGCGACATGATATTGAGATCCTGTGCCTCGATTCCTCTTGTAGCATCAATAAGAAGAAGGCATATGTCTGAATTTTCAATGGTTTTAACAGCCCGCATCACTGAATAAAACTCAATATCTTCACTTACCTTTCCTTTCTTACGCAATCCTGCAGTATCCACAAGGAGAAAATCGTGCTGAAATTTGTTATATCTGGTGTATATTGAATCACGGGTAGTTCCGGCTACTGGAGTTACAATATTTCTTTCTTCTCCGAGAAGAGAATTTACGAGAGATGATTTGCCGACATTTGGTCTTCCTACTATTGCAATCCTGGGCAAATCAGGCATTAGTCCCGGTTCTTCAGCCGGAAGGCTTTTTACTACCTCATCAAGCAGTTCCCCGGTACCACTTCCATTCATGGAGCTTAAAGGGAAATAATCACCAAGCCCCAGATTATAGAATTCATTGGCATCCATCAGTCTTTCACCATTATCAACCTTGTTTACGACAAGCAGTACTTTCTTGTCCACTCTTCTTAGAAGTGAAGCTACCGATGTATCCAGTTCATGAATACCACATGTTACATCAACCATAAATAGTATGAGATCCGACTCTTCTATGGCAAGTAAAACCTGTTTATTTATCTCTTCTTCAAATATGTCATCAGAGTTCTGAACATATCCGCCTGTATCGATTACTGAAAAATCGATTCCGTTCCAGTTTGAAACTCCGTAGTTGCGATCGCGGGTAACTCCGCTTACCTCATCAACTATAGCTTCCCTTGAATCGGTAAGCCTGTTGAAAAGTGTCGATTTCCCAACATTTGGTCTTCCTACTATTGCAACTATTCTACTCATAAAATATTTTAAAATTTAATCTTATTGATAGCCAAATCTTTTAAGTATCAATGGTTTATCTCTCCAGTCCTTAGTTACTTTTACATATAATTCAAGGAAAACCTTCTTCCTGAAAAAATCTTCCATATCACGCCTGGCTTCAGTACCTACTCGTTTAAGCATAGATCCTTTGTGGCCGATTATTATGCCCTTCTGACTGTCGCGTGTAACATGAATCAGTGCCCTTATTTTAATAATGTCCTTTTCATCTTTAAAGCTTTCGATCTCTATTTCAACGGAATAGGGGATCTCTTTTTTATAATTTATAAGGACCTTTTCGCGAATTATCTCCGAAGCAAAAAACCGTTCATATTTGTCGGTGAGCTGATCTTTAGGAAAATAAGGAGGGCTCTCAGGAAGCTTTACCAGAATTGCATTAAGAAGAGAATCGAGGTTAAAGTTTTTAAGTGCAGAAATCGGGATGACAGGTGAATCAGGAAAAGCTATATGCCACGATTCAACAACTTTTTCCAGATCGGCCTGATTAGTCAGGTCAACCTTATTAACAGCAATGATTACAGGAATTTCTGATTCTTTAATCTTATCAATATATTCTCCTTCATCAGCTGTACGTTCTGTTACGTCAGTAACATAGAGAATCAGGTCCGCATCAGACAGGGCTGAATTAACAAATTTCATCATTGTCTCCTGAAGCTTATACTGTGGTCTGAGTATTCCCGGAGTATCAGAGTATACTATCTGAAAATCCTCCCCGTTAACAATTCCCATTATACGGTGACGTGTAGTCTGAGCCTTGGATGTAATAATAGAAAGTTTTTCACCGACGAGAGCATTCATTATAGTTGACTTCCCGACATTAGGATTCCCCAGAATATTTACAAAACCTGACCTGTGACTCATCTTGAATGATTAAAAGATTCCACGCTTAAGCATGCTTACTTCCTTGTCGTTGAGGTAACGCCACTTTCCACGTTGAACATTCTTCTTGGTAAGCCCTGCGAAATATACCCTGTCGAGTTTTTTAACTTTATAGCCAAGTGTTTCAAACATTCTTCTGATGACTCTGTTTTGCCCTGAGTGAAGTTCAATCCCAATCTGGCTTTTATCATCAGGATCAGCATAAGATACCGCATCCGCAACTATTGTAATACCATCAAGCTCGATACCTTCAGTCAGTTTAAAAAGATCGTTTTTAGTTACAGGGCTATCGAGAAAGACATGATAGATTTTTCTTCTTTTATACTTTGGGTGAGTGAGTTTCCCTGCCAGATCTCCATCGTTGGTGAGCAGAAGGACTCCTGTTGTAGCCTTGTCAAGTCGCCCGACAGGGTAGACTCTCTCGGGACAGCCGTCACCAATAAGCTCAAGCACCGTGTGTTCAGCATGTGGATCTTCAACGGTGGTAACGTAATCTTTGGGCTTATTCATAAGTATATATACCTTTTTTTCAGCATAAAGTCTTTTACTTTTGAACCTGACATCGTCATCATAACTGACCTTTATTCCCATATCTGTAACTATGCGACCATTTACTGATATCAGTCCGTTTTTTATATGTTCATCAGCATCTCGCCGTGAACAGACACCGCTGTTGGCAATGAACCTGTTGAGTCTGATCTTTCCAGCAGCTTTTTGGCTCTCCATATCAATTAATTACAAGGGTGCAAAGGTACAATTATTTGGTGATATAATGGTTTGATGATTTTTTCGCACCTTTGTAATTCTGAAAACCTTATCTATATGGCATTAATAAAATCAATTTCAGGTATCCGGGGAACCATTGGTGGAAAACCGGGAGAAAGCCTGTCTCCGGTCGACATTGTAAAATTCGCGGCATCATTCGGCACCTGGGTGCAGTCAAGACATAAAAAAGGTGTATTAAAAGTAATTGTAGGTCGAGATGCCCGCAAATCAGGAATTATGGTAAATAACCTGGTTATTATTACTCTACGCAGCCTTGGAATTAATGTGATTGATCTGGGTATGGCAACGACCCCCACTGTAGAACTCGCTGTAACAGGAACTCATGCTGATGGAGGAATTATTATTACTGCAAGCCATAACCCGGCTGAATGGAATGCCCTGAAACTGGTTGATGAAAAAGGGGAATTTCTGTCAGCACTGGACGGGATGAAAGTTCTGGAAATAGCTGCCAGCGAAAATTTTAATTTTGTTTCGAACGATCTCACCGGAACTCTTGAACAGGATGACACATGGGGGAAGAAGCATATTGATCTGATTCTGGCCTTAAAACTTGTTGATATAAAAGCAATTAGAAGTTCAGGATTCACTGTTGCCATAGATTGTATCAACTCAGTCGGAGGAATTATTCTGCCACAGCTGCTCAGATCTTTAGGTGTAGATAAGGTTATTGAACTGAATACTTTTCCTGATGGCAATTTTGCACACAATCCCGAACCGCTGCCAGAAAACCTTAAAGGTATTTCAGAGTTCGTAGTTAAGGGGAGAGCCGATATTGGTTTTGTTGTTGACCCCGATGTTGACCGTCTTGCTATTGTATGTGAAGATGGGACAATGTTTGGTGAAGAATATACCCTCGTTTCGGTCGCAGATTATATCCTTAGAAATACTCCGGGAAATACAGTATCAAATCTATCTTCAACAAAAGCTCTGAGAGATATAACTTCAAGTTATGGATGCAAACACTACTCAGCTTCAGTTGGTGAAGTGAATGTTGTAGAGGAGATGAAAAAAAGAGAAGCTGTTATAGGAGGAGAAGGTAATGGAGGAGTTATTTATCCCGAACTGCATTATGGTCGTGATGCACTGGCTGGAATAGCTCTTTTTCTGTCGCATCTTGCAAAATGCAACACTAAATGTTCAGCTTTAAGGAAGTTATATCCACAATATGTCATTGCCAAGAAAAGGCTTACACTTGATCCGGCCATAGAATTTAGCGAGATCATTGACGATGTGAAAAATCATTTTCAGGGTCATATAACAGATGAGCGAGATGGTTTATGGATAGAGCATATAAACGGCTGGGTTCAGATAAGGAAATCGAATACAGAACCAATAATGCGTATCTATGCTGAAGGAAGAACTAGCGAGGAGGCCGATGATCTGGCTGATATGGTAATAAGAATTGTTAAAAAAACCTGATTCCATTTTATTTTTTTGTTTAACCGGAATAAACCGATCTGCATTGATGTCATAAGGTCATAAAGCGTGCTAAGTCTTTATGTTAAATATTGTTAATGACTAAAAAGGGAGAACCCTTTTTAATACTTTTGTGGCTGATTTTTTGAATCTATTATTATTACATTACGATGAAAAGGACACTTATTATCACAGGTATTATAGTTGTTGTTGCAATCATACTTCTGATTGTTATAAGTAAGGTTACCTCGAAGAAAGAGGTAGCAAATCTCTATGCAGAATCCCAAAAAGGTCAGTTTGATATAATTGTCACCACTACAGGAGAATTACAGGCGAAGAAATCAACCGATATCATTGGTCCTGAGTTTACTCAGAGTAGAAACATCAGGGCAATGGACATAAAAATTACAGATATGGTACCCGAGGGTACTGAGGTCAAATCAGGTGATTATGTTGCAACCCTCGACAGAACATCATTTGACAATAGTCTGAAGGATGAGCTAGAAAAGCTTACGACATATGAAACCAATCTGGAAATGAAAATTCTGGATACTGCAGTCACTCTGAGTAACTTAAGGGATAATATAAAAAACCTTAGATTTTCAGTTGAAGAGGCTGCAATAGCCCTTCAGCAATCAAAATATGAACCTCCGACAACCATTCGTCAGGCAGAAATTTCGCTCGATAAAGCTAACCGTTCACTCGATCAGGCAATAAGAGGGTATTCCCTGAGAGTTGAACAGGCAAAATCAGATATGCGAACCAATAAGACAAATCTTTCTGAACAACGTACGAGAGTTAGCGATCTCCAGGTGGTTCTTTCAAAATTTATTATTACTGCTCCTTCTTCTGGAATGATAATTTATAAACGCGACAGGATGGGATCAAAAAGGAAAGTTGGATCTTCAATAAGTCCGTGGGATAATGTCGTTGCCACTCTTCCTGATATGTCATCAATGATGTCAAAAACATACGTCAATGAAATTGATGTAAGCAAAGTTAAATCAGGACAACATGTTGAGATTGTGGTGGATGCCTTTCCGGAAAAATCTTATACAGGAACGGTAACAAGTGTAGCCAATATCGGTGAACAGCTGCCTAATGCCGATGCAAAAGTGTTCGAGGTGCTTATTGAAGTAGATGGTTCTGATCCGATTTTAAGACCTTCAATGACTACAGGTAACAAGATTATTACAAAAACAATTAACGATATTACTTTTATCCCCCTGGAAAGTGTTCAGGCAGGAGCCGACAGTGTACCATTTGTTTATCTGAAAAACGGTACACGGCAAGTTGTTGTTCTGGGGGAATCCAACGAGAATAACGTGGTAGTTGAACAAGGTTTGAAACCGGGCATTATGGTCTATCTGAATACACCTGAAAAACCCGAAAATTACAAATTGGTAGGCGAGGAGTTAGTCTCGGTAATAAAAGAACGTGAAAAAGCAAAAAAGGCAGAAGAATTACGCATCAGACAGGAAGCCGAAAAGGCCAAAGAAGAAAGAGGTGAAATGATGGGCAGAGGTGGGATGCCAAACCTCACTCCTGAAATGATGCAACGATTTCAGAATATGAGAGGAAGCCAGAGTAATGGACAGCAGGGTGGAGTAAGAGATACTTCTTCAAGACGCAGAATAATGAGACAACAGGGCCAGGAAAGTCCGGGACAAAACGGACCAACTTCAATCCAGTCATCAATAAAAAAATAATTACCTAAACAAGAAATAAAATGTTCAAATTTATATTACGATATTTCCACGATATAGAAATTGCTGTCGAATCCATTGTCTCTAATAAGCTAAAATCGATGCTTACTGCCCTCGGAATAATATTTGGTGTGGCTGCTGTTATTGCCATGTTGGCTATAGGAAAAGGTGCAAAACAGGAGATTATGGAACAGATGAAAATGGTAGGTGTAAATAATATTCTGATCAACCCTGTGATACCTGATAAAACTACTTCTACTACAGAAGGGGAGAAACAACAAAAGAAATTTTCGAGAGGATTAAATCTTCTTGATGTTGAGGCTATAAAGCAAACACTCCCTTCCGTTAAGAGAATTAGCCCGGAGATTTCTTTTAACTCAACTGCAATGCTTAATGGGGCAAAATATACTGCCAAGCTTGTTGGAGTCTCAAATGATTATTTTTACTTATACAATCTACCATTGGTGGGGGGAGCTTTTTTTAACTCCTTTCAGGAAGAAAATGGCATACAGGTTTGTATTATCGGCGCCAACATCAGGGCGAAATTCTTTAGTAAAATAGACCCTCTTGGTCAGTATATTAAATTTAATGGGATATGGCTGAAGGTAATCGGGGTTCTTCAGAAAACCAATGTCAGCCTGACAGGATTTGAAGAAAAAGGGGTGAATGTTTATAACGATAACATTTATATTCCTATCCAGACCATGTTGTTAAGATATCAGAACAGGGCTCTTCTTAATACAAAACTTGTTTCAGAAGCCACCTCGATGCAGTTTTTTGGAGGTGGAGGTGGTCCTGGAGGTGGCATGGCAAGAGTTGTTGTAAGCAGTTCTGATGCCTCAAGTGATACGGAAACGAATTATAATCAACTCGACAGGATAGTTGTTCAGGTAACTGAAACGGAACAACTTCAGCCTACAACTGAAATACTCAGCCGTATGCTTACCAGAAGACATACAGGTGTAAAAGACTTCGAAATAACTGTTCCGGAATTACTGCTTAAACAGCAACAGAGGACAAAAGATATCTTTAATATCGTACTGGGAGCGATAGCCAGTATTTCACTTATTGTAGGTGGTATTGGAATTATGAACATCATGTTTGCATCGGTTATGGAAAGGATAAAGGAGATTGGTACCAGAATGGCAATTGGGGCAAAAAAAATGGATATTGTTGTACAGTTTCTGTCAGAAGCGGTTCTTATTAGCGTATCGGGAGGTTTTATTGGGGTATTCTTTGGAGTAATAATGGCAAAACTGATAGAGCAATTAGCAGGGATTATGACGATTGTATCATTCTTCTCGGTATTTATTGCATTTGGTGTTTCTGCTGCTGTTGGTGTAATTTTCGGTTACTCACCTGCCAAGAGGGCATCAGAAAAGGACCCTATCGAATCATTAAGGTATGAATAACCCCTTCTGCCTAATAAATTCGGCACCCCGCCTGGCGGGGAAAGATGGAATAAATTATTAAAATTTTAAAAATGAAGAAATTACTTTTATTTTCATTTATAGCTGTGCTTCTTGTTTCTTTGAAGGAAATATATGCACAGGAAGTAAAAAAGCTGACTTTTGAGGAGGTAATTAAACTTTCGGAGGAGCAATCACCTAATGCTTTGATAGCAAAACACAGATTCCGTGCAAGCTATTGGATGTACCGGACCTTTGTGGCTCAGTACAGACCCTCTCTGACACTTATCGGTACAACACCACAATATAGTAACTCTTATGATAAAGTGTGGAACTCAGTGAATAGTAATTATGATTACTATGCAACAAATACTTTAAGCAATCTGGGTTCACTGTCTTTGTCACAGAATGTTGGTTTTACTGGAGGTACAATATCATTAAACTCAGATCTTACCATATTTAATGATTTTGTACCTCTTGAAAATCAAACACGAAAATATATAACTGCTCCAATAAGTATTGGATTAACCCAACCTTTATTCAGATATAATGCCCTTAAATGGCAGAAGAAAACTGAACCATTGAAATATCAGGCAGCCAGGAAGACTTTTCTTTCTAATTTAGAATCAGTTCATCAGCAAGCGGTTATGAATTTTTTCTCTCTTGCACAGGCTCAGATAAACAAGCAAATTGCTGAGATGAATTATTCAAATGCAGATACTCTGTTCAGGATTGCAAAGGGAAGATATCAATTGGGTACTATAGCCGAGGATGAACTTTTGCAGATGCAGCTTTCCTGGTTGAATGCTGAAACTGCAAGAAAGCAGGCAGATATGAACTTACGAGACAAGGAAATCAGGCTAAGATCATTTCTTGGATTTAATGATAATATCAGGGTTGAACTTATAATTCCGACAGAGATCCCTGCATTGCAGGTAAGTACCCAGGAGGTATTCGACCTTGCAATGGCGAACAATCCGGAAATACTAAACCAGCAGCTTACGATACTGACAGCACAGAGCAGTGTAGCCCAGGCAAAAGCAGAAGGAGGGCTCAATGCAAACCTGGTAGCTGCTTACGGTTTACGGGCTCAAAATCCTGATTTTAAACTCGCTTATCAGGATATGAGCAAGCAAGAGATAATCAGCATAGGCTTTACTCTACCTATCATCGACTGGGGCCTTAATAGAGGGAAATTCAAGATGGCACAATCGAGCCTCGAACTTGCCCAGGTTCAATCGAAGCAGGCTATTGTTGACTTTCAGCAGAATCTATATCTTGATGTTGAACAATTTAATCTTCAGAAAAATCAGGTTGAAATCGCAGCAAAATCTGATACAGTAGCTATGAAAAGATATGAAGTTACAAAGCAGCGCTTCCTGATTGGTAAAATTGCCGTTCTCGATCTTAATGATGCCGACAGCAGAAAAGACCAGAACAAAAGAGCCTATCTCCAGTCTTTGCAGGATTACTGGAACTATTTCTATAATATCCGCGGTCTGACCTTGTTTGATTTCATAAACAGAAAACCGCTTGAGACCGACTATGATAAACTGCTGCAATAGCCCCACCTTTAAGCATACTTCAGCCTAACAGAAGGGAATTTTCTCCCCCTTTAGAGGGAAAAAATACTTGCATTCCAGTATAATTCTCACTCTTTTTATAAAATTTTAATATCTTTGCGCCTCAATCGAAGAAGAATATAGAATAACACTTATATAATCCTAAAAGAATAGACAAATGCAGAATAAAGCAGCTATCATCGTTCTGGCAATTGCATTAGGGTTGGTATCAATTTATCAGCTTTCATTTACTGTTGCAACCTACAAGGTTAAAAAAGAAGCAAGAGTTCTTGCAAACGGAGACCTGGTAAAAGAAACTCAATACCTCGATTCAATTTCCGCCTTGCCAAAAGAAAAATGGAGTTTCCTGGGTAACACATTCAAAGAGTGTCAGAGAAAAGAGCTGAACCTCGGTCTCGATCTTAAAGGCGGGATGAACGTTACCCTCGAAGTATCTGTTGAAGATATTTTGAAGGCTCTTTCAAACTATAATCCTGATAAAACTTTCAATGCAGCTCTTGTCCGGGCAAAAAAACTTCAGACATCCAGCCAGTCAGATTATCTTACTCTGTTCGGAAGGGCGTTTCAGGAAATTGACCCGAATGCAAAACTAGCTTCAGTATTTGGCACTGTTGAGCTTAAGGAAAAGATCAATTTTAACTCAACAAACGAACAGGTTTTAAAAGTGCTTGATAGTGAAGTCAGCGTGGCTATAACAAATGCATTTAATATTCTACGTACCAGGATTGACCGTTTTGGAGTTGTACAACCCAATATTACCCAGCTCGCAACAAAAGGACAAATTCTTATTCAACTTCCGGGAGCGAATAATCCAAAACGTGTTCGTGAACTGCTCCAGGGTACTGCCAATCTTGAAATCTGGGAGTGTTATGATAACACTGAGTTAATCGGTTATCTTTCCCAGGCCAATAATCTCCTGAAAGAAATTCAGGCTAACACAGAGAAAGCTAATACAAAGGCACTGGAATCAACACAAAAAAGTGCAGTTTCTGATACTACAAAAAATGCCCAGTCGCTTCTTGACCTGATAAATAAAGATACTACAAAAGTTGCTGAAGCATCAACACGCGCAGGGTTTGCACTTCAGAATCCATTATTTGGGATTCTGAATCCGCGTGTAAATCAACAGGGACAACCGCTGCAATCAAGTATGATAGGACTTGCCAACGGAAAAGATACGGCAAAAGTAAACGCTTTGCTAAAAATGAATCAGATTAAATCACTTTTCCCACGAGATCTTAAATTAGCCTGGAGTCAGAATCCTTATAAATGGGACCCTACAAAAACATTGTACGAACTTCATGCTTTAAAAGTGACCACACGTGACGGGCGCCCTCCTCTCGGCGGAGATGTTATTACTTCAGCCAGAACTTCAACGGGAGTGAGTGGCGATGTAAAGGTTGATATGTCGATGAATTCGGAAGGTTCAAAGACCTGGGCCAGGATAACACGCGAAAACATCGGACGATCTGTAATAGTTCTTCTTGATGGCTATGTTCGATCATCTGCAACAGTTCAGAGTGAAATTACAGGCGGTAACACAGAAATAACAGGTAACTTCACTATCGAAGAAGCTGATGACCTTGCCAATATTTTAAAATCAGGAAAATTACCGGCTCCTACACATATTATTTCAGATACAATTGTTGGACCGACTCTCGGTAAGGAAGCAATCAATTCAGGGTTTATTTCATTTTTTGTAGCATTTGCTCTCGTTCTGGCATTTATGGTCTTTTATTACAGCAGAAGTGCAGGGACGATTGCCGATATTGCTTTGTTTGCCAACCTGTTTCTTCTTTTCGGGGTACTTGCTTCACTGAACGCGGTACTATCACTACCGGGTATAGCAGGTATTGTGCTTACAATGGGGATGGACGTTGATGCGAATATTCTAATTTTTGAACGAACGAGGGAGGAGCTTCGTGGAGGAAAAGGGATAAAACTAGCTTTAGCCGACGGTTATAAACGCGCTTATCCTGCTATTATCGATTCAAAAGTCACAACTCTGCTTACTGGTATTGTACTTTATGTTTTTGGACAAGGTCCTATAAGAAGTTTTGCAACTACTCTTATAATCGGTATAATGACATCGGTATTTGCCTCCATATTCCTGACAAGACTTATTTATGAAGCCCTTTTGAAAAGGAATGTTAATCTTCATTTCTCGATTAATCTGACTGCGAACGTTTTCAAGCATACCAAGATTGATTTTATAGGAATGAGAAAATATTTTTATATTATTTCAGGAGTCATCATCACATCGGGGATTGTTTCATTATTTGTCAGAGGACTTAATCCCGGTATCGACTTTGCAGGAGGACGAACATTTGTTATAAGATTTGATAAACCTGTTGTTACTGAAGAGATTGCATCCAAATTAAACGTGGCTTTCGGAGACTTGCCTGAGGTAGTTACTTACGGGAAACAAGATCAGGTAAAAATTACGACAAAGTATAAGATCAATGAAAACGGAGTTGAAGATGAGGTAGATACAAAACTCTATGAAGGACTAAAGAGCTTTCTTCCTGCCGGTGTCACAAAAGAGGTCTTTCTCAGTGATAGGTACAGACAAAGTTCTGAGACCGTTGGTCCTGTTGTTGCGGCAGATATTAAGATCAATGCTTTCTATGCAGTAGGTATCGCACTTATTCTCATTTTCTTATATATCTTCATGAGATATCGATACTGGCAGTACGGATTCGGGGCTGTGGCATCACTATTCCACGATGTGCTCCTGGTACTTGGAGTTTATTCATTGCTATGGGGCCATATGCCATTTTCAATGGAGATTGACCAGTCATTTATAGCGGCCATTCTTACTGTTATCGGGTTCTCCGTCAGCGATACGGTAATAGTTTTCGACAGGGTTAGAGAGTTCCTGCCTTTATACCGTAAACGTCCATTTAGAGAAGTCCTTAATATGGCTTTGAACGCAACCCTGAGCAGAACCATAAATACTACTTTTGCAGTTATTCTTACAATAGTTGCAATGTTCATCTTTGGTGGTGCTGTGATCCGTGGATTCATGTTCGCTCTTTTAGTTGGTATTGGGACAGGAGTTTATTCATCGGTATTCGTTGCAACTGCGTTAATGTACGACACATCTCCAAAGCCCAATGAAATGATAGAAGAACCAAAAGCAAGAATTAAGGCATAAGTCTAAAAGGTAATTAACTTCAGTATAAAATGAATTGTAGGGGCATGTAATGGCATGTCCCTATTTTATATTTTAAAGAAATTTAATCAATGGGAATATCATTAAACTTTTCTAACTTTGCCTTTTCATAAGGGAGGGAAATTTATTATAAATTGTCATGAGCGGACCTGAAATATTTGTTATCATCATTGTTGCACTTCTTCTTTTTGG
>JADGPU010000159.1 GCA_017882305.1 Bacteroidales bacterium | reverse complement strand
GGCTGGCTGAAGATGCAGAGAGCCAGCGGAGAAACCTATTCAAAAGTCAAACATATAGTTGCCGAGAATCATCTTCATACAATCTGCACCAGCGGAAACTGTCCAAATATTGGTGAATGCTGGAACAGAGGAACTGCCACTTTTATGATACTTGGTGATATCTGTACCAGGGCTTGTAAATTTTGTGCAACAAAGACCGGGAAACCGCTTCCTCCTGATCCACATGAACCTGACAGGCTGGCTGAATCGATCAAAACTATGCGGTTAAAGCATTGTGTTATTACCTCAGTTGACCGTGATGATCTGCCTGATGGGGGAGCATCTTACTGGGCGGATACAATAAAGCGGATAAAAGAGGTGAATCCTTATACTACTATGGAAACTTTAATTCCTGATTTTGACGCCAATCCTGAATATATTCAAAAGATAATTGATGCAGGACCTGAAGTGATATCTCATAACATTGAGACCGTAGAACGTCTTACCCCTGTCATCCGTACAAAAGCAAAATATGAAAGGAGTATTGATGTTATTAAATATATCTCAGGAAAAGGGAAAATTACGAAATCGGGATTCATGTTAGGACTCGGAGAAAGCGAAGATGAAATCATTCAGACAATCAGTGATCTATACGCTTCAGGCTGTAAAATTCTGACTATCGGTCAATATCTTCAACCTGGAACTGATTATATGGATGTGGTAGAATATGTTCTTCCTGAAAGATTTGAAAAATACAGAATTACAGCTCTTGGGCTTGGTTTTTCCTTTGTAGAAAGCAGTCCCCTTGTACGATCATCTTTTCATGCAGAAAATCATATAAAGGCTCAATAAATTTGATTATATTAGCATCACTTAAACGAAAATCTAAAATTGAGCTATAGCGTTATATATAAGGATATTGGACAAAAAGATTATAAAGAGACCTGGGACTATCAGGCAGATATCTTTGCCAGACTGGTAGACAGCAAAAAACCTGGAGCAATGGCTAATGATTCAGGCTGGAATATCCTTCCTGGAACACTTATTTTTGTAGAACACCCTCATGTTTATACACTTGGGAAAAGCGGATCGGAAAACAATCTGCTGCTCGACTTCATACAGCTTAAGGCAAAAGATGCGTCATTCTTCAGGACTGACCGGGGGGGAGATATAACCTATCATGGCCCCGGACAAATAGTAGGCTATCCGATTTTTGATCTTGAGGTAATTAAGATTGGCCTTAAAGAGTATATTTACAGGGTCGAAGAGGCAATCATAAGAACAGTAAATGAATTTGGTATACCTGCTTCAAGATTGATGGGAGGTACCGGCGTGTGGCTTGATCCGGAAGTTGCCGGGAAAGCCAGGAAGATTTGTGCGATCGGGGTCAAAGCGAGCAAGTTTGTTACAATGCATGGTTTTGCTTTCAATGTTAATACCGACCTGGCATATTTTAATAATATCAACCCTTGCGGCTTTACGGATAAGGGAGTTACTTCACTTCAAAAAGAGTTGGGAGTCATTCAGAATTTTGAATCTGTTAAAAGCAAAGTAAAAAAAAATATGCAGAAAGTTTTTGATTTAAGATGGATTAAGGAGTAAACAGATGGAAAAAAGATGGGTTGTGAAAGAAAGGGGAGATACTGCAGTTGTAAAGCAACTTGCAGAGGCTCTGGGTGTGTCGGAATCTCTGGCGAATCTGATGGCCCAGCGTAATATTTCCTCTGCTGATGAAGCAGCCGCTTTCTTTAATCCCAGCCTTGACTATCTTCATGACCCATTTCTAATGAAAGATATGAATATTGCTGTTGACAGGATCTCCTCTGCTGTAAAAAAGAACGAAAGGATTCTTGTGTATGGTGATTATGATGTTGATGGAACCACTGCCGTCGCCCTGGTGTACTCATTTTTGAAAGATCAGTATTCAAATGTAGAATATTATATACCAGACAGATATAAAGAGGGATACGGGGTATCTTTCCTGGGGCTTGATTTTGCTTATCAGAATAACTGTAAGGTTGTAATTACTCTCGATTGCGGTATCAAAGCAGTGGAAAAAGTAAAATATGCCCGCACCAAAGGACTCGATGTAATTATTTGCGATCATCATTATCCGGGAGATGAAATACCTAAAGCATTAGCTGTGCTGGATCCAAAACAGCCTTCATGCAGTTATCCATATAAGGAATTATCAGGATGTGGCGTGGGATTCAAACTGATTCATGCTTATTCAAGGGTACATGGCATTCCATTCAGTAAAATATCCCACTATCTTGATCTTGTTGCTGTTAGCATAGCATCGGATATTGTTCCCCTTACTGGAGAAAACAGAGTAATGGCATATTTTGGCCTTAAAAGATTAAATGAATGTCCCCGTACCGGACTGAGAGAGATAATCCGTGAATCGGAAGTAACAAAAGCACTCACAATTGAGGATGTAGTTTTTAAAATTGGTCCCAGAATAAATGCTGCCGGAAGAATGGAGACAGGAAGTAAGGCTGTTGACCTGCTTGTTTCCAGTGATACCCGGCTTGCTACAGGAATAAGTAAGGAGATCAATAATTTCAATATAGAACGACGGAGTGTTGATCGTATAATAACTACAGAAGCAATGCGAATGATTGCTGAAGATCAGAGAACTGTAAATTCCAGAACAACAGTGCTTTATAACCCAACCTGGAAGAAAGGAGTAATCGGAATTGTAGCTTCACGATTAATTGAAACATATTACAGGCCAACAGTTATCCTTACTGAATCAAACGGTTTTGCAACAGGTTCCGCGAGATCGGTACAGGGTTATGATCTGTACCAGGCAATTGAAGCATGCAGTGATCTGCTTGAGAGTTTTGGTGGGCATATGTTTGCTGCAGGCCTGACTTTGAAAAAAGAGAATATCAGGCTATTCATGGATAGATTTGAACACTATGTAAATAGCACAATTACTGAGGAACAACTGGTTCCGCGTATTTTTATTGATGAAGAACTCTCCTTTTCTGAAATTAATGAAGAATTCTTTAAAACCATGAGCCAGTTTCAACCTTTTGGACCTGAGAACATGTCGCCGGTTTTTGTTTCCCGGAATGTATTTGATACCGGGTCAGGCCGGATGGTTGGATCGAGCGGTGAACATCTTAAACTGGATCTTTGTCAGGAATCAACCGGACAGAAAAGTTTCTCTGCAATAGCATTCAGTCAGGCTGATCATTTTGAGTACATCAAAGGGGGGAATCCGTTTGATATTTGTTACTCACTGGAGATGAATGAGTTCAGAGGAAACAGGAATCTCCAGCTTAACATCAGGGATATTAAGACTCCGGGCTCATGACTTTTCTAGAACCAGATCCTGAACTGCATTTTAATTTCATCAGTATTCTCCAATGACTTTCCTGTAGTAACAGCTGAAGTTATCCCATATTTGATTCTCAGCTCTGCAGAATCCCTGATCTTCCATCTTGCCATAAGATAGCTCCTGCTTCCTTCTCCATATAATGCAGGAATACTATAACTATAGAGAAGATCATTTTCGTAGGTATAAATTCGGGAATCCCAGTCTTCAGTATTGAAAAGGCAATATCTTGCCCAGAGTGTGACAGGAACCTTCCTGAAGCTGTAACTTATTTCCTGGAACAGAATCATTCCCCTGCTTCCCGAAGGATTAACTATCTTAAAATCAATTCGTGTTCCCAGCGTCAGATTATTATTAACTGAATAACGGGCAGACGACCTAAAACTTCTTGTTATAAGTTTCTCCTGATCAGGGATTCCTTGTGTCAGGGTATTATCTGCCATTGATAACCGGTAATTATATGAAGCATCTATAGAAAGTTTTTCTGAAGGCAAAAATCTAACTTTTATTTCCTTCCTCACTCCCCATGAAGGAGCGCTGCAACGGTACTTTAACCAGGGGAAATTCTGAAGATCACATCCTCCGCTTATGAAGAGATGCCTGGCAGCTTCTAATGTGAAATTTCCCATAACACCATTTTCATTCGTAGTTTTTGAACCGGCTCCTGGACCCTGGCCGTAGAAAGTTGCGTAACCAGGGTAATAGTTTCGCAACAAGCAATTGATCGTTAATCGTTCAGATGGTCTTAATGACATTCCTTGTACGAATGCATACTTACTATTATCATTTGCTGTCAACTCCCCGAAGAGCAAAATTCTCTTAATAAAGCTGCTGTAATAAATAGTATAGAGATTGTTTCTATACCCTGTAAAATCAAAGATCTTCTCAGGATCATTGCCTGTCAGTTTTATGGGAAGCGAAAGCCTGTTTTCCGACCAGACCAGACCAACTTTCAGGTTATTAAAGTTGTATGAAAGATTTATTCCATATACTAATTCGGAAACAGCATCTTTTTTGTGCAGAAGGGAAGGAGTATTGTGTACTCCAGCCAGATAAAAGTTTTCGATGTAATCATTTCCAGACTCCGATGATGAGTCAATAGTGGCATCTGAATAGTTTTTTGAAAAAAACACTGACAATTCGAGATTTTTAACCGAAAACTCAGCTGCCACGCCTCTGAAAAATCTGTTCTCTTCTGTAGATGTGTATGGTTTAATCTCATCATTTACTGACATGTAGCCAGGTGAGGTGAGTGAAATGCCTGTCCGGAGACCAGTATTAATGTTTGTGCCCTGACCAAACCGGGCAGAATAGTCGCCGACAATAATTCTCCTGATCAGTCCCCTTCCGTTAAAGACGATATGGGCTGAAAGAAAATCGGGAAGAGGAGGGTTGCCACTGATAAGTTTCTCCCCGGGATCTTTCTCCATTGTAAATCCACCGGAAAATGCTCCGGCAGTAAACTTATATTTTGTCAGGATTCTCCAGTTCGAACCTAATGAGGAAGTATCATTATTCCCTGACTTTAAAGAGATATTTGATATTATTGAGTTTCTCCATCGCACAGAATCTGAATTATTTACCAATTTATATTCAAGGGTAATGAACGGGATAATCATTTCGACAGTTTCTTTATCAAAACCGGGGATGTTTGCCAGTTCATATACAGAAACTATTTGTCCGGTTGAATGTGCGTATTCTGTCAATGCTTTTACCTGGAAATCAGAAAGAAAGAATAATCTTGAATTTTCATCTTCCCTTGCAGAATTGATCTTTACAGGGTTTTCAGCGAGTTCATGAAGCCTCTCAATA
>JADGPU010000078.1 GCA_017882305.1 Bacteroidales bacterium | reverse complement strand
TACAAATTTATAAAATTACCAGGATAATTAGCTGAATCTATTAATGTTTTTTAACCCGGCTTATTAAACTATTTTAGACAATTAAATTATCTTTAGGATATGAAAAGGATAAATTATATATTATCTGGACTAACACTTATCGCAATGCCATTTACCAAATTTCCGCAGACAAATATCAGCAACGGATTAATCCGTGCTACTATCTACCTTCCCGATGCCAGTAAAGGGTATTACCAGGGAACCCGTTTCGATTGGTCAGGAAATATGGCCAGTCTTGAGTACAGTGGCCATAACTATTTTGGACAGTGGTTCACTAAATACAGCCCCGAAATACATGATGTGATCATGGGACCAGTTGAAGAATTTACTCCTTTGGACTATCCTGAAACAAAACCTGGTGGCAGCTTTATTAAAATAGGAGTGGGAGCAGTCTACAAACAAGATGATAAGCCATATACATTCAGCAGATTATACAAGTTACTAAATCCTGGAAAATGGTCAATAAAGAAAAAATCAGATCAGGTTTTGTTTGTTCATGATCTGAGCGATAAGATGTACTCATACCATTATGAAAAGACTGTTCAGCTCACTAAAGATAAGCCTGAACTGGTTCTGAATCATACATTGAAAAATACCGGGAACCGCACCATTGAAACCAGTGTCTATGACCATAATTTCTTTGTTATTGACAAACATCCTATAGGTCCGGGACTTGTTGTGAAGTTCCCGTTTAATCTGAAAGGTGAGGGAGTAGGATTTGGAGAATTGGCTGAAATTCAAGGCAATCAGATATCGTTTCTCAGAGCGATAGGTAACGGAGAACACGTCGAGTGCTATTCTTTGGAAGGATTTGGCCCTGGTGCGGATGATTACGAAATCAGGATTGAAAATCGTATAACAGGTGCAGGTGTGCGAATTACCTGCGACCAGCCATTTCTGAAACTGGCATTCTGGGCCTGTCCAACAACTTTGTGTCCCGAGCCATACATTAAAATTAAAGTAGAACCCGGCAAAGAAATTCACTGGTCTATCAAATATGAATTCTACACCATGTCAAAATAATTTCAGACATTAAAAAATTGTTGTTGATTCAATGGCATAACGGCATAACACCTCATACCGTTATTTAACTTCAGTTCTGGATCCTGTTTTGACAACGAGATTCTTCCTCCATTCGTACTTAATGCCATTTCCGAAAGTAAGCAGAATATCATATGCTCCCGGTGGACAGGCATTAGTTAAAGTAAGGTTATCGTAACTGCCTAACTCAAGATTTTTAACAGGAGTTGGGGTCCCTGTCTGTTTTGCGGATGTGCCCGCAGGATATAGATGCATGTTTTTTACCTCCTTATTTCCGCCTGTGTAGACGATAACACCCCCATTAAGATTGGTAGCAATCATATAATTGATATCAGGTTTCATTGTAAAGTTTTCAAGCCAGACTTTCTGTGCCTGTCCTGATATTCCAATTGAAATGAGTACATCATAAGTTCCCGGCTTTATTTTACCGGATGTGTTGTTCGTTGATTCATCCGGATGAATAGGTTTATCATGTTTACCTTTAGCGTAAAATGAAGGGATACCCATGTTACTGCTTTGTTCTGCATTCCCTTTGAATTTATTGATTTTTAAATCATAAAATGACAACCCTTTAAGTGATCCCGGAGACTCCGCAATAGATACCTGGTAGTCGTAAAGAGTTATGGTAACAGATGTTTTTGTTTGAAACTTTATTATAACATTACCTATTACAAAGCTCAGCGTACCTGGTTTCCCGGAAAGCTTAAAAGTCAGTTTCAGGTCGTAAGTCCCTGGCACAACTCCCAACATCTTTACTTCTTTCCCTGCACGCAGAAGTTTAAATGATGAACCTGAAGTAAGATCACCAAGTGTTCTCGTTATTACTGTTAAAGGAGTCTTATCACCGGTTTTTAACGCGGCATAGTCCTGCTGTACCCATACCTGGTTCCAGCAATGTTCAGTTTTGACAGTTATCCCGTTATCGAGTTTATAACTGTAATCCGAAACGGGCTGAGCCTGCAGGGAGAAAATTACAATTGTCTGCAGAGCAAAAAAGTAAAGTAGTTTTTTCATCAGAGTATATTTTTAATCGTTGAGAAAGGCCCAATCAAATTTACACCTTTTAAATAACACTTAAAATTTTTTTTTATTGAATTCAGATATATGAAATTGTTGTACTAACATTTATAAATCAATTATTTTATACTGATTTTTTCATATCAGGAGGAATATTTACCTTTGGATTGTTGTCTAATATAAAATCAACTCACTTAAATAATTAAAGAAAATGAAAAGAAACATTGAAAAGAATCAGTTTAACGGCACCGCTTTCATACGGTTAGTATCATTGACGCTTATGATGGCACTTATTGCACCGGTAATGGTAAATGCACAGGCTGGTAAAACAAATTTTGCAGGTGACTGGACATTAAATGCAGAGAAAAGTACCCAACCACAAGGTGGCCAGGGCGGTGGTGGCGGTATGAGAATGGGTGGCGGTAATTTTGTTGCAACTCAGGAAGCCAATCTTCTTACAGTTGTAAGAACCAGGACCGGTCAGGATGGACAACCTACCACAATTACAATGAAATATACACTCGATGGAAAAGAGAGTATCAACACATCACCCAGAGGTGATAGCAAATCCATTGCAAAATGGTCTGCCGATGGAAAGTCCCTTACAATTGAAACGACAAGAACCATGGATATGAATGGTGAGTCAAGGACAATGAAATCAACAGAAGTGTGGTCTCTGACTGATGCAAAAACACTCGCTGTTTCAACTACCAGACAAAGTCCGGATGGTGAGGTAAAAAGCAATATGGTTTATGAAAAGAAATAACCATCGAATCTTGGAATTGACAATAAACAGGCTCCGTGAGGGGCCTTTTTTAAAATTTGAGAATAAATGAATCTCTTCAGATGTCTAATAGGGGAGGAAGTAGTCCTTAAATTAAAACAGCATATAGTTTATTGAAAGACACCAATTAATAATTTATTATCATGAAAAGAAGTCGTACAATCATCGGAATATTGCTTATGTTTTTGATAGCAGGCAATGCATGCCACAATCCAAGGCATGAAAGAAGAGACATGAAAGATTCGGGAAAAATGATCAGGATGAGAATGGGCCAGAATTTCAGACATATCAGAGGAATGCCCGGCATGCGGGGAATGATGGGTCAGGGAATGAGAAATGGAATGATGAGAGGCATGGGTCCCGGAATGGGTTTTGGAATGATGAGAGGTATGGGCCGGATGCCAATGGATAGTATTGGATGGATGCCAATGGGACCCGGACGAAGGATGCTGGAAAGTATTCCTAATGTTACTGAGAACCAAAAAAGGCAAATAGAAGATCTCACGAAAAAACATATTGATGAGATGAAAAAAATCAGGGAGGAGATGTTTTCTAAAATGCAGAGCCTGATGGATTCGCACAGGAAAGATATGCTCAATATTCTTACTGATGAGCAGAAAAAGTTTATTGAATCCGGAAGGAGTAAACCATCTCCTGTTCAGGAGGATGAGAAATAACAAAACTGATTGCTGGTTGCTGGTTGCCGGTTGAAGAATAAACATTTAATGGTTAACAGTTAACAAGCAACAAGCAACAAGTACTTACTTAAAGTTAATTGCAGCACTTAAATCTTAAACACATATTTTATTATAAACGAAAAGGCCCCACAGGTTAAAATCCCGTGAGGCCTTATACTTTGTCTTTCACAACATATGCCTGTAGCTCAGAGCATAATCCTTTTTCTATTTATTTTATTTCCACGACAGCATACTTTGATATTTTCCAGAACTGGTCAGGATCTTTTATATCTATGCTGGCTATCTTGTTGTCTTTATCACGGACCAACTCATAAGAACTGGTCGGGTGTTCAGTGATAAGTTTTGCAGATTTTGAATTTACAGGAATACTTTTCGTTTCGGTTATGTTTACCTGGGTGAATGCCTTGTCAGAAAAATCGTGGTGTAATGATTCTTTCTTCCCAAGTCCGAGGAAACCTCCTTCTTTAGATATCAGACCCTTTGCTTTCAGAGATTTGTATGTTCCAGAAGCAACAAAACCTTTGTTCATCTCTGCAGTCTGGTTGGTGATTTTTTCATCCTTCTGTGCAATAGCAACCTGCTGGTCGGTCATCTTAGTATTAAGCTGTCCAATCTCGAAATCCTTTTTAGTCAGAGCAACTTTCAGATCAGCTATTTCAGTCTCGCGTTCTTTCATCGAAGTTTCAAGCTCAGCGATCTTAACTTGCAGACCTTTAATTGTTCCACCTGAATTCTTCAGTTGTTCAGTCAATGATGCTATCTTTTTCTTATTCTGATCAAGCAGGGTATTAACATACTCAATATCTTTGAGGATCTGCTGCTTTTTGTCTTTTGAAAATTCCTGATCAGATGATTTCATCGTGATTATGTTTTCCTTCTCTTTAACTGTGCTCAGGTCCTTTTCAATTTCATCAAATGTCAACATCCATTCGTTGATCACTGAATCGCGGGAAGTTAATAATTGTGTAAATGAGCGTTTCTGGTTTTCAACTATTGCAACATGTTTTTTCTGCTCATTTTTATACATCGAATTGCCTACCAACCCGGCTATGAGAAGAAGGACAATACAAACAATGGCGGTTGTGGTGACGCCTTTTTTCATTCCTTCTTTCTTTGCTTTTCTTTCATTATTCCGTGATGCCGCATTATCATTAACGACATTTCGGTTACTGTTTACTTCATTAATCATTTTAGTTCCTCCTTAATTATTTAATTATTTATTTGTCGAAATTTCTATATTTGATAAAATGTGAATTTCATAGTTACCTATTTTTACTTATCCGGAGTAATATGTAGTGCTCCTTTTAATAGGATCCTTGCATACATTACTTCAAATGCTGTGCCCTGAATCAGTAACGGCTTTAACGTATTTAAAATGAGCATAATACCTGTATGCAATCTGAATACGGAATCGTTCATTCTGAGAAAACAATTCTCATATTGAGAAAAAATGGATGTTGGATTGATAGATTAATTGGAGGATTTATTTATCACTCCTTTTCTTCCTTTAATATCCTGTAGATAGTAGAAATTCCAATATCGAGCTTTTCAGCTGCCAGTTTGATATCGTTGTTGTTTTTCTTCAGAGTGGCTTTTATGATTTTCATCTGATACTCCCGCAGGGATAGACTATCATTGGTAACAGCTAACAAAGGATCACCTCTGTCAACCACAAGGTCAGCCGGTTCTATCTCATCATTTACTGATAAAGTAACTGCAAGTTCAATCACAGATTTTAATTCGCGAACATTTCCAGGGAACGGATAGCTCATCAGTTTTTTTTGTGACTGTACCGATAATTTTTTTAATGGCATGCTATTGTCATCGCAGAACTTCCCGATAAAATACCGGGCCAGGATCAATATATCATTTGCCCTTTCACGTAATGGTGGTAATTCAATGGGTAAGCCTAACAGCCTGTAATACAAATCTTCCCTGAAATTTCCTTTCTTTACTTCTTCTTTCAGGTTTTTATTGGTTGCTACAACAATGCGGCAGTCGGTTTTCACTGGCTTGTTACTGCCAATCCGTATTATCTCTTTTTCCTGCAGGACACGTAATAATTTCGCCTGTAAATTCAGTTTCATTTCTCCTATTTCGTCGAGGAAAAGTGTACCTCCGTCGGCTTCTTCAAAGCGGCCGATCCTCCGGTATGCTGCTCCTGTAAAAGCACCTCTCTCATGGCCAAACAATTCACTCTCGATCAGCTCAGAAGGTATTGCTGCAACATTTACCGTGACAAATGATTTGTCTTTACGCTTAGAGTTGTAATGAATAGCCTTTGCAACAAGCTCTTTCCCTGTTCCTGTATCCCCGGTTATTATCACAGTAATGTTTGTACTCAGGGCTTTTTCAATAAGATCGTAAACAGTTTTAATAGCTTGACTTTCACCAAGTATGCTTTCACGAAAACTATATTTTTTTTGAACTTCCTTTCGCAGAGTCGTTATCTCTCTTTTAAGCCCGATCCCGTTGCGTATGTTCTTGACCGTATTAAGCAGACGGTCTTTAATATCTTCAGACTTGCTGATATAGTCATAGGCCCCCATCTTCAGCAGGCTTACAACAGTGTCAATATCTTCCTGTTCAGAAATAAGGATAACCTGAACATCAGAATTTTCCTCCCTTATTCTTTTTAAGACTTCAAGTCCTGTAAAGTCGGGAAGCCGGTAATCAAGGGTAACAATATCAGGTAATTCAAACAGACAATTCAGAAAATCTTTTCCATTGAAAAAACTCTTTATCTCATAGTCAGGATTTAAAGAAAGAGTATGGACTAAAAGCCTGTTATACCATTCGCTGTCTTCCACAACAAATATTTTAAAAGGCTTTTCAGACATATCCTGTTGAATTCTGGTTTATAGTTTTTACAGCACCTACAAAGTAAAGTAAAAATGACCGTATTTGCCAGAATTTTAACTGATTTTCGCGATATGTTCTTTAATAAGTCCGCTGATGGCTTCAAATTCCAACAAGGATTCTCCAGCCAGAGCTTCAAGAGTCTGCAGTTCGACATTTTTTTGAACATTTTCTTCAATTTTTTTCAGGAGATTGCAGAGATCCATTGCCCCAATATGCCGGCATGGCGGTAACATCTTATGAGCCAGATCAGCAACCGAGTCCATCTGACCCGATTTAACAATATCCTGCATGTCGTTAAGCCCTTTTTTTGTGGAATCAATAAAAGAGAGCAACATCTGCTTTACGAACTTTTCATCACCCCCTGAAATATGATAGAGATTTTGTAAATTAATTTTATCAGGACCTGCGGAGTTAATTTTTTCTTCTCTTATCGGATCACCTCCCGAAGCCGGCGCATAACCTTTAATCACAGAAAGGATTGTTGTCAGTAACATCTCTTCGGTGAATGGCTTTGGAAGAAAAGCATTCATCCCGGCCTTCTGGTATTTTTGCCAGTCTTCGTTTATGGTTGTTGCTGAAATACAGATCACCGGCATTTCTGACTCCGTGATTTTCATCTCATTACGGATAAACTGTGTAGCCTTTAATCCGTCTATCCCCGGCATCCTGGCATCCATAAAAAGCAGATCATAGCGATCTGTTTTTAACATTTCCAACGCCTCCATTCCATTTTCAGCTTCATAATATCTGACTTTCCATCGTTCAAGTATCGTTTTAAAAAGCAGACGGTTGTATTCCTCATCATCGACAATCAAAACTTTCATGTTTCTGATTTCTTCAGGAATATAAAGGGGAGGTTCAACTTCTTTTCTGACCTGCTTTTCATCACCAGTCAGGTAAGGGATATGACATGTAATTGTTGTTCCATGGTTTTTTCTGCTTATACATTCAATAGTTCCATTATGCAATTCTATAAGTTTTTTAACTATTGATAATCCTAATCCGGTTCCACCATATTTACGGGTGGTGCTCATCTCCTCCTGTGTGAAATCTTCAAAAATGAAGTTTATTTTACTCTCTTCTATCCCAATGCCTGTATCCGTGACCTTTGTAACCAGTTCAATTTCCTCCGATTCCTTTTTAATACAATTGACGCTGAAATGTACATCACCGTTCTTAGTGAATTTGACTGAATTACTAACCAGATTTATCATTATTTGTTTAAGACGGTAAGGATCGCCTAACAAAACAGGCGGGGTATCCGGACTTATTGAAAAGCTTAATCTGGTATTATTCCTGGTGGCCTGTCTTTCAAACAATGTATAAACATCCTCGAGAATTTGCACAATTTTGAAGTGTATTTTTTCTAAAGCCAACCTGCCATTCTGCAATTTCGAAAAATCGAGGATATCATTAATTATATTCGCGAGGTGATCAGAAGATGATTTGATGATTTTCAATGTACGGGTTGTATTTTCATCCAGCAGTTCATGCAGAAGCTGTTCTGTAAACCCTGAAATGGCAGTTACTGGTGTACGTATCTCATGACTCATATTTGCCATGAAGAGTTCTTTTGTACGGGCAAGTTTTTCAACTTCATCTTTAGAACTCTGCAGGGCTATCTGATAAGCATGGGTTTTTCTTACGTATCGTACAATAATAAACATTACCAATATTGCGAGGAGAGTACCTGATACGGAGAACATAGCCAGCCAGATGTAAGTCTTTGCTGCTAATTTATCAGCAGCTAAGGCTTTAGCATTAACGAGCGCATAAATCTCATTTTCTATTTTGTTAATAAGATCATAAAACTGTTCTTTGATTTCGCTGCTGGTGATAGCTAACTTCGACTCTCTTATTGTCAATTTTACCTTTGTTATGCTATCTTGTTGTTCTATTTCTCTGAGATCGCTGATAATTTCTTTTTCATTCAATCTGTTTTTATTTGCACGACTGAAAACACGTTTAAGTATACTTCTTTCAGTTTTGCTGTCTTCAACTGAGTTGCTATCGAGCCTGACAGACAGATGTTTGAGATTTTCAACAACAGTGTAGTTATATTGTAGATATAACAACTGGTTCCATATATTAATGTTTTTTTCAATCAGCTTGCTGATAGTGTCAGTCTGTTGGATTAGTAAAGAATCACTTAGACATTCAGACCGTAATCTGCTTACTTTTTCATCAATATTGGAGATAATAGTATAATAGGGTCGAAGATTTAATGTGTCATGTGTATTTGTATAAATACGGATGCTGTTTTGTGCCTTCTCAAGATCCATTGAAATCTCCCGTATGCTTGACAGCCTGAGGTCGGGTTTTAAGTCCATTTGAATTGAAGCAACAATTGAAGAAAGGTTCCGATAGGAGAGATAACCGGTTGCTGAGAGTAGGATTACCGCCAGTATCATTAAGAATCCAATCTTTATCTGAATTGAAATTTTCTTCACGGGCAGATGCAAGGATTAATAATGCCCAAAGCTATAAAAATTTATTTTCAATATATTGATTAAGATATAGTCTGGAAACTAAGGGAGGGGAAGAACCTTTAATAACTCAAAAACGCAATTCTGAGACATAAAAAAGCGAATTCCTGTGAAAGCAGGAATTCGCAATAGTTTATAAGTTACTACTTATTGTGATTAGAATCTTTGTTCTCTGACGCTTTTGTTTTATTGTCTTTCTTTATTGATTTTGCTGACTTGTTCTTAGTGTCATTCCTTCGATTGGAAGATGTCCCTACAGTCGTTTTTGATTGGGTTTTCCGGTTTGTACCGGCATTTTGTCCGGAATGAGGATTTATCACCGACTTGTCAGTCACTGTGGTAGTTGACTTATGTGATGTCACTGTACTTTTCTCCGGTGAAGGATTTGTCACTGTTTTGTTTGTTACAGGTGTTGTTGATCTCCTGGTTTCAACAGTACCGTGACCAGATGGTGGATTTACGACTGATTTGTTGGTCATTGTTGGAGTCGTGGACCTTCTGGTCGTCCCGGTATTATTAATAGACGGGTGATTTGTGTTTGGCAAAGTGCTGGTTGATCTCCGGGTTGTGGTGGAATTATTCCCTGAAGATATCGCTGTTGATCTTCTGTATTGATCCGGATGCGTTTTAGCAAACATAGCATCACCATCCTTTCTCTGTTCGGGATGCGAATATGTTGTTTTATAATAACCCATCTCTACTCTGTGATGTACATCCGGAGAATAGGAACGTCTGCCTGTATAATAAAAGTCGTTCCATCTTGAATAGCGGTGATAGTCCCAGCGGTGGTAATAGCTGTAATAATCATGATTCCAATTATACTGATACCCATAGTAGTAATTCCAGGAGAACGGACGCCATGGATGCCAGTAATTTGGATAATAACCCCAATACCACGATGAGTGCCATACAGTATAGGAGGGGAGGAAAATAAATCTTACCAGGGGCCATAATGCAATTTGAACAGGGGTGGTACTAATATAAGTAATAGTCTGTCCATTTACTGTCCTGGTATTCCCTGTATATCCGGGATTAGATATTTCCCTGCTATTTGCATCATCATATATAGGTTCAATAATGTAATCCTTACCATATAACTGTTCGTCACCTGTGAGTTGGATCTGCACCTGTCCATTCTGAAAACGCTGCACAGTAAAAACGGCAACATCCTGATTTTCCTTCGGGCTTACTGCAACCTGCAGTACGATATTATGAACATCGCCATCGACGTTATCCATTACTTTTATATAATCTACCAGGTTATCACCATTAAGGTCGAGATTATTGATAGTGGAATTCTGATCATTCAGGTTCCTTTCAAATTCTTCAAGTGTTTTTGATTCCTGAAATAACTTCATGACGGCATAAAGATTAAGATTATCACCTGGCAGACCCAGGTAATCATCCTGTTTATCCTGCGCCATAAGTGTTGTACCAGCAGCAAACAAAGCCACCAGAAATGATGTAATTATAAATTTTTTCATAAGATATATTTTTAAAAGAACAAGTTAATACAAAAAAGTAATAACAAAACTTATACCAACTTTTTTTTTGGAAAAACAAAAGGAGCGCAGAGCGCAGAGTAAAGAGCCTACTGAGTCGTGAGCCCTGAGACCATTGCCCTGGGCTTTAGCCCTGCACCCTGGTACTATCCGATTAATAGTTGTATCATTATGTGGAAATTGTTTGATTCAGCGATTTTCAATACAAGGGATTTAGTTACTTACCAATAGAAAGAAAATTAATATGTGTTTTTCAGCTGGAGCAAGTTTTGCAGGAGGTGTCATAATCACTGGTACTGGAGTAGCTACCTTCAGAGAAGTTCATAAACCATCACAACTGGTTTTTGCCAGTATACCTGTATTTTTTGGAGTTCAACAGATTCTTGAAGGCTGTCAAAGAACTCATCTGTTAGGAATATTAATGTTTCTATCATGTTTAATCACAGCACTATTTTTTACTCAATATCTGATTTCTGTATGGTGCTTTTTTTCTGCATTGATCAGTGGGGTAATCTTCTGGATACTCAGGGATTCAAAAAAGGAATTCAATTATAAAAAACTGGCTTTATTAGAAACCGGTTCAGTCATATTTTCTCATAAATGAAAATATGCCACACTGCACTTGGACTGGTTTCTACGGAAGTAAGCTGAATGTTTTATTTTAGAACTTGTTGTCATAATTGCAGATAATTATAAATGCAGAATTCAGGCAAAATACTGATAATGATATTTGTTTTTGGCATGATAAGTATTGGCCATAAACCGGTAAAAGAAGATATTGATATTCACCAGCTTTGGTCTGATTGCAAGTTGAAAGAGATGATTTCCTTTGAAGTCTTTAAAACTGCAATTCTAGGGTGCCGGCAGATAGAGAATCTTTATAAAAAAAACCTTGTAACTATAATTGATTTTTCAAAGCCATCAACTGAAAAACGGTTTTTTGTAATTGACCTGGAGAATAAACGACTTAAATATAAGTGCTTTGTTGCACACGGGAAAAACTCAGGCGATAATTATGCAAAAAGCTTCTCAAACCAGCCGGGATCCCTTAAAAGCTCACTGGGTTTTTTACTTACTGCAGAAACATATTATGGCGATCATGGCTATTCACTCAGGCTTGAAGGTCTCGAAAAAGGTATCAACGATAATGCCAGAGCCAGGGAGATAGTCATTCATGGCGCAGAATATGTAAGTGAAGAATTTATAAAAAAGTTTGGCAGACTTGGTCGAAGCTGGGGATGTCCCGCCTTACCCGTTGAAATTTCAAAAGAAATAATTGACAAAGTTTCAGGAGGGAGCTGTCTCTTTATATATGCGGATGATAAATACTATAAAGAAAATTCAGCTTTTCTTAAGAGTAAATAACCCTCAACTACACATTACAAACCACACCGCACACCACGCACCTAATGCCGCACACCGCACACCGCATATATTATCTGCCACCGGGTTCTGATGCCTCTTTCGCAACCTCCAGATTGTACCTTGCTTTATCGGCAATTACCGGATCCTGATTTTTTGTAAGTTGTTCCAGAAGTTCAATTGCTTTATTCCAGTTTCTGGCAAAAATATAGTCGTTGGATTCTTTAAAAGGTTTACCGCTGTATAGTTGTTTTGTATCATGAACTACCTGAGCGTAAAACTTGTCTACGTAATCGTGACCCGCCTGAAATGCCAGGTTCCCTATCTCTTCTGATGATCGTGAGATGGATGGTACAAGTATAATAAGTCCCGACATAGAAGTTCGGGTTTTGTACCCTAATGACTGGTTAACTTCACTTCGGTCTATCAGATCACCATCTTCTGAATAAAGAGACAAAAAAAACCTTGTATTCAGGGTGAAATTAATTGTTATGTATTCTCTTCCGTAGTAATTGTTAATCACAGTGTCCCGCCCGAAAGAGATACTAACAGAATCTAAAGTCAATAACAAGTTGGAATTAAATCTATTACAAATGGCATTGATTGTATCTGTCGGCAATAACGTGGTCTGGAGTCCGGCTTCAACGCTCTTTTTCAGAGTATCACCTAAAAAGAAACTGAAAGAACTATCACTTGAAAATGAGGATAACCCGTCCAATAAACCCAATACTCCGGCATGGTACGAAATCCTGTCTTTCTTATTTACATTTTCAGGATGGGTGTAGTTGAACAAATTGACAAATACAACATCATGATGTTCTTTCCCAAGAATGATTTCAGGGGCAATCTTTCTGTTGATATATACTATTTTGGTACAGGAAGAGAGTACAACTATAATAGACAGAGGAAGTAAAAGACTGATAAATATTTTCATCTGTTCTTCTGGTTCAGTTGGACAATGGCATAATATAAATAAAAAAAATTATAACGGAAATCGGATAAAATCATTGTCTTGGCCGTGACCAAATATGATGACATAATGAAATCTGTCATCGGCTATCTTGTACTCAATAACCAAGTCTGTTAGAGAAAATGAATAGATAGTCAATTACACGGATTTTGCATAGTCGATCATCCCCTGGAAATCTACCACTACCGCCGGCTCATTTCCAACAACCCAGGCATCATGGCCCGAAGGCAGGAGTGAGACATCGCCAGGGTGGCACAAAAACTCAGTTCCATCATCCATATGTACTTTTAGTACTCCGGAGATATGGTATTGAAAGTGAGGTGCTTCACAACTTTTAGTTTTTGCAATTGGTTGAACCGATTCTGACCATTTCCAGCCAGGTTCAAAGATTGCCCTGCCAACTGTGGCACCACCTATTTTGATAAGCTCGATCCTACCCTTTGGAAACTCCCGAACTTCATCCGGTTTCCCGAAACTCATAACTTCTGTTTTTTTCATTTTATACCCCCTTTTATTTAAAACCGGCTAACATAAGCCGGCTAAATGATTATAAAAATCAAATTTATACCTCATTAATCAGAACTTATATTTTTACAAAAAATATACACAATCCTGTCTTCAAAAAGTTTGATGATTTTACTACCCCTTATGATGTTTAAGAAGTTCATTAACGTCTTCGAGCTTGAACTTATTGAGCTGGGATATCTTTGTGTCTTTTCTGTAGGCCGGTGGTACAACCATAAGAGCTTCATTTTTGCTGTCAGCGTCCATAAAGAACCATGCCTTGTGCTCACCGTCCATACATCCCCAATCTGCGTTTGTAAGAAAATGTGAACCTGAACTTAGTAAAATTGATACAGACCGAAGACATTCAATTTTTTCACTACCATGAGGAATTTCTATAAGATATTTTGACATGATAACTGTTATTATTATAGGTTTAAAAATTATTCTTACTCACTTCTTACTAAAACATGAACAATGCACTTTGCGGATAATTAAAATCACTTATAATTAAACAATTGACAAATGTTAATGTTCGCATAAAATAATTTCAGCTCCCACTTGTATGGCAGTCCATTCTTATCTTAACTAAATTGAAATTATGCTGATTTTGGAATCATTAAATTTTTAAATTTGTACAGTTTTATCAATCATTACTAATATGAAGGAACTTGTGCGTTGCCGCCCATGCGGATTTGTAATAGAAGCTGATAAGCTGGGAGATGTTTGTCCGGCTTGCGGATTGCCCAGAAAAGTTTTTGAACCGTACAGGGAGAGGGTTTCCCGTAACAGGCTGGTTTTACTCAATTTTGATCTTCATCCCATTGTCATTCATTTATCTCAGGCACTGGTAATAGCGATCCCTGTTCTGGCAATTATGACTAATCTTTTTAAACAATTTCAGCCTGAAATACTGAAAAATGTTTTAGTATTTTCAGTGTTTGTATTCCCATTCACTCTTATTCTTGCAATTATCACAGGAGTTATTGACGGACTTACACGATTCAAAACTCTTGCTACTCCAATATTAAGGGTTAAGATTATTTTCAGCCTTATAATTCTCTCCTTATCAGTTGCACTGTTTTTTATAGCTCCATTGGGAAACCTTTACCTTCTGACCATTGCGCTTAGTATCTTGTCACTTGGAGCAGGTTTTCAGCTGGGGTTGTGGGGAAAAAAACTCATTAATGTGATCTTACCCGGCTCATATCCTCAGAAGAAGGGCAGCAAGGAAGCTCAACCTAAGCCGCAGGACGCTCAACCGGAATAATGTCAATATCGACTATTTTTGTTTGACGGAGTATTTTCATATTTGTTGATTTAGATATCAGTTTGCTGCCAATTAAATGTTTTGTCAGATCGACTGATTGTGTAATAGATCCACCATCAAATTCTATTATGATATCGCCTTCATGAAGTTTTGCTCGTGATGCAGGTGATGAAATTTCCAATCCGGTTATTATTAATCCTTTTTTTGAGCTGAGCCTGTAAAAATTCTTTATCCTGGGATGAATTTCAATTTCATGAGTCATTAACCCAAGATAAGCCTTGGTTACTTTACCGTCGCTTATCAGGTATCTGGCTATCTCTTTTGCAGAATCAATACCTATTGAAAAACTTAAACCCTGTGCGCTGGGAATTATTGCAGTATTTATTCCGATTGCTTCACCATCTGTATTAATCATTGGACCACCCGAATTTCCCGGATTCATTGCAGCATCTGATTGAAGTATATCATCTATCAACTGACCGCCCGGAGTACGCATTGTTCGCCCCACGCCGCTTAGCACACCGACAGAAACCGAATGCTGATAACCTAACGGATTTCCGATCGCAATTACTAACTGCCCTATTTTCAGGTCACCTGAAGCTCCTAGTTTTACAGGTGTATAACCGCTACCGAATATTTTTATTATAGCAATATCTGTATCCTTATCCGTACCTATCACTTCACCCGAGAATTCATTTCCATCCAGTAATGAGACATTAAGCCGGTCAGAGTTTTCGATCACATGCGCATTTGTAAGGATCAGCCCGTCACTTGAAAAAACAAATCCCGAACCCGATCCGGTAGGTCTTTCATTACCTCTGATAATGGTATATTTGTCTATTTTAACTACAGCATTCTTTGCTTTCTCAACTGCAGTTACGATTATTTCAGAAAAAACATCCATAATATCTCCTCCTTATAAAAAGAATGTATATCAATATTGAAGCCAAAAG
>JADGPU010000158.1 GCA_017882305.1 Bacteroidales bacterium | reverse complement strand
TGCATCAATCTACAATCCAACCGCTCCTGTAATGAGCAGTGATGCATCAATTGACGCGGATTTCGCAACCAATAAATACGCCGGGTATTTCCAGCAGGTTCTTTTCGATTACTTTAACCCAGTAGCAATACTGAAATTAGACCAGCAGAACCAGAAAGACAGACTCCTCAATGTATCGGCAAAAGGTACTTACGAAATAGTTAAAGGCCTCAACATCGATGCTTTTTATTCATTCCAAACCGCCAACCAACATAGAACAGAATACATGAGTAAATATGATTACTGGGGTGGAATGGGCAGGAATGGTTTAGCTACTGTACAGGATGATAATCAGGAAAGTAAACTTTTTGAATCTACTATACATTATATAGGAGATGTGACTTCTGCACTAAACCTTACTGTTTTGGGTGGCTATTCTTATCAGGAATTTGTAAATGACGAATCATATCTTCAGGCTGGTAACTTCCTGACAGATAATTTTACGGTAAATAACCTTGCTGCCGCTCTTGACTGGAATAACGGAAAAGGCACAGTCACAAGTTATAAAAACTCAAATAAACTTATTGCATTTTTTGGACGCGTTAACGTGAACATCAATAGTACGTTTTTCGTAAGTGCCAGCGCCAGATATGAAGGTTCATCACGATTTGGCTCAGCTAACAAATGGGGTCTGTTTCCGGCTATCGGAGGAGGCGCTGATTTATCGAAAATGATTAATATAGATTTTATTGACAACCTTAAAGTGCGCGTTAACTATGGAATAACCGGTAACCAGCCACAAGACAGTTATCTGTCATTGCTGCGTCTGGGTCCGCAAAGCAACTTTTTCTATAACGGAAGTTTCGTCCCGGGATATTCTCCTGTCAGCAACGCAAATACAGATCTTAAATGGGAAAAGAAAGGTGAATTAGATGCAGGATTTGATTTTTCAGTATTTAATTCAAAACTGTCAGGTTCATTTGACTTTTATACAAGAACAACAAAAGACTTGCTGTTCCTATATCAGGTACCTGTTCCTCCAAACATTTATAACCAGGCATGGCTGAACCTTGGAAAAATAAAAAGCAGCGGACTGGAGTTAACTCTTAATTATAATGTCGTCAAGAAAGGAGACCTCAATTACAGCATATCACTTACTCCTTCTTACATTCTTGAAAACACACTTGTTTCCCTTTCCGGCAAGTTTAATGGCGCTGAGCTCAACTATGGAAGACAGGAACTGGGTGATATGGGTTCGCCCGGTCAGAACGGAACTCCTATAGCAGTAGTACAGGAAGGCAAGCCTCTCGGACAAATTCTGACATATGTATATCAGGGAATTGATGAAACAGGTAAATTTGTTTTCAAGGATCTAAACGGTGATGGTTCAATCAGTGGTGCTGACAGGACTGTCACAGGCAATGGATTACCTAACTTCCTGATAGGATTTGGCAATACCCTCAGTTATAAAAACTGGGACCTGAACGTATTCTTCCGTGGAGTTTTCGGACACGACATTGTCAATTCATTTCGTGATTTTTACGAAATACCTGATGCTATCACCTCATATAATGTGGCAAAGACAGCAGGTAATTTGAAAAGTCCTGGTGGAGTACTTTACTCCTCTACTTTGGGTACTTTATCAAGTTTGTATGTTGAAAAAGGAGATTTTGTTTCTCTCGATAACATGGCTTTGGGCTATAACTTCACTTTACCAAAAAGTTCAGCATTCAGTAAGATTAGGGTGTATCTTGCCGGTAATAACCTTTTCTATATTACCAAATATAAAGGCGTGGATCCAAACCCGAGATATACTGATAATGATCTTACTCTGGGAACTTATAATAGTCCGCTTGTGACTGGTATTGACAGAAGAAATACATGGTTCAGGACCAGGTCAGTGACTTTTGGTGCAAACTTTGTTTTTTAAACCTGAAAATGAATAATATATGAAATCAAAAGAAAGAAATAAAATGAAAAAAACACGATATCTGATTAGGGTAGGTTTGCTCCTTTTAGGAGCGGCTGCCATAAGCCAGTCTTGTACAAAACTTGATGAAAAGCTGTACAGTCAGGTAACCCCTTCCAATTTCTTCAAGACTGAGGCGGAGTTTGTCGCTGCACTCGGTTCCGCTTATACTTCATTGGGTGGCTATGCCACAGGTGATATTAACGAAGTTCAGGAGATGACCACGGATGAAGTAGTCGTTCCTACAAGAGGATCGGACTGGGATGACGGTGGTACCCAGAGAAGACTTCATTTGCATTCATGGGCATACGACGACCCATTTATGAGTGGGCCATGGGACTTCTGCTTTTCAGGCGTAAGCACAGCAAACAGGCTGATTTACCAGTTTAAGACTTTGTCTGACGGAGGACAGGTAGACGCGACAATTGCAGCCGGATATATCGGAGAACTAACCACATTGCGCAGTTTCTTCTACTGGCAGCTGATTGATATGTATGGAAACATACCTTATGACAATGACTTTGCAAATGCTCTGGCTGCTCCTCCTCAGGTTCCGAGAGCAACAGTTTACTCCAACCTTATTACTGATCTTGAAGCTGCCGTTCCTCCACTTTCACAAACTGTTGACGGAACGACTTATGCACGTATGAATTATTGGGCTGGAAAATTCCTGTTGGCAAAATTATATCTTAATGCCCAGGTTTATTCCGGCACAGCAAATTGGGACAAAGTGATCGCTGAATGTGACGAGATTATCAATTCCGGTAAATACTCTCTGGAATCCAATTACTTTGCTAACTTCAACATCAACAATTCCGGATCCAAAGAAATTATCTTTGCCATACCTTACGACAAGATATTCTTCAAGGGATTCACTATGGCTCCAGCAACTTTGCATTATGTCAGTCAGTTTACTTATAACCTTACATTCCAGCCATGGAATGGTTACTGTACACTGGAGAAGTTTTATAACTCATATGATAATGCGGATTTAAGGAAAGGTGATGTAGGCACAATCACAACTCCGGCTACAAAAAGAGGCAATTTCGTTGCAGGCTATCAATTCAAGAACGGAGGCGGACTATCTATAGATGATGGAGCTGATGCAAATGATCCCGACGGGAAACCTGTTAATCTTGGAAACATGGGTGATCTTATTGGTGGACAACCAGCTCCGCAGATCAATGAACTTGGTCCCCAGGCTTGGCGCCAGTCTGGTGTAAGAATTGGTAAATGGGAATTTGAGATCGGGGGAAACACTGATATGAGTAATGATTATTCAGTATTCCGCTATGCCGATGTTCTGTTAATGAAAGCAGAGGCTCTATGGCGTAAGAGTGGTAGCGCCACTGATGCCGATGCTCTGACACTGGTTAACCAGATCAGGACACGTGCTGGGTTAACAGGTCTTACCTCATTGGATGGCAAGCTGAGTTTCGATTTGGCAGGTTCGGTTGTTCCGGGCGGAGAATTATTCAATGAAAGAGGACGTGAGATGGTGTTTGAACATTCCAGGCGTCAGGATCTTATCCGGTATGGATTATGGGACCAGGTTAATAAATGGGTTCTTCCACATCACAATACTACCGATGTTGTAAATGCAAAAACGGGTGCTTATCTTACTCTGTATCCAATTCCTAAACCAAAAATGGCTGCTAACCCCAATCTTGTTCAGAACACAGGTTATTAGTAATAATATTTAAATAAATTCTTTAAGAGAGCGGGCAATTATTATATTTGCCTGCTCTCTTTGTTTAAGCAACCTCTGGCTGAAAAATTTTCCAAAAGAGGCAATTTGTATTAAAAATAGGGAGTCTTATGACGTAGCCCTTTGTGCACCTTAGTGATAACCTTTGAGTACCTTTGTGGTAAAACCAAAAACATTTAACCACAAAGGATCACGAAGGAATACATAAAGTAGCACAAAGGAAAAGCAGACATTGTCAAACAGATTGAATATATGTGCTTTCAGAGAATTAAAGGATTATTCGGTACATTAATGTTGGTTTTGTCTGTTTTGACAGTTTCTTGCAAAACAAACCACTCTGTTTTAAATCAGAAACCTTTGTTTACCCTTCTTGGCAAAAAGCAAACTCATATTGATTTTGAAAACAAACTTGAGTATACCGAGGAATATAATACCTATACCTACCGTAATTTTTATAACGGTGCGGGTGTGGGGATTGGCGATTTTAACAATGATGGATTGCCGGATATATACTTTTGCG
This sequence comes from Bacteroidales bacterium, assembly GCA_017882305.1. Classification (GTDB taxonomy): domain Bacteria; phylum Bacteroidota; class Bacteroidia; order Bacteroidales; family VadinHA17; genus LD21. The sequence continues at coordinate 1,043 of JADGPU010000158.1, read as the reverse complement.
GCAACCAGACCGGTAATAAACTATATATAAATAAGGGCAATTTTGTTTTTGAAGATGTAACAGAACGGGCTGGTGTAGCGTGTGCTGGTTCCTGGTCAACAGGTGTTAGTATTGCCGATGTAAATGGTGATGGCTGGCCTGATATTTATGTATGTAAATCTGGCAAGCCAGGAACACCTCATCGTAACAATGAACTGTTTATTAATAACGGGGATCTTACTTTCAGGGAGAAAGCTGCTGAATATGGCCTTGATATTATGGGATTGTCAAACCATGCTGCGTTTTTTGATTATGATCATGATGGCGATCTTGACTGTTATCTTTTAAATAACTCGTTCCAGTCAGTTACGGAATATGACATTAAACCTGACCAGCGTTTATTACGCGATTCACTGGGAAGTAACAAATTATACCGTAACGACAATGGTCATTTTGTGGATGTAAGCAAGGAGGCCGGCATCTATGGAAGCAAAATTGGCTTCGGTCTGGGTGTAAGCATTGGAGATGTGAATCGCGATGGCTGGCCGGATATCTATATCTCAAACGATTTTTTCGAACGCGACTATCTGTATATCAACAATAAAAACGGCACATTTACAGAATCCCTTGAAGATCAGATGCGCGAGACCAGTCTTGGAGCCATGGGTTCCGATATGGCAGATATTAACAATGATGCTTATCCCGAAATATTTGTCACAGAAATGACACCTGAAGGAAATGCCAGACACAAAACAAAAGCAGTATTCGAAAGCTGGGAACAATATCAGAATAAGATAAAAAATGGCTACGACCATCAGTTTGCAAGGAATACACTTCAGTTAAATAATCAGAATGGTTCTTTCAGCGAAATTGGCAGATTTAGCGGAGTCAGTGCAACAGACTGGAGCTGGGGAGCCCTTATAATGGATCTTGACAACGATGGATGGAAAGATATTTTTGTGGCAAATGGCATTTACAAGGATCTGCTCGACCGCGATTATCTCAATTTCTATTCAGACCCTTCAGTGGTAAGGTCGCTGATAAAAACTCAGAAGAAAGCAATC
>JADGPU010000157.1 GCA_017882305.1 Bacteroidales bacterium | reverse complement strand
TTGTGCCCAGAACAGGACTCGAACCTGCACATCATTACTGACACTAGTCCCTGAAACTAGCGCGTCTACCAATTTCGCCATCTGGGCGGGAAAAGATAGCGGCTGCAAAAATATAAATAAAAATGAAATATAAGAAAAAAGATTTAAAAAGCTTATAAAATCATGTGGTGCAGGGTATAAGGTGCATGGTAATTCTTACAAACACCCTTTACCTTGCACCATGCAACGTTTAATCAACAGCATGATCACCTGTCAAAGTTCAGAAGCTTTATATGATTCGTCTCTTCAAAATACTTGAAATAGTAATAGAGCTTGTAATTAATATCAATCCCATAATCAGTATTTGGCTTATAATCTATATAGCTTTCGTACAGGCCATTATTGTTTGACGTCAGATACCTTTGATTCCATTCTGAAACATAGAATCGGTTTTTTTGGATATAATAGCTATTCGAGTAAAAACTCTTTGGAGGTTTGTTTAAAAGCCATGTATCAAAACCCGGGTCCAAAACAATTAATCGGTACTCCAGACTATCCACGGAAAGAGTGTCAACTTTTATGCCTTCCCTTTCCTTCCTTTTCTGGCTGAATCCAACTGTCTGCGTAGCAACCAGAATAACCAGTATCAAAAAAACAATTCTCTTCATTTTAAATAATTTCTATTTAAACTATTAATTACTATACATGTTAACAAAAAATATACCAATTAAATATTCTTTATTAATTAAAAGTATATTTTTGCCCTGATAATAAATATATGAATAAACAGATAAAAAGGCTTTTATGGTATACCAGGCATCTGGATTACAGGTCTTTATAATCTTTATTTGGAACGTTTGACTTAAAAAAGATATTTGGACCTGCAAAACGATGCAGGTTTTTTTTTAATAAATTACCTATATGAAAATTATGAAATTTGGGGGGACTTCAGTGGGTAACCCCGACAGAATGAAAGCCCTGATACCCTTAATAAATGATGATGAAAGAAAGATCGTCGTTTTGTCTGCCATGGCAGGAACTACAAATAGCCTGGTGGAAATAACAGATCTGTTGTACGCCGATAATATAAACGAAGCATCAGTCAAAAATGACAAACTCAGTACAAAATATCATAAGATAGTTGAGGAGCTTTTTGATACTGAGAATTTTAAAAAATCAGGACACGACCTCATTGATTCTCATTTTGAATATATCAGAAATTTTACACTTAGGTTATTTACAAAGCTTCAGGAAAAAGCAATTCTTGCTCAGGGAGAACTAATATCCACTTCATTATTCCACCTTCTGCTACAGGAAAGGAATATCAAGTCAATTCTGTTACCTTCTTTGAGCTTTATGAGAATTGATAAAGATGGTGAACCTGATTCATTCTATATTAAAGAAAACCTCAGAAGAGAACTTAAAAAACGCACTTCTGAAAATTTAATTATTACACAAGGATTTATATGCCGGAATGCCTATGGGGAAATTGATAATCTGAAACGTGGCGGCAGTGATTTTACTGCATCCCTGATCGGAGCGGCTGTAAATGCTTCAGAGATTCAGATCTGGACAGACATTAACGGATTTCATAATAACGATCCGAGGTTCGTTGAGAACACGAAGGTTATACGTGAACTATCGTTCGATGAAGCAGCCGAACTTGCCTATTTCGGTGCAAAAATACTGCACCCTTCCAGCGTTAATCCTGCCCATGAAAAGAATATACCTGTAAGGCTTAAGAACACAATGGAACCGGAAGATCCTGGTACTCTGATAACATCTTCATCAACCCTTCTGGATTATAAAGCCGTTGCAGCTAAGGACGGAATATCTGTACTAAGGATCAGATCTGACAGAATGTTAATGGCTTACGGATTCCTTCGTAAAGTATTTGAGATCTTTGAAGCTTACAGGACACCTATCGATATGATTACTACTTCAGAGGTCGCAGTATCTATCACAATAGACAATCCTGAGTTCATTAAACAGATAGCAAAGGACCTTAAAGAACTTGGAACTGTGGAAGTCGAAGAGAATCAGACAATTGTATGTGTTGTGGGAGATTTCCGCATTGAACGGACAGGTTCAGCACCTAAAATATTCGAAGCACTGAACACCATACCTCTGAAAATGATATCTTATGGAGGAAGTCCTAACAGTCTGTCTCTCCTGATTGATACATCCAATAAAATAGAAGCATTAAAATTACTCAGTAAACATCTTTTTAATTAAAGAAATGATCAATAATAAAACCATAGAAAAATTCAGAAAAATTGAAACTCCATTCTATTACTATGATCTTGAAGTTTTAAGATCTACTCTTGAGGTCGTGAAGAAAGAGTCAGATATTTCCGGATACAAGGTGCATTATGCTGTAAAGGCTAACTCAAATGCAAGAATTCTTAAAATCATTTCTTCATACGGTTTCGGAGCCGACTGTGTCAGTTTTAATGAAATAAATGCTGCAATAACTGCAGGTTTCAATCCGTCTGAAATAGTATTTGCAGGAGTAGGTAAAACTGATAAGGATATCAATGCTGCTCTCAAAGCTGATATATTATGTTTTAATTGTGAATCAATTCCTGAGATTGAAGTTATTGATCAACTGGCTGCAAACCAGGGCAAGACTGCACGTATAGCATTAAGGATCAACCCTTATATCGAAGCTTATACCCATAAGTATATAACTACAGGTATTGAAGAGAGCAAGTTTGGAATAAATACATGGGAGATCGAGGATGTCACCAAAAAACTATCAGATTTTAAAAATATTAAGTTAATAGGTATACATTTTCATATAGGTTCACAGATAACAAGAATGTCAGTATTTAAAAGTTTATGCGCACGCATAAATGAGTTACAGGAATGGTTTTCTTCTCACAATATTCTTTTAGAGATCGTCAATGTTGGTGGAGGATTGGGAATTGATTATGAAAATCCTGAAAAAAATCCTGATTTCCGGGAGTACTTTTCGTTGCTTAATGAATTCATCGATCTGCTTCCCGGTCAGGAGCTTCATATTGAACCCGGACGTTCAATTACAGGGCAATGTGGCAGTCTGATTTCAAAAGTCCTGTTTATTAAAAATGGAAGTAATACCCTGTTCGCAATTCTGGATGCAGGTATGACTGACCTGATTCGACCTGCACTTTACCAGGCTCACCATAAGATAGAAAACCTTACATCAACAGGAAATATATACCGGTATGATGTTGTCGGACCGGTTTGTGAATCGTCCGATACATTCGCAAAGTATATCGAACTGCCTGAAACAAGCAGAGGTGATATTATTGCAATCAGGTCAGCAGGGGCATATGGAGAAGCCATGGCATCAAGATATAATTTACGAGACCTGCCAAAGTCGGTGTTTTCGGATGAAATATAGGTATTTCAATAGATCAACCACCTCCCCCCTTCGGGGTACTCTGTCTTATTTTACTATGCTTCACACCATAAAAGAAATAGATACAGAATCCGATAGCCATCCAGATAATGAGCCTTAACCATGTGTCGAGAGGTAATGATGCCATCTGAAGAAAGCATATTGAAGCTCCAAGTATAGGAACCAGAGGAACCCATGGTGTTTTAAACGGACGCTTAATATCGGGTTTGGATTTTCTGAGCACCAATACACTCATACAAACTATTATAAAAGCAAGAAGAGTGCCTATAGAAACCAACTCTCCGAGTATACTGATTGGAAGTATTCCTGCAATAATCATTGCAACGGTTCCGGTAATGATGGTACTGATATATGGAGTCTTAAACCTGGGATGAACCCTTGAAAAGACTGGAGGAAGCAAGCCATCTTTAGACATAGAGTAGAAGATTCTTGGCTGGCCGAGTAACATAACCAGGATTACGGAACTTAATCCGGCAATAGCAGCAATCTTCACAATAGGTCTCAACCAGAACATCCCCTTGCCCATAGCATCAACACCAACGGCAACAGGATCAGCGACATTTAAAGTAGTGTAACTTACAATACCCGTAAGTACTATTGCCACGAGAATATACAAAACTGTCGAAATTCCGAGAGATCCAAGAATACCTATCGGCATATCGCGCTGAGGATTTTTCGCCTCCTGAGCCGCAGTAGATACAGCATCGAAACCTATATATGCAAAGAAGATAACACCGGCACCTCTCAAAACACCGCTTATACCGAATTTGCCAAACTCATGACTATAGGCTTTCAACCAGCCCCAGAACGATCCGTATTGCGATATTGGAGCAGCTTCAACTTTATTGACAGGAATAAAAGGATGCCAGTTAACAGATTTCACAAACATGAATCCAATCGCAATAAACAAAATAATGACAGATACTTTGGTTATTACCATTATGTTATTGAAATTGGCTGATTCGCGGATACCGATCACCAGTAAAGTTGATAATAATGCAACTATAAACATTGCTGGTAAATTAATTACACAGGTTACGTGTGCCAATGAATCAACCTGAACTCCTGAAGCAGCAAGTGTCTGCGCGAAAGTCGACGTAAGAGGTTTCCACCCTAAATCAGGGACATTCACAAGTACCGATCCTACGGCTCCGGTAAACTGGGGCGGTATAAATATATGCAGGTCTTTAAGAAAACTTACAACATACCCCGACCATCCCACTGCAACTGTTGACGCAGCAAAAAGATACTCAAGTATAAGATCCCAGCCGATTATCCAGGCCAGGAATTCACCAAGCGTAGCATACGAATAAGTATAAGCGCTTCCTGCTATTGGGATCATGGAGGCAAATTCTGCGTAACATAGACCTGCGAATCCGCATGCAAAACCTGAAATAATAAAAGATAGTACGATACCAGGACCGGCATACTGTGCTGCTGCCTGACCGGTAAGTACAAAAATACCCGCACCAATAATAGCTCCAATTCCTAAAGTTGTGAGATTTAGTGCAGTAAGAGATCGCTTTAGACCACCGGATTCCTGAGATTCACTGAATAGCTGAGGAAGTGGTTTCGTTAAAAATAACCGGTTTTTTGACATCTGGTTTGTTTGAAAGTTTGGGATCGAAGTATAATTATTACAAACCTAACTTTTTTTTTGTAAATAAATTATATGAGTATCATCAATAAATAAAAATATCGCAGGAGATTCTTCAATGACGCTTGTGATGAAATGGCCGATTTGTAGATAAATCTGATTAGGATAATGAGATTCCTCGCATACGCTCGGAATGACTTGGCAATTAGATGGTTACTAGGGGAAAAAGTGGCGATTCGCAGATGAATACCT
>JADGPU010000156.1 GCA_017882305.1 Bacteroidales bacterium | reverse complement strand
GCAATTTGAGTTAATTAACTAAAAAGATTTATCTTTAAAATTTCCGATATTTTTTGAACTATTTTATTGTTAATACTATAAAAGTAGTGTGTGATTTTTTTAATCATAAATTAATCGGAAATCATTTTCTCAGACGGTCCCTGGTGATTTCATTCTTTTGTTTTGCAGGAATTTTTCATTTGCAGGCGCAGCCGCTATATTCAAGATTTGGTCACCTCACCGTTGAAGATGGTTTGTCAAGTAACCGTATACGGTGTATATACCGAGATAGTAAAGATTATCTTTGGATAGGCACCGAGGAGGGCCTTGATAAATATAATAGTTATGAGATTAAAAAATACCATTTTAATGAAAATCAACCCGGCTCAATCAGCAATAATAATATACTATGTATCTATGAAGACCGGGGGAAAAATCTATGGCTTGGTACTGTTAATGGTTTAAATTTATTCGATCCTGTTAAAGATAATTTTAAAGTTTTTAAAAACGATCCTGGCGATAAGACCAGTATAAACAGTAATTACATTAGTAGTATTACCGAAGATAAAGATGGAAACCTCTGGATTGTAACAGGGGAAAATTGCCTGAATAAATGGATTTCTAAAACTCAGAATTTTATCAGATATCAATTCGAGAGTGAGAAGGTTTATTTAAACTCCCGCCCATCGAGAATGATAGCAATTGATTCAAAAGGGTACCTATGGATTGTTTCACTAAGCCGGGGAATCCTCCGTTTTGATTCTGAATCCGGCATCTTTACTAAATTTGAGGACCCTTCTGTTGATTTCGGAAACGATTGTTTTAAGGGCCTATATATTGATAATCACGATAAAATATGGATTACAACAGATGGTAACGGATTCTTTTCTTATGATCCGGAATCCAATAAATTTGAGCAGTTCGGATCAAAAGGCGACGGTAAAGGCACCAATCAAAAGATTATTCTTGATATCGTACCGGATGACGAACAACATTTATTGCTTGCGGTTGATCAGGGAGGGATAAACCGATTTGACAAAACATCTAAAACTTTTGAGTATTTTATGTACGATAATACAAATGATGAAGGACTTAATAACAACGGAATCTGGTGTTTTCATAAAGACAAGGAAGGGATTTTATGGATAGGAACCTCGGGAGGAGGAATCAATTATTATAATCCTAAAAAATATAAGTTTAAAATATTTAAGTATAAGGGCAGAAATCCAAATTCCTTATCGTTTAATAATGTCACTTGTTTTTATGAAGATCATAAGAGTTTGATCTGGATAGGCACCGATGGAGGCGGGGTTAATGTCTACGATCACGAAACAGGCAGATTTACGATATTTAAGCATGAACCTTCAAATCCATACAGCATAAGCGGAAATGCTATACTTAGTATTATTGAGGATAAGGATTATGATATCTGGATTGGTACCTGGGATGCAGGTCTTGACAGGTTTGACAGAAAAACAGGAAGATTTATTCATTACATGCCCGATAAAAATAATCCATCAAGTATCTCAGGCAGAACCATCTGGAATCTTGCAATAGATAAAAATGATACATTATGGTTAGGCACTTTTAATGTTGGTACCGATTTATTTGACAAAAACAAGGGAGTGATCAGGAGGTTCAGAACTGACCCTGATAATCCCAAAGCGATTGTTGGTAAAAGAGATTGGATATTTTTTGAAGATTTTGAAAAAAATGTGTGGATTTCAACAATGGCCGGACTAAACTTCTATGACAGCAAAACTAACTCATTTAAGAAATATATTTTCAATGATAATGTTATTGCGGCATTCTGTAAAGACAAGGATGGAAATTTATGGGTAGGCACGAGTACTAATGGAATATATTTTTGTAAGCCTGATGGAACCATTCTATATACCTATGATATCTCTAACGGTTTGCCTAGCAACATAATTCAGTCAATTATTGAAGATAATGCTGGTAATATCTGGATATCCAGCAATAGTGGTATTAGCAGGTTTGATCGTAAAACTAAGAAGTTCAGAAATTATTCCAAAGAGGATGGTTTACAAGGCGACCAATTTAAGCAACAATCGTCCCTGATAACGCGTAAAGGGGAAATATATTTTGGAGGATATAATGGTTTTAATTCCTTTTATCCCGACAGCCTGAAAGATAATGAATTTATCCCTCCTGTTTATATCACTGATTTTCAAATATTCAATAAACCTGTCCTTTTTGGGTATCCCGGAGCCCAATTTCAGACATATATAGGAGAAGCAAAAGAGATCAGATTGAAGTGGAACCAGTCAGTATTTTCATTCACTTTTTCTGCCATCAATTATTCCCATTCGGAAAAAAATCAATATGCCTATATGATGGAAAGCTTTGAAAAAAATTGGAATTATACTGATGCCTCCCGTCGATATGTCACATATACTAATCTTGACCCCGGTAAATATACTTTTAAGGTAAAAGCGTCAAACAATGATGGAGTATGGAACGAAAAAGGAGTTTCATTAAGCATAATTATTTTACCTCCATGGTGGGAAACATTGTGGTTCAGATTAATAATGATTTCAACAATAATCTTTGTACTTGTTTTTATTTTTATTTCACGGGTCCGGCATTTAAAAAATCAGAAGATTATACTTGAAAAACTAGTGACAGTTAAAACTGCCGAATTACAGGAAAAAAACGATATGTTAATTAAACAGACAGGGGAACTTAATGAATCAAATGTATTACTTGAAGAACGACGACAGCATATAGAAGAACTCAATGCCTCTAAAGATAAGTTTTTCTCAATTATTGCACATGACCTGAAGAACCCTTTCCAAACCATTATCGGTTTTAGCGAAATGCAGAAAGATGAAATAAAAACAGCTGATTTTGCAGGAATTGAGGAGTATGCCGGATTGATAAATACTTCTGCTGTTCAGACTTTAAGGTTGCTCGAAAACCTGTTGGAATGGGCAAATTCACAAACAGGAAAAATATTGTTTAACCCCGTACCAATTAACTTAAGAGAGCTTTTTAATGAAGAATTTATTGTATTGAATGATATGGCGATTACAAAAAATATTGAACTTAAAAGCTGCTTCACTGATAATTTAACGATTATAGCAGATAAAAATATGATCAAAACCATATTGCGAAATCTGATATCAAATGCAATAAAGTTTACTTATAAAAACGGTAAAGTGGAAGTAAAGGCCATAATTGATAACAAACAAGTAGAAATATCCGTATCAGATAGTGGCATTGGGATGACAAAAGAAACAATAGCAAAACTTTTCAGAATAGATGCTAACGTTTCCACACGGGGTACTGAAAATGAAAAGGGAACAGGACTCGGGTTATTCCTCTGCAAAGAATTTGTTGAAAAGCATGGTGGTAAGATAAGGGTTGAAAGTGAATCAGGAAAAGGCAGCACATTTAAATTTTTTATTCCCTTAGATATAAACTCATCTGAATAAAATTTATTTGGGCTGTTTCTAATCTTACGAAAATATGCCAGACATTCCAGCCATCAAATAATACAAAACCTCATCAGTCACATCATAAAAGGGCTAACAAGGAAGGTGAATAAAATGAGAGCAATGTCTTTTAATAATATATCCAGATTGGTTTATTGCTTACCGAATTTACACACTGGTTAAATTACAGGGGACTCGAAAAAACGACCCATTTGCTCCTGATAATCAGTTAGTCTGTTTATAATTAGAACATACTATCTTTTAATTATTTTTATTTTTATATTACCATTGTGTGCGAATCTGTTTAAATAAACAAGGAAATTACAAACCATGTGGTAGTTGACATTTTCGACAATTGATAATAACTATAAGTGAGGAAACATAACGATGAAAAACTTTAAAAATTGTATCGCTTTTCTGGTACTGATGATAGTAATCCTTTCCAATATTCAGTCGCAGGAGCTTTCGAAACAGCCAATACGATTAGCTATTGTCGGTATGACACATGACCATATCTCTTTTCTATTCGGCAGGAAAAATAAAACAGATTTTAACCTGGTTGGAATCTATGAACCTGATCGCGAATTAGCCCTGCGCCTCGCTAAAACTTATAAATTCAGCACTAACCTGATCTATTCAGATCTGAGCAAAATGCTGGATTTGGTAAAACCTGAAGCTGCGGTAGCATTTGGTTCTATTTACGATCATATGATGATGGTCGAGGAATGTGCTCCGAGAGGAATCCATATGATGGTTGAAAAGCCTTTGGCTACTAATGTCGGACATGCAATAAGGATGCAGACACTGGCTCAGAAGTATCATGTTCATTTGCTGACCGATTTTGAAACATCCTGGTATCCGACTACTGCAAAATCCTTCCAATTAGTTAATGATAGTAATTATATTGGTACTGTTAAGAAAGTAGTCATTCACGACGGGCACCAGGGACCAAAAGAAATCGGAGTAAGCAAAGAGTTTTTTGCCTGGCTCACCGACCCTGTTCAAAATGGTGGTGGCGCTTTAATTGATTTCGGTTGTTATGGCGGAAATTTAATGACTTATTTAATGCAAGGTCAGGAGCCGGTCTCTGTAACAGCTGTTACCCGGCATTTCAAACCTGATGTTTATCCTGAAGTGGATGACGAGGCAACAATCATTGTTACCTATCCAAATGCTCAGTGCATAATTCAGGCTTCCTGGAACTGGCCATTCGGTAGAAAAGATATGGAAATATATGGTGATTCCGGCTATATAATTACTATAAACAATAATTCCATGCGATTAAGAAACAGAAAAAATGAGGCAGAAAAATCAATGCTGATAACCGCGAAAGATATAAAAGTGTATGAAGATCCATTCTCATATTTTTCAGATATTATAAAAGGGAAAATAAGCATGACAAAATATGATCTTTATTCACTTGAAAACAATGTTTTGGTTGTAAAAATTTTAGAAGCAGCGAGAGAATCTGCTGCAACAGGCAAAACAGTTCAATTTAATAAATACTAGGTTTAGTACGTTTTTGCTTGTTTGTGGAGCTGCGGGGAGTAATTCGTTTCACTCATTGATCCCCTTGTTCCCGTTCTGCAAATAGAAAACAACCACCATGCTTCGCATGGTTTTTTTGTTTTTAGGAATCCCTTTTGAATCAAGCTTTCAACGGTTTCCATAAAAACAAAAACCCCTTTCGGGGTGGTTGTTTTTTGCTTGATCGTGGAGCTGCGGGGAGTCGAACCCCGGTCCAAACATGGAAATCATATGCTTTCTACATGCTTATTCCTGCTTGATTTTCGTGACCGGTCAGCTGCAGAACAACCTAACCTGCCCTTATTTCCTGT
>JADGPU010000004.1 GCA_017882305.1 Bacteroidales bacterium | reverse complement strand
TTGCATTGTTATTTGCAGCACCGATTTCCATTCTGGCGGCAATTTACACTTCAATGTTTGCTAAGCCCAGAATAAGGGAATTAATAAAGCCGGTAATTGAACTGCTTGCAGGGTTTCCCTCTGTTGTTATCGGTTTTTTTGCTCTTATGGTAATGGCTACCGTTTTACAGAACATCTTCGGATATGCCAGCAGGTTAAATGCTTTTGTAGGAGGAATCGCTATGGGTCTGGCAGCAATTCCTATTATTTATACTCTTACTGAGGATGCATTAACTGCTGTACCAAAGACTTTTATTGAGGCCAGTCTTGGACTGGGAGCGAGCAGGAGACAGACTGCATTCTATGTTATCTTACCGGCTGCTGTACCAGGAATTTTTGCTGCCGTAGTGTTGGGTCTGGGTAGAATTTTCGGAGAGACAATGATCGCGCTTATGGCAACCGGAAATGCTGCCATGATCTCAATGAATCCTTTTGATTCTGTGAGAACTCTGTCAGCTACTATCGGTGCAGAAATGGCAGAAGTTGTTTTCGGCGATACTCATTATAATGTGCTGTTCCTTATCGGTTCATTACTTTTTATATTCACATTTGCTCTCAATGCACTTGCAGAATTCTATTTTAAGAATGTGGTTGTTCGAAAGTATCAATCAAGAAAATAAAAGGAAAAGAAAAAAGTTGAAAGGTTGAAAGAGTTTAAAAGTTGAAATTGGTTGAAATGAACAGAAATGTAAAAGATATAATAGTCGAAAGTATAACCGGAGTTTGTGTATTGGTGATTATTTTCATTATTGTATCAATACTGACGATTACGATTATTGGTGGATGGCCAAATCTGAATTGGGCATTCTTATCGGAATTCCCTAGGGAAGGGATGACAAAAGGAGGTATTTTCCCGGCAATTGTAGGAACAGCGATTATGACAATAATTATGGCTGTTGCTGCAGTACCTTTTGGTGTGATTACGGCCATATATCTTGCAGAATATGCCAATGAAAAATCTGTATTTGCCAAGACAATCCGCTTTGCTGTAAAAACGCTTGCAGTTGTTCCATCGATAATTTTCGGGCTGTTCGGATTAGGTTTTTTTATAGGTTTTGTAGGCAAGAATCTGGATAGTCTTTTAAGCGGAGGAGAGCTCAGATGGGCACAACCAAATATTCTATGGGCAAGCTTAACAATGGCATTATTAACTCTTCCCGTCGTTATTGTATCAGTAGAAGAGGCAATACGTACAATTCCCAGAGATATGCGCGAAGCCAGCCTGGCACTTGGAGCTACTAAATGGCAGACTATCAGAAAAGTAGTATTACCCGGATCAGTTTCAGGGATACTTACTGGTACAATCCTTGCTGTGAGCCGTGGTGCCGGAGAAGTTGCCCCGATTCTTTTTACCGGAGCTGTCTATTTCAGTTCCCATCTTCCGCATTCATTAAGCGATCAGTTTATGTCGCTTGGATACCACATATATATCATGTCTACTCAATCTTCAAATGTGGATGCAACTCAGCCTATTCAGTTCGCAACGACACTGGTATTATTGCTTCTCACATTTTCACTGAATGCAGTTGCAGTTATATTAAGATACAGAATAAGAAAAAGAGCAAAATAACTATTTCTTCATGAACGATATTAAAGTAAAAGTCAAAAATTTATCGCTCCGATACGGAACCAATCTTGCATTAAAAAGGGTTTCAATGGATATACCGGAAAAGATGGTCACCGCATTTATCGGACCATCGGGTTGTGGTAAATCAACATTCCTCAGAACTCTTAACCGGATGAACGATCTTATTGATAATGTTTCAATTGAAGGAGAAGTCTTTATCGACAATACTAATATTTATGATAAAAATATTGACGTTGTAAACCTCAGAAAGAAAGTCGGCATGATTTTTCAGAAATCGAATCCTTTTGCGAAGTCGGTTTATGACAATATTGCTTTCGGTCCCAGAATAAACGGGATAAGCAATAAAAATATTCTCGATGAAATTGTTGAACGGTCATTAAAGCAAGCGGCAATCTGGGAAGAGGTAAAAGACAGGCTATTTCACTCTGCATTAAGTCTTTCCGGTGGTCAGCAGCAGCGTATTTGTATTGCCAGATCTCTTGCCGTCAATCCTGAGATACTCCTGATGGATGAACCGGCAAGCGCACTTGACCCTATATCAACTGCAAAAATTGAAGAACTGATTCATGAATTAAAGAAGGAATACACAATTATTATTGTTACACATAATATGCAGCAGGCTGCAAGAACAAGTGATTTGACTGCGCTGTTTTACCTGGGAGATCTTATAGAGATGAACAAGACTGAAATAATATTTTCCAATCCCGCTAAGAAGCAGACAGAAGATTATATTTCAGGAAGATTCGGATAAAATCGAACAATAAGATTATTTTGGAAGAGAGAAAAGGAATTCGATCCCACCTCCAATTTTATTTCTTACCTGGATATCTCCTTTATGTAATAGGATTGCATTCTTGACAATTGCCAAACCAAGTCCTGTTCCGCCACTCTTTCTTGATCTGCCTGAATCTAATCGATAGAAACGTTCGAATACGCGCCCAAGGTGGTCTTCAGGAATTCCAACACCATTATCAGAAAAAGAAAAATGGCAGAACTTATCATCCTGATTATATAATGAAATTGAGACTGTTGTATTGTTTCCTGAATAGTTAACCGAGTTCTCAAGCAGGTTCTGAAAAACTGAGGTGATAAGTGACCGGTTGCATGTAATATAAATGTCGTTACTAACGTCAATCTCAACTTTCATTCCCTTATTGTCTATAGCTGACTTGAAATTATCTCTGACTTCACTTATAATATCCAGTACCTTTGTTTTATCTTTAAGATATGTACTACCGGCTTCTTCTATTTTATTTATAACAACTATATCATTTATCAATTCGGTAAGCCTGTCGCTCTGGGCCAGAGCCTTTTCAAGAAAATATTTTTGTTTTTCGGGTTCCATCTCGGGTTCATTGATGAGTGTTTCAATATATCCTTTAACAGATGAAATGGGTGTTTTCAATTCATGTGCAATATTTGATGTCATCTCCTGTTTTATGAGACGGCTTTTCTCCACATCAGTTATATCACTCAATATAACCTCGAAACTATTGTCATGAAATACAACGCACTGAACTCTAAAGAACTTGCCGTTTTTTCCAATCTGGTACTCCATCTTCGGAAGATCAGATGATTTAATTTTTTTCCCTGACTGTTTTTCTATAAACTCCATAGCCTGACTAAACTCCTTTATTTTGAAAAAATTTGCTGAAGATATAGTCAGTTCCCCCGAAATCATATTCATGAACTGAATGAAATGGTTATTTGTAAGAATCTTCAATTTATCCTTGGAAAAAAATGCTATTCCCTCATTTAATGCATTTAAATGACTGAAGAGTTTCTCTTTTTCATTCGAAAGATCATTTTGAGTTTTAAGCATTTTGTTATAAATCTCAATTATTTCTTCACCAATGATTCCAAGTTCATTTTTAGGAAACTTTGATGCAGAATCAAACGGTTCATTATTAGCTACCCTTACAGCAAAATCTTTAAGCCGGTCTATCGACTTGCCAAACTTATTTGTGACGGCCAGTAATACAATCCATATTATAATGAAAGAGAGAATTATAACAATGAAGAAATATTTTTTTACTGTAAGCAGATTGATAGTTTTTTTATCATAAACTACGGCAGCTCTCAGATAATACCTGTTGTAATATTTTGCATAATAATAATAATCCTTGCCGGTCGTCCCTGATTTCCGGATAGACTTACCAAAGTCAGAATAGAGCGATTCGTTTATCTCAGGCCTGGTTTTATGGTTCTCCATCTTCTTCCAGTCCCGTACAGAACTATCATACCAGACCTCTCCTGAGGGACTGACTACAGTTACACGCAGCTCTTCCTGTGGCAGTAATCTTACGATCGAATCCGTAAGGATCCAATTCCCCTTTTCGAAAATGGAATTTGATTTTATATAATTGTCAATAACTTTTGTAACATTATCAAGCTCGTCATTAAGAATTGAGATCCTGAACTCTTTTTCTCTTTTGTAGAGATAGCTTAATATCAGTAGAGTAAATAATACAAATATTGATGAATAGTATATGAAAAGATTATTTCTGAACTTATTCCTTGTGATCATTTTTAAAAAATTAGTTCATCAGAATTCAAAAAAATAACCATAACCTGTCTTGTTTTTTAGGCAGGAACCATATTGTCCGAGTTTTGTTCTTAGTCTGGTGATATTTACATCAACAGTACGTTCTGTGACAATAACATCCTGTCCCCATATCCTCATAAGCAAATCTTCCCTTGAAAAAACCTTACTCTGATTTTCAAGCAATACTCTCAGAATTTCATATTCCTTTTTGGTAAGCTCAACACGTTCATCATTTATAATCAGTCTTTTACGGACAGTATCCAGATCTATCCCATTGAATTGCAGAATGGTTTTACTTTCAACTTTTTCAATATAAGATCTTTTTAAAACTGCTTTTACTCTAGCGGTTAATTCATTAACGGAGAATGGTTTGGAGATATAGTCGTCAGCACCGAGACTGAATCCTGTAAGAATATCATTCTCTGTATCCTTTGCTGTAAGAAAAATCACAGGGATATCAAGTTTCAAATCTTTTCTCAGTTTGTCGGCAAACTTAAACCCCGACATAGGACCCATCATGACATCGAGAAGTATAAGATCGAAGTTACCAAGCGGCCTCTTCAGTGCTTCTTCAGCAGAATGCGCAATTTCAGTTTGATAGTCTTCATTACTGAGATTGTACTGAAGGATTTCGCAAAGATCCTCTTCATCATCCACAATAAGAATCCGTTTTCCTTTCAGTTCCATAATTGTTCAGATTTTATTTATTTTCATCATTAATTGTCAGGGTTGAATCCAGCCCGGAATGTCTGATATCGGTTCCCTGTATTGAATATATTGAGGCTTCGGCAATATTCGTGGCATGATCAGCAATTCTTTCCAGATTTGTAATAATATTTTTCAGATCGATGTAACTGAGTAACATCTCTTTTGTTTTGTCACTAACTTTTGCCTTCGAAATGCTGTTTATCAGTAGTTTACTATTCATGTCGTCAACCACTTCATCATTTTTTATTGTCCAGATTGCATACTCATTATCGTTGTTTATAAAAGATAGCAACGCTTTTTCAACCATTGAAATCCCAGACAATAACATAACGTTGAGCACCTCAATCATAGCTTTGTATTCCACAGAGTCTTTTATATTATCAATTGAATTAAGAATATTGATCACACGATCTCCGATTCTTTCAAGATTGATAGACATCCTGGAGACAGCAACTACTTTACGGATATCAGAAGCAACAGGCTGATAAAGAATAATGGAATTAATAAACTTTTCACTGACAAGGACTTCGTATTTATCGATCCTATCCTCATTTATGTCTATTTCTGATCTTATAAGGGCACGCTCTTCCTCCCCTTTCTCATCCATGTACTTTTCAAGAAGCTTAAGTTGTGCAAGTATGATGTCTGCCATCTCTTCAAATGTCGTAATAATATCGAGTATTGATTCTTCTCTTTTTGTTTTCATCCCTTGTATTAATTAATTGTTACATTAGCTTATTTCGCCTTAAGCACAAAATATTTTGATGCAAAGTTAACTTCATTTAATGTTATAACTATCAGCTCTTTGTTACTTAATTGTTACAATTTGGTTAACTTTTGGAATAAGTTTCTGAATATCATTGGTTTTAATGTTATTTTAAGAAGCCTAATCCAGATTTAAAAAAAGTTATTTATCATCGAGGAGTATAAATTTATAAATTGCAGGTTCTAAATAATATTAATATGAAAATGAAGATAACAATTTCAGCTTTGTTCTTTTTTATGACTTGTATTGAAAATATAAATTCGCAGACCTGTAATCATCCAAACATAGGTCTTAAGAGTCATGAGACACTTGAGATTTCAAAAGTTGAAATTACAGAACAGAGAACCGTGATTTCCCTAAGTATAGAGAACAGGAGGACAGAAGGTTACTTTTGTGCAGATAAAAACGTCTTCATAATTTATCCCGATGGAACAAGAAGCAAGCTGACTTCTTCAAAAGGAATTCCGGTTTGTCCTGAGACATATAAATTTAAAACAATCGGCGAGAAGCTCAATTTTGAGCTGACATTTCCACCCTTAAAAAAGGATACTCAATGGATTGATCTGATAGAAGATTGTACAGAAAACTGTTTTTCTTTCTATGGCGTTTGTCTTAACAATGATCTTAACAAAAAGATCGATGATGCTTCTGTTCTTGCTGAAAATGAAGAACCGGCTAAAGCATTAATGAGTTTCATTAAAATTGCCAATGCAATTGATAGTAAGAACTCTGGAATAAAGGGTATGTTATATATAAATATTATTAAGCTTTCTAAAGAAACTGCAAATATCCCAAAAGCTACTGAATGGTACTCGAAGTTGAAATTATCAGGTGTTCCCAGATACGAATTATATATTAAACATCTTAATTCACAAGGTATTATATACTAATAAAAGAGGCCGCATCGTGGGATGCCGCCTCTCTGAATTTTCTTAATTTATATGCCGTTATTTTTTCCCGAAATAAAAATCAAGTCCGGCAGCAACAATCCATGTTGATTTATTATATTTTTCGAAATAAGAATTACTACCAGGCAGAATGGGCTCATAGTTCTTTGTACCCTCATCATAATATGCGATTTGATAACCTAAATTAAGATCAATCATTGGAGTGATACGGTAACCGAAACCTAGTCCTATTGAGTTGGTGTTTGTACTGAAAGTCTGATCATTCTGATAGTTGAGATTGACACCTGTGGAAGTGTGCGACCAACCGGCACTCACGCGCAGTTTCTCAGTAAGACCATATTCTAAACCGAATCCGTATTCAAGGAAGTTTTTGTCAATCTCATTTATATTTACATTTGGATCGCCGTCATAATCGACACCTTTATCAAAATATGTATTCAAGCTTGCAGAAATCAAAAGTTTTTTAATGGGTTTATAATCTATTCCAAAAGAAAGCATTGCCGGCATATCGCCAACAAGTTCTTTCCCGTCGATAAAAATTCCTCCACCTTCATTATTGTTGACTTTTGTTTTAAGATCAATCTCTGTCTTGAACTCATATTTAACTGCAATATCCAGATTCTCGGAAGGTGAAAAGTTTGCGCTGAGAATTGGGGTAATACCTGTTCCGTGCTCTGAAGCATCTACATTTATGTCCATTGTTCCTATAGCATTAGCAGCCAGAGTGGCTGCTTTGGAAGTAAATCCGGGTGCAGCGGCTCCAAGTATACCCTGGGCCTGAGCAATGGTTAATCCGGCAGGGTTCTGACCGGCAGCACCAATTATCTGCTGTATCTGGCCAACTTGTAAAGCGCTTAAACCTACAGATGTTCCATTTGATAAAAGAACAGATCCGGCACCTCCGGAAATTATTGGTTGCAATCCGGCAACATATGCAGTCGCTCCGGCAGCTAATGTGCTAAGTGTTGTCGCGCCGGCAGTAAAGAAATCACTGGCGAGCACCATTCCACCGGTAAATCCAGCTCCAAAAGCAGGGTAGGTTGGATTAATACTTATATTTTTTAAATACCCGTTATATTTGTTTGTTACAGAAACCAGACGCGCACCTATAGCAATAGAAAGCATGTCATTTATTTTATAGCCAATGTTAGCCTGATACCCTAAATAGGCTGAAGAGCCTTTAAAATATATATTTGCTGTATATTCTGTAGTCGGTATACCCTGTGCTGTTAAACTTGGAGGAATATTAGCAACCTGCATTTCAAAAGAAGGTAATCCTGTTTTATATTTTGCTCCACCACCTCCTCCAATCGGATTAAATCCTGCAGAAAATGACAGCTTCCCTGTATTATATACCAAATAAACTCCCGGGAAGATAGGTGCACTTACATTACCGACATACTCTTTTGGAGTACCGATGAGATATTGATAATTACTTTTTACTTTTTGTGTTTGCGTGATTGTCTGATTGTTAATTGAAACAAACAATCCGTTACCAAGCCTGGTTAAACCTGCCGGATTGAAATAAGCAGCATCAATACTTGTTGAGGCATTTCGGTTTTGTAAACGCGTGAACATGGCACTCTGGTTATTGTTGGTAACCAGTCCGCCCGCAAGCAGACTGCCGGTAATGAACAAAGAAGCAATAAAGATTAAAAGTTTTCTCATAGGTTTTGATTTAAGGTTTAGTTTCCATTGGAGTTGTATAAGGTTATACAACATCCATGCATTTCTATTTATGGTATTCTTAAATTATCTGAATTTATATAAGGAACATAATAATAATTATTCCAAATGTAGAAAAATAATTCATTCCTGCAATAGGTCTAAAATAGTATATTGATATTTAGTTAATTGTAGCGTTAATATAAGAATATTCGAAGAAATCTGAAATTATTGTGCTAGGTCCTCGGTACTGGGTCCTGGGAAATTAATCAGATATTATATTGGTCCCTACATAAACCGAGCACCGAGCACCCAGTACCAATCATTAAAAGAACGAGACCTCCTAAACCTTACTAAATACCATGTAGAAGGGTAAACTCTTCGAACAGACCATAATCCAGCATCTGGTATTCTTTACCCGAGGGATAAAATTTTACATTTCTCCACGTCCAGGGAGAGACGAAACCGGGCCTTGGATTATTATGATGAGGGCCAAGAAGATTTTTGAGACTTCCAATTACATTAACATCAATTTTATTAATACCGGGTTTGATCAATCCTGTGATATCACTATGATATGGAGGAAAAGCAATAACAGGCGCATGTTGTCCATTTACCGAAACTTCTGCCATTGTTCCAGACCAGTTTCCGAGTGCAATTTCCCATTTGCCATCAGAGTTTTCAATATTGAATTCTTCACTGTATGAAACACCCCATGAATAAAATGGCAGGCCCTGTGTTTTCCAGCTTCCTGCAGTGTATTTAGCAACCGGAGCTTCCATATCCCACCCTTTTTCAGCAGATTTCACGGAAAAATCACCTAAAACATAAACAGGTTCGATCTCCGCATGAACCTTCATTGGTGAGGTTTTAAGAGTTATTGTGTTATCTCCTGTTTTGATTAAGGTTCCGATATTGAAAACACCGAACGATCTGTCGAGCCACCACTTACCGTCTTCCGGTTTCACTTCGATGCCATTTACAATAACTGTCCATAAATAGGGTCGTTCCACAATAGCCTTTATCTTTGATAAGTCGAATTTCCCTTTTATAGGAAAATGATATGTTGCGGTAAACCCTGTTGTCAGCCCAAAAGTATCCCTGTCAACAATATTTGTCTTGAACTGTACGGACGTGTTCCATGGATTACCGTTTTTAAATCCGTAGTATTTATAGACCTTATCCGCTGCGTTGTAGGTATTCAGATCTTTTGTGATCTCTTTGCCAACTTCAATGTCACAGAAATCAATCATTAGAACATTGTCCTCGTTTCTGTTAACTTTTAATGGAGTAGAGCGTTGAACTGTAATATAGTTCTGTGGCCTGAAAGGAATTGAATAATCCGACATTTTAGTATCGGGTAGGAAAAGCAAAAGACTCCCAGCAGGAGGAATTGAATAGGAAATAGAAATATCATCTCCTGTCTCCTGGTTTGGATATCCATAAACTTCTCCTGTCAGGGTATTCATCTCAAGAGCACCTTTCCCGTTTGTTTTAAGTGAACCATTCAATTGTTCACTAAGACTCGAATTTACCAGGAACAATAACTGTCCGTCAGTCAGAATCCTTCGATGATGATAAAGAGCTCCCCCGGTTACCCCTTCAAACTTGAGCCTTGTATTATAGAAATATTTATGAATAGTCTCCTGTGTCAATTTATCAATAAGGATAATCTTATCTGATTTTTTATTAAATAGTTCTTTCAACCCTTCATTTGTGGTACCATCGACAAGTGTAGGGACGGAGAATGCAATCAGTCTGCCTCCGTTTGAAACAAATTTCTCAAGAAGTTTATAAGTATTCAGATCCAGATTCTCTGTCAGGGGGGGAATAACAACCCGTGAATAGCCAGCCTGTCCGACAACCAGCTTGCCATTTGAAACACTTCCCATATCTTTAATGATGTTTTCCGAACCCAGATCATATTCTACCTGATTCTTTTCAAGTTTTGAAATAAATGTCTGGAATGCCTGCCCTATTTCAGCATACTTCTTATCTGGTTGTGTATAAGAGTCATAAAGCCAGGCTGATGTGGTAGGTTCAAGAATAAGTATGTCGTTAATTTGTCTTCCTGATGATAAAGCAACTGAAAGCCTTGCATAATGGGTATTTAAATACTTATAATTGTTCCACCATGGCTCGTGGTAGTCGAAGGTGGGAGGGTAGTCATATTTTCTGGCTCCTGCAAGAGTGAAGTATGTAAGATGCTGATTCATAAGATTTACCCCAAGAGCGTATTCCCAGTCACCATTGCGTTTCATACCAGTAAATGTGAGATCCCAGCCCGATCCGCCATAAGTTTCACTAAGTTTTCTTTGCCTGCCTGTCTGATTTGCAGCACTGGCAAGCTCTTTAACCGACCGTATGTTTCCAAACTGGGCATTTGTCGACGAATCGTCCCATTGGTTAAATAACATATCAATAGCCGGAACCTGAGACCATGCATACATAGCCATGTTATCTCCGCCCGGACGCATATTCGGCCATTCATGTTCCCAGTAATGGCCGGTGAATTTCAGATCTTTTGCCTCACAATAGGAATGCCATGGTTTTGACCATCTGTCTATAAATAACTGAAGGAGCGTTTGTGTATAGTTATGTCTGATTTTTTTCCAGTCGCCTGTTTCCTCATAAAGCGAAGGCAACTGAGTTTTAAGATCATAATGCCACTGTTTCAGGAAAACATCAAACAGGTCGGGAGTCCAGCGGATACCACCGGGAGATTCAATTTGAGGTTCATCGGTAAAGGTGCCGGGGATTGTTTTTCCGAATTCGGTCCCAAGATACTTCTCATAACCTTTCATAGTAACTTCAATAAATTTCTGAGTTACCCCCGGGTAAAGCAGATCAACATACGAAAAGCCACCATACCAGTCAGATTTTTCATTATAAGTTTTTGAGAACAGAAAATATTTTCCCTTCTTACCTTTTTCATCTGATAGTGAGGCAGTAATATCCGTGTAAACGCTATCTTCTTCTTTCAGACAGAGCCAATATTTGTTGCAGGTATCCGGGAGTATTTCAGCTTTTGTCATATTAAGCCCCTGTCCCTGGTTGTAAGATTCGGGCATTTCATCAGGAACATGTCCGCCGCCGAAACCGCTGGGATAAGAGTTTTCGTCATATATCCAGATATTCATGCCAAGCTCTTTCCCTTTTTCAACTGCGTGCTGATAAAGTTTGAACCAGTTTTCTGAAAGGTACTCGGTAATCAGACCGGGTCGCGGATGTATAAATACCTGGGATGATCCGGCGTTTTTAAAACTGACAAGATCTTTGTCGATCTCGTCACTTGTAATCTCACCGTTCCAGACAAAGAAAGGGGCTGTGGTGTACTCCCTCGGTGGGTCGCTGAATTGTGATGAAAGAGTAGCAAAATCAGGAACTTTAACTTCATTTATAACGGCTTTTTTACAGGCGTACAAAATGACAATGCACGCAAAGCCAATTAAAAGAGCTGCCGGCTTAAAGATTCGGAATGATTTCATAGTAGTATATTTTTCGATTATGAAAACTAACTTAATTATGAGAAGAATCCAAATTTCATTGTAAGTTTAAAAGGAATTATTTGCAGAAATAAATTTATATCTTTTGGGAATTAATAATAATTTCCAGGTAGAGAGCGGGCGATTCCTCGAAATGAGGAATCTCAACAAATTAATAACCGATTTTTTAAACGGAGAGGAAGCCCAGAGCTAACTGAACAATCTTTAACTGGTATTCAAAACTTTCCTGATAACCGGATACTGTAGTTTCTCTGAGGCTGGATATCCCCCGGACGTCCCATATACTCAGTATTGGTAATGTTCTTTACTGCAACTGATAGATTTAATATCTTAGTTATATTAAACCCGATATTGCCATCAAGAAGAAAATATCCTTTATTATCCTGGAGCCAGTATTCATAAAATCCAGGAAGGATGCTCTCCCTGGTAGTTTCATCCAGAAATACATTGTCAATATTCAATATTTTTGATTTGGCATAAAGACTTACACCTAAGTCAAATTTTTTATATGAAGTCTTCAAACTAATTTTTACTGAATGCTTTCTTCTGTATTTTAAGTATATGTCTGTGTTCTTATTGGTTATCTGATTGAATTCAACAGGATAAATATAAGTATATCCTCCTGTCAATGTTGTATTAAATTCACCTTGAGTCCGGTTCAGGATAAATTCCAGTTCATATCCATATACTCTCGATTGCTCAATATTATCAGCTCTGAAACCCAGACCTGAGATTCCTGTTATGGGATCAGGATAGGAGCCAAAAGGATATTCTATAAGATTTTTATTCTGTAAAAAGAATAAAGACAAATCTGCCTGCCCATTTGTTTTACCTGATAAAATTCCCTGTTTGATTCCAACTTCAGAGCTCCATCCCGATTCAGGTTGAACAAAGGGATTAGGGAATATTTTAATAGATCCCAGGGTTGTTGAAGCATATTTCTCAGCAATGGAAGGATATCTGTAACCTTCTCCGAATGAAGCTCTGAGGAAGGTATATTCTGCAGCCTGCCAGTTTATTCCTGTTCTGAAAATCGGAACAATTTTATCTGATTTATTATCAAGGGAATTCTGTTCGACACGTAATCCTGCGACCATCTTCAATCTGGGAACTGGCTGCACCTCAAGTTGTGTGAATACAGATAGATTCAGACCATTATGATTGCCATAGAAATTTGAAAGGATTTTGCTTAGATTCTCGGATATTCCGGTTGTGATGTTCATAAAAGAAGCAATCGCGTAGTACAACTGATACTCTGAGTAGCATGAATATGCATCTGAATTATTCTCTTTCCTGACCGGGAATCTGGTGTCAGATAATTGTAATCTCATCCGGAGGTCGTGTTTAAATCTGCCCGTATTATTATACGATATAAAAGGATCGAAAGCAACGAAACTACCGTGAACCAGTGAAACAGTTGAGGTATCCTGCTTCAGTGCACCATTTTCTGCGTTTTCCCAAAGAATGAAATCTCTTTTGGCTGTATAACCCGAATTAATGTTAAATCCGTAAACCAGACCTTTCACTTTTTGGTTATGATGTTTAAGTCTGAGGCTGATTCTACCTAGTTTTTCATCATTGAATTTTCTGTAACCGTTGTTGTTCAAAAGATTAATACTCAAACCTAAGTCAGTTTTCCCGATTTTCTGAAGATGAGAAAAGGAGACATTTGAAAAAAATCGGGGTGTATTCCACCAGACCCAGTTTTTATTTTTTGGCTTATCATATATCCCTGTTTCTGCAAAGAACTGTGTTACCGGAATATTTGTCGGATCAGCTGAACGAAAGTTAATAATACCATTTAATGCTGAAGATCCATAGAGAACTGAGGAAGCCCCTTTGATTATTTCTACCTGTGCAATGTTCTCAAGAGGAAGGAATTGCCATTTAATATTCCCGGCGTCGGGCGAAAAAACAGGTAATCCATCGATCAGAGCAAGAACCCTGCTGCCTACACCATAACTGAAACCGCTGCCCCCTCTTATTGAGGCTTGTCCGTCGAGTACTTCAATCCCTGGAGTTTTATTAATCAACTCCTGCGCATCAGTTATGTGGGTTTTCAAAAAATCGGCTGTCTTTATAACATCCATTGAAACAGTCAATTCTGCAACTTTCTGTTCTGTTTTATTTGCACTAATAACTATTTGACCTATGTCCAGAATATCCGTTTCCAATCCGATATTCAGTTCGATAGTATCATTTGATCTCAAAACGATAAATCTTGTAGCAGGCTTATAACCAAGTAACCGGAAGGAGATATTTAGTTTGCCCGTATCTGATTTTACAGAAAAACAGCCATTTTCATCAGTGATAGTGCCCTGTTTATTTTCATATATAAGGTATACACCTCGTAGTGGTTCGAGTGTATTCTTATCGTATATTTTACCTTTAACGATACCCTGTGCAACCACAACATTTAAGGCCTGGCTTAAAAGTGTAGTTATGATTATAAAAATATACCGCATTACTTTGGCTTAAATGTCATCCGGATAAATGTGGGGGCAGCCGGATTAAGTAAGTTAGGGTAACTGGTTGTAACCTTGAGAGAAATACTGGTTAGTTCAGCAATTTTTGTTGTCAGTGGAAGAGGTAGGGAATCTGTAGAAATAATTATCTGAGTTTCATTATATGCGAATCTCCATGTACCAATATAGACTCCAAAATAGCCAGTACCGTCCTGATTAAATTTAGCATCTCCCTTAAAATTTTTCAGCATTCCATCAGGACCGCTTGCATCTACTCCATTCGCAAGCAGACTGTCACTAGCCCAGACATGACCTGTTAATTGCTTAAATGGCTGAGACTGTGAGTCTTTATTGCAGGAAGAACTGAACAGACATCCTGCAACGATTAATAATAATGCAAGGTTTTTCATAAGATTTGATTTAATGTTTTCTTATAATAATCAGAACAACATATCTATCTGTCGGTTCGCCTATGTATTTATTATATCAAAGGTAGGAAAGTTTATTGAAATTCTGAGTTGTGGCTCAAGACACTGGTTTTCAATAGAAAGCAAAGGGATACTATTTTAGTTTACTCAGGCTCCAGTTTGGATACCATTTAATTACCGGATATCCTTTTTCCCATTCAACAGGTAGCCAGATATGCCGGCTGTCAGCGAGATTATCCGGAATCCACCTGTCGCCCATGTAAATAAATATATTTTTTTTGTCATTGACAGAAAGAATCTGAGTGCTCTGTGAGCCAAAGGTGATCTTGTTTTCATCCTCTGTTCCCCTGCATGGATTTCCGATTGACTTCCATTCTCCAAAAATCTTTTTGGCAACAGCAAGACGGGCAGGATTTGGCTTCCACCCTGTGGTACCTGAGGTGAACATAAAATACCTGCCTTTAGAAAAAAAGATGGCAGGCGCTTCATTCGATTCTCCGAGTAGAACACGAATATATCTTCCTGTAAAATCGAGATAATCATCTGTAAGTTCTGAAAAATGAAGCGTCATATTCTCTTCGGCTGCATGGACATGATAAGCTTTACCATCTTTGTCAACAAAAATAGTCATGTCGCGGGCCATTTGACCTCCTTCAAAATCCCGTCTTATAAATAGTCCTTCTCTGACCGCAAGTTTCCACTCGTCCGACCAGCTTTTAAGATCGCCTTCTTTTACTGTGGCTTTTTTGTACTCTTCAGGAAAATTTAAAGGCCAAACTCCTGCGTTGGGACGGAGGCTCCTTATGTACTTGTATGGACCTGTTATATTGTCACTTACAGCAACTCCGGTCAAAGCTGCTTTGTAACCTTGTCCTTTTAATTCATGATGAAACCACATAACAAACTTTCCGGTCTTTTTGTTATATATTACTTTAGGGCGTTCAATGACACATCCCGGATTAAGGATGCTTGCAGTATCGTTTATAACCTTTAAAGCGAGTCCCTCATTTTTCCAGTTCAGAAGATCTTTTGAAGAATAACAGCTGACTCCATAATGACTCTTGTCTTTTTCTAAACGTGCTAATCTGTATTCCCCGAACCAGTAATAGGTTTCATTAAAATATATTATACCCCCTCCATGCGCATTTATATGCTTACCTTCAGTATCAGGCCATATCTGTCCTGGTTTAATCAGGTGGTTTTTGTCCTGGCAATGAATTATGAGAAATAAGAACAGCATTGGAACTGTAAGCACAGTTTTTTTATTAATGATTTTCATATTTTTTGAATTAAGCTCTGTTTTAATTAATTAACCCCTTTCTCTTGACTGCAGGACCTCAAGACTGCGAGACCGCAAGACCGGGTTCTTAATAACAAAGATAATTATTCAAGTGACCCGGGAATAAGTTTTGGAATATCATTGTTTCATCATTATTGTTTCATATTTTTGATATATCCAACCCCGGAAAAACTATGGAAAAGCCGAAAGATCTTAAAAGGAATTTTTTATTTATGTTGCTTATTCTACATCCCTTAATTGTCCAAAACTTATTTTCACAAACTGTCGTTGGTCTGGATAACTGGTATAACCATGAGACCAATGCCAAAACAGGAAAGCCATTTCATTACCTATGGACTGATACCGAGTTAAGCGGATATTCAAGATGGGGAGAAATTTTTACCGGCAGGGGAGCGACAATTAAAACCATCGGAAAGCCTGATGCTAATGTTTTAAGCAAAATTAATATATATATAATTGTTGATCCTGACACTACTTCAGAAACACCATCCCCAAATTATTTAAGACCTGAGGATATCTCTTCCATTGAAAGATGGGTGGAAGGTGGTGGCGTTCTTGCAATCCTGGCAAACGATGGACCAAACTGTGAGTTCACACATCTGAATAAGCTGATGAGACAGTTTGGAATGACATTTAACCATGTAACATTACATCCCGTGACAGGAACCAATTTTGAGATGGGGGCCAGTACAAATCTGCCTGTCCATCCTATTTTTAAGGGAGTCACAAAAATATATATCAAGGAGGTTTCTGATATAAATCTCTCGGGAACTGCAAAGGCTATTCTGATTGAGAAGGGCAAAGTCCTTATGGCAGAAAACAATTTTGGAAAGGGATATGTTTTCGCGATAGGTGACCCATGGATCTATAATGAATATATTGATCACGATCGTCTTCCGGGAAGTTTTGAAAACCGCAGAGCCGCAGAAAACCTGACAGATTTATTGTTGAGTCATGCAAAACAAAAATAAATTTTATTTTATTACACATTATTAAAGAATAAAAATATGAAAAAAACTTCTATTCTTCAGGTTGCTTGTTTGATATTAATTATTACCAATTCGTGTACCCAAACTACAGAACTTAAAAAGGCTTCACCCCTTTCGGTCCGTGTTTCTGAGGACCGGCTTATCCGCATCGACAAAATGCTTACGCAAAGCATCGATAGCGGATGGATTGCGGGCGCAGTTGGTTTTATAGCACGTGACGGCAAAATTGTTTATGATAAATCGTTTGGTGTTAGCAATCTTGAAACAAAGACATTGTTGCACAGTGATGATATTTTTCGCATCGCTTCCCAGACTAAAGCTATTACCAGTGTGGCAGTAATGATGTTATTTGAAGGAGGAAAATTCCTTTTAGATGACCCTATTTCAAAATATATCCCTGAATTTGCTGATCCACGAGTTCTCGATAAGTTCAATGAAAAAGACACAACCTATACTACTATTCAGGCAAATCGCGAAATAACAATAAGAGATCTTTTAACTCATACTTCAGGAATTGATTATGCAGGTATTGGTTCAAAAAATATGAGAGCCATCTATGCAAAATCAGACATTCCTGGAGGTTTTGGGGGTGATAAGATGGTTCTCAGCGATAAAATGAAGGCGCTAGGCAGATTACCTCTTGTGCACCAGCCAGGAGAAAAATTCACTTATGGATTAAATGTGGATGTTCTCGGCTATCTTGTTGAAGTTTTATCCGGTGAAAGTCTCGATAAATATTTTCATAATCATATTTTCGAACCATTGGGAATGAACGACACTTATTTTTATTTACCTGCCTCAAAATATGACAGACTCGTAAAAGTCAGTACTGAAGATAAAAACCATCATCTGGTTAATGCTTCGGCTGCGTTTGTGAATTATCCTCTTATTGAAGGTACATATTATTCTGGTGGTGCCGGACTGAGTTCTACAATAAAAGATTATGCAACTTTTCTGCAGATGATGCTAAACAAAGGGGAATATAACGGGAAAAGGCTACTTGCCAGACGTACGGTAGAATTAATGACCTCTAATCAGATAGGCGACCTGAATCTTGGCCGGGACAAATTTGGATTGGGTTTTGAGATTACTACTGCAAATGGTCAGGCAAAACTTGGAATATCAGAAGGAT
This sequence comes from Bacteroidales bacterium, assembly GCA_017882305.1. Lineage (GTDB taxonomy): Bacteria > Bacteroidota > Bacteroidia > Bacteroidales > VadinHA17 > LD21. The sequence goes on along the minus strand of JADGPU010000004.1, from coordinate 55,289 downwards.
CGTTTTCCTGGGGCGGCTATTTTGCAACCACTTATTGGGCCGACCCAAAGGAACGGCTTGTTTGTCTGCTGTTTATACAACAAAGCCCGCTCAGTCATTCTGAAATACAAGATAAGTTCAAAGCCATGGTTTATCAGGCATTATCGGACTAACGAAGAAAATGCCTGATGTTATTAAAAGTTAAGAGTTCAGAGTTTAGTGTTAAGAATGCTCTAAACTCTCAACCCTCAACGCTGAACGTTTTGTAACCAGCAGATTTTTCTGAATTATTTTCCTGTATAATGAAGGGTGCTGCTTCCGGATAATCCGTTTGTTGCTATTCCTTCAACAGATATTAATATTTTGTCGGAAAGATTGTTGTTGAAGAAATTTATTGATGCCTTCCCTGAACTGTCTGTAATTATATCAGGTCCCCAGAAGAGGGTGTTGCTTTTATTTTTGTGCACATCTTCTTCTTTCTTTACAAATTCACCAGTTTTCTTCATGGTTATCTCGATAATACCTACACTATTCAATGCCGAATATCTCTGAATATCCAAAACATTTGTTGAGGCTGTTATACGGGCAATATCCGGCACCGGGATAGTATTAAGGATTGAGGCGTTGGTACCCATCTTTATGCCATCAACAATTATCAGAGCACCATCCAGATTGTTAATTGAGTTCATATTACTTATTCCAAAGGTAATTTTCCCGTTTTCCAGGTGATACGGTTTGATCGACATAAGAATATCGAAAATATTGCGATCGCTTGAGTATCCTTCTTGCTTCTTTTGATTAGCTGAGCGCTCTTTTCTAAATAGCTTTTTAGAGTTGTTTTTCTCAGGAACAATAAATGGACTACCTGGTGATTGGGTTATCTGTTGAAGATACTGTGTAAAATATTTATTTATGTCGCTGATTGAGTTTCCAGCTGCCGGGCTACCTTTCATCTTTGAATAACTTATAATGTTGTCATTCCCGCTGGAAAGTTGATGGGGGATAATATTAGATGCAGAAACAGACAAGTTTGCCTTTATCGGGATTCCCTGGTCATCTGTAACGGAAATATCCAACTGGACTTTCTCATTTTGCAGTCTGAGTGTATTAAGCTGGATATTTAAGTGTTTGAATTCATTCGCAGACATATTTATGTCATTATGTTTTTTCCCGCCAGTGTAATTAAAACGTGTTGGAATTACTAGTCCGGTAATGGTTTTAGTGCCTTTGTAAGACGGGGTCACAAGTAATTTTATGATCTCTTTGTTATCAAATGCCGGAAGCTGAAATTTAAGAGTAGCCATTCCATCAGAACTGGCTTTACTTTTACCGCTAAGTATTTCACCAGATGTACCATTTAACTGGTAGGTAAAACTTACTGGGACTGGTTTATTGTCTTTTCCTGAGAATCTGATTTGTGCTGTAAGGAGGCTGCCCGATTCATACAGAGTGTCTGTCAATGATAAATCTGTTTTCAGATCAGATTCGACAGATTCTCTTATCTCAATTACACTTGAAAATATCTTTTCAGGTGAAAGGTTATTCTTCAAATTGTAAGAGGCAATAAGAATATAATTTCCTTCAGTAAGGTAATCCGGCAGGTCAATATTTCCTCTTATCTGACTATTGTTAAGAGGAAATACTCCGGAAGCCACCTCAAGTCCATCCTGATCTAAAAGAGCCAGGTGTAATGTATCATTATTTGACTTGGATTTGTTATCCGAATCATCTAAAACATAGGCTTTAAATAAAATAGAATCTCCAGGCATGTAATAAGAACGGTCAATGTGAAGATAAACGATGAAATTGGAATTTTTTGAGTCCTGAGTTGTTCCGCCGGTAATGGGCTTGGATAAATTTTGTCCTGTTATGTTCGAACAACTAATCAGATAAAGAGCTACTTTAAAAACTGTTTTAATTATTTTCATAGTTTAAGTTATATTGATTACAACGATCCATACTCATGTGCTGGCCAGGAATTCAAATCTTTAAAAATATCTTCTTTTTATAAAGGATATAGAGGAAGACCCATGCAATAGCCGTTACTCCGATTCCATCAATAAGTGGTGTCCAAGTTTCCGGCATGATTGATGTAAGACCTCCGAAGAAAAAGTTTGTTGCAGATCTGAAATTAACAATTCTTTCTGTAAGGTATATTGTAATAGGATTCATACCTATCACAACAAAAACAAATGCCCATTTTTTATATTCCCAAACATCAATAATAAGGTAGAAGATGGAGAAGAGAAGAAGGCTCAGCCCACCTACAAAACATACAAATGAGCTTGTCCAGAGGTTTTTGTTAATCGGAAATACAATATTCCAGATCTTTCCGATTAGCATCAATGTTATTGCAGCCAGAACCAGGTAAAGAACCTTGCGCAAAGGTTTGTCATTCAGGTATTTTGATAGAAGAAATTCTCCTGTGAACATTCCAAGCAAAGCTGTACCGATAGCGGGAATAGTACTGAATAATCCTTCCGGATCGTGATTCCCACGATAGAGTTTTCCAGGCATTAAAAGACGATCGATATGACTCGAGAGATTTCCTTCCTGCGAAAAAATATCTGTGGAACCAAGATCATGAGCAGGAAATAATAGAAGCAAAACCCAGTACCCGATTAAAAGCACGCAGAACCAGATTATCCGGACATTAAGTTTTGTGTTCATAAAGATGAGTGAGGCGAACATCCAGGCCAGACCTATTCTTCCCAGAACACTTCCGTACCGTAAATGGGCAAAATCAAAACTGATGCCATTATTATAGACAATTCCAAGAAGAACCAGTATCAATCCGCGGCTGATTACGTGTTTATAGATCGATTTACGGCTATCATTCATGGCTGTACGTTTAGCCAGCGAAAAGGGGAATGATATTCCGGCAATAAAAAGGAAAAGAGGGAAAATCATATCATAAAAATGAAATCCATGCCATTGAACATGCTCACATTGTACCGCCCACCATTTAAATATTGGCAAGCCCGTCAGTGTGGCAAGCCCGACAAAAATTCCTTCTCCACCTATTATCCAGAACATATCGAATCCGCGTAATGCATCGAGGGAGTATAATCGTTTAACAGCAGGTTTGTTTTCGTTTTCCATTTTATGTTTTGTAAAAATAGCGACCACTTGAGTTTCAAAGTTATAATATTTATAATCTGATGAACAGAAATCTGAATGTAATTTAATCAGACAGAAGGAGCTTTTCAATTTCTGCCCATGAAGAAACTGTTTTATGATGGTGATTGGTATTATTTATATTATGAGGTTGGATGAACATAATTGTTTCACCATCAAAATTATCAAGGTTTTTTAAATGGTCATCGATCATTAAATCTGCAGGGATTAAACTTTTATTACCACAGAAAACGACTTGTTTCCAGCTTATAAAAGGGAAATGGTCATTCATCCACAGTTGTTTATCAGTAAGGCTTACAGGGAATTCAGTTGCCATTGAAATAACTATTATTTCGTAGGTTTCATTAAGTAATCTTAGAACCCTTTGACTATCAGGCATCACAGGAATAGTTCTGAAAAACCCGGGCGTTTCCACCCATCGGTAGAGTTCGGGAAATGCCTCACCTTCCATTAGTCCGGTTAGCTCATCCATATTTTTACTTGACCCGGTTTCTTTCTCATACAGTTCAAAGAAACGAGGATATACATCAGCCAGAACTCCATCCATATCAATCAGTATCCTCTTCATCTATTTCAACTTTTCAACCTTTCAACTTTCAGTACTCCAAATTTTAGCTCACTTTAAGTACTTATTATAACAATTCTATTTTCATTAAAAGTAAATAATTTCTGCTTGTCTTTAGTATATTGAAATAAAGTTGGAATAAAATTGAAATAAAATTGATATGGAATTGTGATATTTGATTTTTAAATCTGATTATTATGATTAAGAAAATTGTTTTTTCTGCATTTTATTCTATGATCTTATTGTCTCAATGTATCTCAAAAAAGGATGCGATAATCATGACAGTCAACGGTCCTATTCCTGTCGTAAAAATGGGAGTAACTCTTGAACATGAGCATATTCTGGTCGATTTTATTGGGGCAGACTCGATCTCGCAACAGAGATGGGATAAATCAAAAGTTGCTGAAATTGCATTGCCATATCTTAAACAGATAAAAGAACTTGGTTGCCAGACATTAATAGAATGTACTCCGGCCTATCTCGGGAGGGATCCGCTTTTGCTTAAATCAATTTCAGATTTATCGGGGATAAATATCCTGACCAATACAGGGTATTATGGAGCTATGGATAACAAATACCTTCCAAAATATGCTTTTACTGAATCTGCCGATCAGCTTTCCTCCAGATGGATTTATGAATTTTATAATGGAATTGATAAAACAGGAGTCAAGCCCGGATTCATTAAAATAAGTGTTGGAAGTGGCAACCTGTCGGAATTACACAGGAAGTTGGTTAGTGCAGCAGCCAGGACACATCTGAAAACAGGATTGACAATTGCATCACATACCGGACCGGCAATTCCGGCTTTTGAAGAACTGCAAATACTTCAAAAAGAAGGGGTATCACCGGAGGCATTCATCTGGGTCCATGCCCAGGTTGAAAAAGATCTAAGTACCCATATAAAAGCTGCCAGGATGGGAGCCTGGATCAGTCTGGATGGAATAAATGATGATAATCTGGAAGATTATATCAGAATATTGAAGAATATGAAAGAAAATAAATTGCTTGGAAAGGTCCTTTTGTCCCATGATGCCGGATGGTACCATCCCGGGGAAGAAAACGGAGGTAAGTACAGAGGATATACGACGATCTTCACTAAACTGTTACCACTTCTCAAAAAAGAAAACTTTTCGAAAAGAGAGATACATCAGCTACTGGTTACCAACCCGGCAGAAGCATTTACTATCAGGATTCGCAAAATATGATTTTAAGATTGTTTCCCCAACTTTGGATAATTTGTAAGTTAATATAAGTTTAAGAATAATAATGAGGAAAAAACCATAGTAATTTTATCTGTTATCAATTTGAATTAAATTATTTTTACAATAGATAACCTGATGACTAATCGAAAACTTTAAAATAAATAATTATGGCAACCCGCAGAGAATTCATTCAAAAATCAGCATTGGGAGCGGCAGGTCTGACTCTGGGTGCAAAGAGTTATTCACGCATTCCTGGTGCAAATGACAGGGTTCGTGTTGGGATCGTTGGTTTTTCTGATCGGTTCAGGACATCTTTAGCTCCTGCATTCCTGAGTCTGGCTAAGGAGTTTAACTTTGAAATAGTTGCAGTATCAGATCTATGGAACAGACGTCGGGATGAAGCTGAAACCTTCTTCAGAGGGAAAGGGATTACAATCAGAAAAACCCGTAACAATGATGAACTTTATAGTGGTAAGGATACAGATGCTGTAATTATCAGTACTGCTGATTTTCAGCATGCGTTAGTACTTGCTGAGGCTGTAAGGGCAGGTCAGGATGCATATTGTGAAAAACCTTTTGCTGAGACAATGTCTGATGCCAGGGAAGCATTAAAAGCTGTTCAGGATTCCAAAAAGATTGTTCAGATTGGTTCCCAACGCAGAAGTACTCCTAATTATGTTGCAGCAAATGATTATATAAGATCCGGGAAGTTTGGGAAAATTGTTATGGTTGAGATGTCGTGGAATGTGAACCAGCCAGGCAGATGGAGAAGGCCTCAGCTTACATCAGTTATTAAGGAGGTTGATACTGACTGGAAACGTTTCCAGATGAATCGCGAACCTGCAGCATGGGATCCCAGGAAATATCTTGAATTCAGGCTGTTCTGGCCATATTCATCAGGAATACCAGGGCAGTGGATGGCACATCAGATTGATACCGTTCATTGGTTCACCGGCTTAAGCCATCCGAGAAGCGTTGCAGCCAATGGAGGTATTTATTTATGGAAAGACGGGCGTACCAACTATGACACAATAACTGCGGTAATGGATTATGGTGATGCCAATTCCGGATTCCAGGTCGTATATACCTCACGTTTCACCAACTCTGCCGGTGGAACAAAAGAGATTTACTTCTCGAATGGCGGATCACTCAATCTTGATACCAATAAAATCAATTCCGAAGGCGGTTTGAGTGCTGGTGATGCTAAGGATATGAATATGCAACCGAATCTTCTTGACCCAATGGACTTACCAGGGTTTAAGGTGGAAACATCTGCCAACACAGGTTCCGATCCTATGACCAATGCGCATATGAGGAACTGGATGGAATGTGTTCGTGACCGTAAGAAGCCAAACGCAGATATCATGGCAGGCTATAATCATTCTATCGCTACCATAATGTGCACCGCTGCACTCAGGACTGGCGAAAAAGCTTTATTTGATGAGGTAAAACAGGAAGTCCTTGCAGGTGGAAAAGTATTTCGGTATTAATAATTATATCAATCGTGAGAAGAATAAAGGATTTATTAGTAAGCAGTATCTTGATATTAAGAGGATTCTGTATTCTTGTTTTTTTGTTTTCAGGAATGATTGTAATCGCGCAATCATCCAATTACAAGGGGGTAAAGCTTGTCAGAGTTGATGAAAAACATAAAGTCGATATCTTTATTAACGGGAGTTTTTTTACATCTTATCAGTTTCCTGAAAATATTGAAAAGCCCTTTCTGTTTCCTGTTAATGCTCCTGACGGTTCAGTGATCACAAGAGGTTATCCGATTGAACCAAGAAAAGGCGAACGAATGGATCACCTTCACCATATTGGGATCTGGTTTAACTACGGCAATGTCAATGGACTTGATTTTTGGAATAATTCTTCCGCCATACCAGCTGATAAAAAAGATTCATATGGACATATTGTTCATAAGACAATTATTAGAGCAGTAAGTGGGAAGAAAGGAATACTTGAGGTAATATTGAACTGGGATGATAACAAAGGGAACATATTGTTAACTGAGAAAACACAATACATTTTTTCTGGTGACAGGAATTCGCGCACAATAGATCACATCTCAACATTAACGGCAAGTAATGGTCCGGTAACGATAGACGATAGCAAGGAAGGTATGTTTGCTATCAGGGTTGACAGGGCATTTGAAATGCCTTCAAATGAATCGCTGATCTTTACGGATGATAAAGGCAATCCCACAACTGTTAAAGCTACAGATAATGTGGGAGTTACAGGAATGTATACTTCAAGTAGAGGATTAAAAGGTGATGCCGTATGGGGAACCAGAAATGACTGGGTGATTCTTTCCGGAGTTAAAAATAACGTAAAGATTACCATGGGTCTATTTGATAATCCTAAAAACCCGGGTTACCCGGCCTATGCTCATGCCCGTGGATATGGTCTTTTTTCACTAAATAATTTTGGACAGAATTCTTATGATCCGAAACAGGAAAAGAGGAGTTATAAAATCGAGAATGGGCAATCGGTGACTTTGTATCACAGATTCTACGTTCAATCAGGTTTAGAACTTACTCCGGAAAAAGCAAATAAGATATTTAAGGAGTTTTCAAAAACATATTAATATTCTATACAATAAAAACTTTAACAATGAAAAAATCAAAAATTATTTACCTGATCTTTCCGGCATTATTGATATTCATGTCGGTTGTTATTAGTAGTTTCGAGGCAGCCACTGCAAAACAACAGTATTATGAGATAAAGATTTACAGCATAGCTGATAAATCACAGGAGGCAAGGGTCGATACTTATCTTAAGGATGCATATCTGCCAGCTCTTCACCGTGCTGGTATTCCTATCATTGGTGTGTTTAAGCCAGTGGAGGCCGATACCTCTTTTGGCAAATTAATCTATGTGTTTGTCCCTTTCAAGACGATCGATCAGTTTATGCAACTACCCGAATTACTTGAAAAAGATAAGGTATACACAGATGCCGGAAAATCCTTTATTGATGCAGCTTATAATGATCCACCCTATAAAAGATATGAAAGTATTCTTTTGAAAGCTTTTATAATGATGCCTGAGTTTGTTGCTCCTAAATATTCTACTCCTGCTGCTGAAAGGATTTATGAATTACGCAGTTATGAAAGTGCCACTGAAGCCAAAGCTGTAAAAAAGATTGAAATGTTCAATCAGGGTGGAGAGATAGAATTATTCTCAAGCCTGAAGTTCAATGCAGCATTCTATTCCGAGGTTTTAGTTGGCAGTCATAAGCCTAATCTGATGTACATGACAACTTTCGAAAATATGGCATCTCACGACGCACATTGGAAAGCTTTTCAGGAACATCCCGATTGGATAAAACTTAAGGGAATGGTGGAGTATTTGAATACTGTATCGAAAAATAATACCTTTCTTTTGCACCCGACTTCTTATTCGGATTTTTAGTAATTAAATCTCTGTGTCTTCTCTGTGTTTCTCTGTGTAACTAATTATTAAGAACTTACACAGAGTTGTACAGAGGAGTCGCAGAGTTACACAGAGCACTGAGGTCAAACAGTAATATTAATTTTAGATATTGCCTCCTCAACCTCTGCCGTTGTCATTTCATGATCCGGAAGATTGTTTTCGAAGTACTTCTCATAAGCAGAAATATCGAAATGGCCATGGCCACTCAGGTTAAAGAGTATTATCCTTGAGACGCCTTCCAGGTCGGCCTTTCTTGCCTCATCAAGAGCGCCGGCAATAGCATATGTCGATTCGGGAGCAGGAAGAATACCTTCCGACCTTGCGAAAAGTACACCTGCTTCAAAACATTCCCTCTGCATCTTTGCCCTTGCCTCAATAAATCCGTCTTTGAGGAGCTGGCTTACAAGAACTCCTGCACCGTGGTAACGTAAACCACCTGCATGTATCTTTTCTGGTATAAAATTATGGCCGAGTGTGTACATAGGAAGGAGAGGGGTCATTCCTGCCGAATCGCCGAAGTCGTACATAAATTTTCCTTTTGTAAGTTTAGGGCATGAGGCAGGTTCAATAGTCAGAAGCCTGATATTTTTTTTGTTAATCAACTTTTCGCGAAGGAATGGAAATGCAATGCCGGAGAAGTTTGAACCTCCTCCGAAACAGCCGATCACAACATCAGGGTAATCGCCTGCTTTTTCCATCTGAAGAAGTGCTTCCTGTCCTATGATGGTCTGGTGAAGGATAACATGGTTGAGAACGCTGCCGAGCGAGTATTTAGTATAAGGATCCTGTACCGCCACTTCCATTGCTTCGGAAATTGCTATCCCCAGACTTCCTGGTGAGTCGGGGTCCAGTTCAAGGACTCTTCTTCCAGCCACGGTCATAGTGCTTGGTGAAGCTACTACCTTGGCATTATAGGTGTTCATCAAAAGTTTGCGGCCTGGCTTCTGCTCATAGCTGACCCTTACCATGAAGACCAGTAGTTCAATTCCGAAGTGGTGGCAGGCGAAACTCATGGCGCTTCCCCACTGTCCGGCTCCGGTCTCGGTGGTAATTCTTTTTATGCCTTCCATTTTGTTATAATATGCCTGTGCAATTGCAGTGTTGGCTTTATGAGAGCCGGAATAATTACCGCCTTCATACTTGTAGTAGATCTTGCTTTTTGTGCCCAGTGCTTTTTCAAGGCTAAGTGCCCTGAAGATAGGTGAGGGACGATAGGTAGTGTAGAGGTCAAGTACCTCATCCGGTATATCAATATACCTCTCGGCTGATACCTCCTGTTTTATAAGTTCCATGGGAAAAACAGCAGCAAGGTCCTCCGGGCCGACTGGTTGTTTTGTAGCCGGATTCAATGGCGGCATGGGTTTATTAGGCATATCTGCCATGATATTATACCATTGCCTTGGCATTTCGCTTTCGCTTAAGATGATTTTTCTGATCTTTTCCATAATTGTTAAATATTAGTGTTTGTTAAAAATATTAAAACAAAAAAAGCACGCTGTGAACAGCATGCCTCTATAAATAAATATCTTATAAGTGTTATATAATGGCTTGTTTCACAGCTAAATCAGTTGAGCTGCGCCACGACCAAATATAAAAAGTCCTTGTTTGCATAGCGACAAAAATAATCAAAAATTTAAAATATCAATAAAAAATCAACTTTTTTTTAAATATTTCAATAAAATAACCCTTTTTATGATCGGAACGATCAAAATTCAGCCTTCCCGGGAATCATTCATGAACAACAGCACCAAGATGTCTGAGATCATCAAAGAAACCGGGATATGATTTTGCGACGCATTGTGAGTCTCTGATAGATACTTTTCCTGTAGCTCCAAGTGACGTAACAGCAATGGCCATTGCAATGCGATGGTCATCATGCGATTCAACCCTGGCGCCCTGTGGACTTCCTCCGGTCACATACATCATATCATCACTAATTTCAATCTTAACATTCATTTTGCCAAACTCTTCCTTAAGAGCTTTGGCCCGGTCACTTTCCTTATATATTAATCTTGATACACCTTTGATTGTTGAAATTCCTTCACAATAGGAAGCTAGTGCAACAAGTGGAGGGAACAGATCCGGTGATTCTGTAGCATTAAATTCAAACGCTTTTAATTCTGATTTGGTAATCTCAATCTGATCTTCACCCACTTTAATATGTGCACCGGCATTCTCCAGCGCGTTAATTATTGCCATATCACTTTGCATGCTGTCTCTCCGAAGTCCCTTGACACACAGCTGACCGTTAATGGCACCGGCAACCAGGAGAAATGCTCCTCCGCTCCAGTCACCCTCCACTGTATAACTATGAGGGGTATACTTTTGATTTCCCTGAATATTGAACAGGCAATAATCTTGATTCTCTACAGATATACCAAATGACTTCAGAATCTGGATCGTCATATCAATATATGGTTTGCTTTTCAGGTTATTGACCTTGATTTCAGAGTTTTTTGCAGCCAGAGGCAAAGCCATTAGCAATCCTGTTAATAACTGGCTGCTTACCGAACCGTCAATTTCGCAATTTCCACCGACTATTGGTCCCTCAATTGTAAGAGGAAGAAATCCACCAGAGCTTGTACACTTCACTCCAAGCTGATTTAAAGCATCTTCAATCATGAACATTGGCCTTCTTTTAAGAGAATTCGCTCCAACCATCGTAATTTCAGCAGGATATAAAGCAGCAATAGGGGAAAACATACGGATTGCCAGCCCCGATTCACCACAATTCAGCTTAGGTTCTTTCAGAATTGCAGACCCATTTATCTTAAGTTGGTTAACCTGAGGTTCAACCCTGGCACCCAATCCGACTGCTATACTCATTGCTGCCAATGAATCATCGCAATACGAGGGATTATGGATTATACTTTGACCGTCAGCCAGTAACGCTGCAGCTATTGCCCGTTGTGTCATGCTTTTTGAAGCCGGAGCTTTGATAGTACCTTTAATTGAGGACGGTTCCAGATATCTTTCCATAAGTTCATTTTAATTTTTATTTTTCGTCAGGCCCGCTTTTCACCCCATTATTCATGACCTTCATCTGATGGTTTATAGACTCCTGGTGAATCGCTTTGAAAATTGTATCAATCAGTTCTGTGCTAAGTCCTTTAGCATGACCTTTTGCCAGTACTTTATTAATGATTTCATCCCACCGGGTTGTCTGCAAGATAGTGATATTATTTTCCTTTTTATAACGACCGATAGTTTCTGCAACTTTCATTCTTTGTTCCATCAGATCGAGAAGATGATCATCGTAAACATCGATCTGTTGCCTTAATTCACCGAGTACATCGAGCAATTTCGGATCAGAAGTGCTTGGATTACGAAGAATTAACCTGCTTAAAAGTTCTTTCAGATCATTTGGAGTAAGCTGTTGAGCCGCGTCGCTTAAAGCTTTTGAAGGGTCGATATGTGATTCAAGCATTAACCCGTCGAAGTTGAGGTCCATTGCCTTCTGCGAAATCTCATGAAGAAATTGTCTGGCTCCTCCAATGTGGCTTGGATCACAAATTATTGGTAAATCAGGCATTCGTCTGCGAAGTTCAATTGGCAACTGCCAGTTAGGCTGATTGCGGTACAATGTCTTTTCGTAGGAAGAGAAACCCCGGTGAACTGCACCTATCCGGGTAATACCTGCCCTGGCAACGCGCTCTATTGCACCTATCCACAACTCAATGTCCGGATTAATCGGGTTTTTGACCAGGACCATAACATCTACCCCACTCAATGCATCGGAGATCTCCTGAACCGTGAAAGGATTAACAGATGTTCTGGCACCTATCCATAACATGTCAATGCCATATTTCAAAGCTTCATAGACATGTTTCTCATTCGCTACTTCTGTACCGACTAACAGGCCGGTTTCCTCTTTCACTCTTCTTAGCCATTTTAAACCTACAGTACCCACACCTTCAAAAGAATTTGGACGAGTCCTGGGTTTCCATATGCCAGCGCGAAATAGACTAACCTCTTTTATCTGAGCTAATTGTATAGCAGTTTCCATCACCTGTTCCTCTGTTTCGGCGCTGCATGGACCGGAGATGAGAAAGGGTCTGCCCTTATAACCTCTCCAGTCTTTAATCAGGGAATTCTTAAGTTTTAATTCCATTATCTTAATTTAATATCTTTCTGATCTTGTTAGCTTCTTCCATTAAAGCTTTCAGACCGTTAATGTCATTATCTGAAATCATTTTTCTGAATGAATTCATTTTTTCAATATAAGTATCCATCACCTCAAGGATATATTGTGCATTTTCCAGGAAGATAGGAGCCCATGTCTCTCCATTACTTTTAGCGAGACGTACGGTACTTTCAAAACCGCCACCAGCCAGGGTAAGGATGTTTTGTTCTTCCTGTTCCTTTTCAAGAACGCTTAATGCAAGTGAAAAGGAAGTAATATGTGAAATATGAGATATATAAGCAACATGCACATCATGCTCACTCGAGTTCATGTACACTTTATGCATGTTAAGCAAATCGAGCATTTTTTCAACCACGGAAAGAGCGTCGGGATCACTGAGTTCCTTGTCGCATATAATTGCAGTCTTATAGTCAAAAAGCCTGCCTATAGCTGCCAGAGGACCAGAATATTCTGTACCAGCCATAGGATGTACTGCAACATATCTTCCCCTGCCGGGATGGTTTTTTGAAGCCTTTGCGATGCTGGCTTTTGTTGAGCCCATATCTGTAACAACTTTTGTAGTACCAGCAATCCTGTCGAGGATACCTGGTAACATAATGCAATTTGTATTAACAGGTGTGGAGAGGATTATTAAATCGCTTTGTTCAACAGCATTTTCCAGAGTATCATTTTCATCAACCAGGCCACAAAGGAGGGCTATGTTCTGGTGATGTATATTTGTATCTATGCCGATTATTTTGTCCGCAAAACCACGTTTGCGGAGATCAACCATTAACGATCCTCCTATCAGTCCTATTCCAACTACAGCAATTGTCATTTTTGTTTGTTGTTATTAAGTTATCAGGATATTAAGTTATCGGGTAAAAAGTAAACTTGTGATTCTCATTTTGGCTTCATTCAGTTTTTCTTCCGTAGCACAGAGCGAAATGCGTATATAACGTTCTCCGTTCTTTCCGAAAATGAATCCGGGAGTTATGAATACAAAAGTCTTCATTAAGATTTCCTCAATATAAGATTCACAGTCTGGAATATCCTCCTGAATACGCCCCCAGACAAACAAACCAACCTGAGATTTGTCATACCGGCATTTAAGTAAATCCATTATTTCTTCCACAATTTTCCTGCGTCTGAAATAAACACTGTTGACAGTGTCGTACCATGATTTCTGATTATTAAGTGCTTCAATTGCAGCCATCTGCATAGCCAGGAACATTCCTGAATCCATATTGCTTTTTACCTTCAGAATTGTTTTAATATAATCACTGTGACCGCCAACCATCCCTATTCTCCAGCCAGCCATATTGTGTGATTTGCTTAGGGAATTAAGCTCCATAGAAGTTTCTTTTGCTCCATCAGCAGCAAGGAGACTGTTATATTTGTTATTTAATATGAAGCTGTAAGGATTGTCGTTGACAAGTAGTATCTCATGTTTTCTGGAAAAGGCAACCAGCTTTTCAAACAGATCCATCGACCCTTGAACTCCTGTGGGCATATGCGGATAATTGACCCACATTAGTTTAACTCTGCTCAGATCACTCTGTTCAAGGGATTTCAGATCGGGCAGCCAGCCCTTCTCTTCTGAAAGTTCATACTTTCTTACTATTCCGCCAACAAGGTTTGTCACTGAGGAATATGTGGGGTACCCGGGATCAGGGACTAGAACTTCATCTCCAGGATTGACGAAAGCCATACTAATATGCATTATTCCCTCCTTACTGCCCATTAAAAGCAGGATCTCTTTGTCGGGATTAAGATTAACATGAAAATACTTATTGTACCATTCTGAGAATGCTTTCCTAAGAGCGGGTATACCTGAATAGCTCTGATAACCATGTGAAGTTGGCTTTCTGGCTTCATCAATCAAAGCCGAAACAGTATTTTCAGAAGGGGGCTGATCGGGGCTGCCGATACCAAGATTTATGACATCAGAACCCTCTCTACGCATTCTGTCTATCTGGGCAAGTTTTTGAGAAAAATAATATTCCTGCACATTTCCTGTGCGGTCAGCCGGTTTAACTATCATATAGCATGTCTCCTTTAAAATAAACACCAAGTATCTCCAGGTTGCTGGTGTATTTATCCAGAATCCTTTTAATTATATCAGATTTTGTGTTTTTATTCAATTCCAGATCGAGATAGAACATATATTCCCATTCTCCATTTAATCTCGGGACAGACTGTATTTTTGACAGATTAATTTCCAGTTCTGCCAGCTTTACCAGAACTTTTGCCAGGGACCCGGGTTTATGTCCGGTGGAGAAACAGATTGATACCTTATTTCCTCTTGTATTACCTTTCTCCTCATTTCCTACAACCAGAAATCGCGTATAGTTTTGCTTATAAGTCTCAATTCCTGAGGCGAGAATTTCGAGACCATATATTTCTGCCGCATGTGATGGCGCAATAGCAGCTACCCCTTTTACCTTAGTTTCACTTATCACTCTTGCACTTCCTGCAGTATCGTCACTCTCAATAAGGGTAATTCCGGGAAACTGATTCAGGAAAGTCATGCATTGGGCCAGAGCAATAGGATGTGTCCGTATTTCATGGATGTCCGTTATCTTCTGATCAGGTAAAGCCATAAGATTCTGCTTTATTCGAAGATTATGTTCTCCCAGTATCTTCATTCCCGATTCCCTTATAAGTGTGTAATTATAGAGAATACTTCCTGATCTGGCATTTTCAATTGCCATTACAGCAAAGTCAACCTCCCCACCCTTAAGAGTGTTGAGTTCCAGATCGAAAGTTGAGCAGGGTACTATTTCGATTTCATCATAACTGAAGTACTGTCTTGCAGCAACTTCATGAAAGGACCCTGCCTCTCCCTGTATTGCTATCTTCATTATCTTAAAAAGTATTAAAACAGAAAGGGCCCCTCCGAGGGACCCTTGCTTTCATATAATTTAAATTATCTGTGTACAAAAATCCCTTTATCTGTTTTTAAAATAAAAATAGAAGTAGAAAAAGCAGATAAAATATTTGCACACAATATTCATTTGGTTTCGTTATTTGCTTACAAAAGTAATTGAATTTTTAAAAAAACAAGTAAAAAGTTATAAAAAGTGTTAATTCGGTTAAAAATTGACAGTTTTTTATATCATTCGGACTTAAACGATGAGATTGCTTCGTCGCTTTACTCCTCGCAATGACAGTGTATTTTATCAGCTCTGGTTCAACTCCCAAACTAAACTAACCTTACTTGCACAGTCATTGCGAGCTAAGCGAAGCAATCTTAAAATACCATCCTGAATTTAATTGATGATATTAGCCGCCATTTAGGGGGATGGGGGCAAAACTATTTTCTATGCCTTCCCTTCAGAACCTCCTCAATACTTTCCAGATTTACACCTTTTGTTTTTAATAATATAATCAGATGATAAAGCAGGTCTGCTGCCTCATTTCTGAAGAGGTCGATGTTAGTATCTTTGGATTCGATGATTAATTCAATGGCTTCTTCACCGACTTTCTGAGCAACTTTGTTAATTCCTTTCTTATAGAGTTGGTTTGTATATGATTCTTTTGTGTTATTCTTAATACGCTGGTTTATAATGTGTTCTAATTCATAGATAAACCCTTTTGCACTCTCGTCACCAAAGCAGGAGGTACTTCCAGTGTGGCAGACAGATCCGGCTGGGTTAACTTTAATAAGGATCGAATCGTTATCACAATCCATTAAAACTTCTTTAATATGCAAATAATTCCCGGAGGTTTCACCTTTAGTCCAGAGCCGGTTTTTGCTCCTGCTGAAAAAAGTCACCTTTTTTTCTTTCCTGGTTTTTTCTAAAGCCTCTTCATTCATATATCCTACCATTAATACCTGGAGTGTGTTATTATCCTGAATAACAACCGGAACCAGCCCGTTACCCTTTGTAAAATCGATTTGTTCCATAATATTGTTTTTTTCTTTTCTATAGAGTTTTATAACCCCCTTCCCAACCTTCCCCCACGGGGGAAGGAGTAAAAACATTTCCCCCTTGGGGGAAAATGAAAGGGGGTAAATTTTATTATGTTACAATAAATAAGAACGTGTTTAGAGGATCACAGAGGAAATTCAGAGAACCACAGAGAAAGAAGATTCTTATCTTATTGCAATACCATTATGTTTCAGATACTTTTTCAGTTCTCTGATATCTATCTCCCCGAAATGAAATATACTTGCAGCAAGTGCAGCACTGCAACTTGTATTAAAAAAGACATCCCGGAAGTGTTCCATAGATCCGGCCCCGCCTGATGCGATGACAGGGATATTTACATTCCTGCTCACCTCTCTGGTAATATCTATAGAAAACCCGGTTTTTGTTCCGTCATTATTCATTGAGGTCAGCAGGATTTCACCTGCACCAAGATCTTCTATACTGCGTGCCCAGTCTATAGTTTTTAATTCAGTGATAGTACGGCCACCATCTACAACAACAATCCATTCATGATCAACAAGTTTTGTGTCAATTGCAACCACAATACATTGATTCCCAAATTGCCTTGCAATCTCAGATATTAGTCCTGGCCTTCGTACTACAGATGAATTTACAGTTACTTTATCGGCTCCGGCTTTAATTAGAATTGAAACATCGTAAACAGTATCAATTCCACCTCCGACTGTAAATGGTATATTTATTTCCGCTGCAATCCTTTCAACCAGTGCACCAAGAGCTTTCCTGTTTTCGATTGTCGCAGTTATATCGAGGAAGACAAGTTCATCTGCACCCTGTTTTGCATAGACTTTTGCCAGTTCAACAGGGTCTCCTGCATCTATGAGGTTGATAAAATTCACTCCTTTAACCGTTCTTCCATCTTTAATGTCGAGACAAGGAATAATTCGTCTTTTTAACATAATTTCCCCAGTTCTTTTAAAGTCATTTTTCCCTCATAAACTGCTTTTCCTATAATTGCCCCTTCACATCCTGCTTCTTGAACGTCCTCAATATCTTTGAATGATGAAATTCCTCCGCTGGCAATAAGATTGATTTTTACAGCACTCAGGATCTCTTTATAAAGTGCTGTTGACGGCCCCTTCAGCATACCATCTTTTTTAATATCAGTACATATTGTATATTTCACACCTTTTGACCGGTAATCAGAAATAAAACGCATTATCTCTTTGTCGGAATTTTGCAACCATCCACCGGTCGAGACTTTTCTGTCGATGCAATCTGCCGCAAGAATCAGCTTTTCCTGTCCCAGTTTCATCAGCCATTCAAGGAATAAATGGGGGTCAGTGACAGCTATACTTCCAGCGGTGACCTGTCGTGCCCCGGCATTAAATACTGTTATCAAATCATCATATGATCTTAACCCGCCGCCAAAATCAATTTTTAAATTTGTCTTCCATGCAATCTTTTCCAGGACCTTTATATTTTCTATCTGTTTGTTTTTAGCCCCTTCAAGATCGACCAGATGCAGATAGTTTATTCCATTATCTTCGATCTGCAGAGCTACCTCCAGAGGATCCTTATTATAAACTTTCTTAGTATTGAAATCTCCTCTGGTAAGCCGGACACATTTTCCGCCTATAATATCCATTGCCACAATGATTCTCATAGTGCCAGAAAGTTTTTCAATATTTTTTCGCCGGTTTCTGCAGATTTCTCCGGATGAAACTGTGTGGCATAAAAATTTTCCTTTTGCATTGCTGCACTGAATGGCAGGATATAGTCGCAGGTTGCTAAGGTAAATGATGAAATTTCGGCATAATAACTGTGAACATAATAGAGATCGTCATCAATAGTTATGCTTTTGAAAAGGTCTCCTTTCATCGTCAGGCAATTATTCCAGCCCATATGTGGTATCTTATCAACCGGTGGGAATAATCTTACATCGGTATCAAATATTCCGAGGCATTTTGTTTCTCCTTCTTCAGAAAAACGGCACATTAGCTGTAAACCAAGACAAATACCAAGCACTGGTTGCTTCAGAGAGATGATTGTTTTATCCAATCCTCTTTCCTTAAGATAATAAATTGCAGAACTGGCTTCTCCAACACCAGGGAAAATAACTTTATCTGCATTTGACAACTCAGATGGGTTGTCTGTAATAATGCTTTTGTAACCCAGACGTGTCAGTGCATTCTGTACGGATTTTATATTTCCGGCACTGTATTTCAATATAGCTATCATAGACTGCCTTTAGTTGTGGGTAGGTTAAAGTTATCTGTTTGCTTTACAGCCAGTTTTATGGCTTTCGCGAATGCTTTGAAGATTGCTTCGATCTTGTGATGTTCATTTTCACCTTCGGCGTTGATATTCAGATTGCATTTTGCATTGTCACTGAATGACTTAAAGAAATGGAAGAACAATTCGGTCGGAATTTCTCCGACTTTCTCCCGTAAGAACTTTACATCCCAGACCACCCATGGCCTGCCTCCAAAATCCAGAGCTACCTGTGCAAGGCAATCATCCATTGGCAATACAAAGCTGTATCTTTCGATCCCTTTTTTCCCTCCCAGTGCCTTCAAAACTGCATCACCCAGCACAAGTGCCACATCTTCAATAGTATGGTGTTCATCAATGTGAAGATCACCATTCACCTGTATATTAAGATCGAGGTTTCCATGACGAGCAACCTGTTCCAGCATATGATCAAAAAATCCAATTCCAGTATTAATCGAGCTTTTACCTGATCCATCGAGATTGAGAGCGATCCGTATATCAGTTTCGGAGGTTTTACGTTCCACTTCTGCAATTCGGGGTATCTTTTTCAGATACTTATAGATATCGTTCCAGTCTTTAGTTGTCAATTCGGCTTCGCGGGAACTTTCATTACTGATTAAAATAGCTTTACATCCCAGGTTCTTTGCGAGCTCAACATCCGTCATCCTGTCGCCGATAACGTATGATGAGTTTAGATCGACCCCGTCAGCAAGGTATTTAGCCAGCATTGCTATTCCGGGTTTTCGGGTCGGAGCCTTTTGCAATGGCATAGTTCTGTCAATAAATATTTCAGCAAATGTAACGCCCTCACCTTTAAGGATTTCGAGAATCTTGTTCTGAACCGGCCAGAAAGCTTTTTCAGGAAATGGCTCTGTACCCAGACCATCCTGGTTTGTTACCATAACAAGTTCAAAATCAGTCTCATTAGCTATCCTGGATAAGCATGATATAGCTCCCGGAAGAAAAGTCAGTTTCTCAAAACTATCTACCTGCTCATCTTCAGGTTCGCCTATTATGGTCCCATCCCTATCAATAAAAAGTACTTTCTTCATATTGAAATGGATTTTAATGCTCTGATTAACTGGTCATTTTCTGATTTCTTGCCTATAGTGATCCGGAGGCAGTTATCAACCATGCTGCTACGGTTTCTAATAATAATATTCCTGTTAACCAATGCATTATAAATATAAGAAGCATTTTTAACTTTAACAAGAAGAAAGTTGGAATCTGATGGATATACCTTTTCTATAACATGCATTTTTAGCAGAATTCCAGAAAGTCTTTCTCTTTCCTTCTTAATTCTGAAAACCTGCTGTTTTTTTTGCTCAATATGATTGAGCTTACCCAATGCTGCTTTCTGATTGATTGTACTGATGTTATATGGTGGTTTCAGTTTATTGAAATATTGAACAACAGCAGGATTTGAAAAGGCCATTCCAACTCTTACGGCTGCCAGTCCAAATGCCTTACTGAATGTCTGCATAATGATGAGATTAGTATATTTGTTAACAAGTCTGATAAATGATGGTTTTTCACTGAAATCAATATAAGCTTCATCAATGACAACAATGCCATTGAATTTAGTTATAATGTATTCAATATCCTGATAATTCATTGAGTTTGCTGTCGGGTTATTTGGGGAACAAATAAAAATGAGTTTCAGATTCTTATCAGAGAAACAGGGTTCGGCTTTTTTAAGATCAATCTGAAAACTATCGTTTAAAGGAATCTTTACAACTTCAATATCATTTACGGAAGCTGACACTTCGTACATTCCATAGGTAGGAGTGAAGATGAGTGCTTTGTCTACACCAGGATTGCAGAAAATCCTGAAGCAAAGATCTATTATTTCATCGCTTCCGTTACCGAGAAATATTTTTTCTTCTTCAACCGCTTTGACTTTTGAAATTGCAGTTTTAAGCTCTCTCTGATAAGGATCCGGATACCTATTCAGGTTCCCGTAAGGGTTCTCATTGGCATCCATAAAAACACCTGTTTTGCCATTGAATTCGTCTCTGGCACTTGAATAGGGAGTAAGTTTAATAACATTTTCCCTTACTAGTTTATTAAGGTCAACCATTCTCCAAACTTTTAAGTCTTAAACTTACTGCATTTTTATGCCCTATTAAGGACTCTGCTTCAGCCATCAGTTCTATTGTGGGTCCTAGGTTTTTGATGCCTTCAGCATTTATCTCCTGAAAAGATATTTTTTTGAGAAAACTTTCAGTTGAGATCCCGCTATAATTTTTTGCGAATCCATTTGTCGGAAGTGTGTGGTTTGTTCCGGATGCATAATCACCGGCGCTTTCACAGCTGAAATTTCCAATGAATACAGAGCCTGCATTTATTACGCTGTTTGCAACTGAATTTGCATCAGCAGTATTAATAATCAGGTGCTCCGGTGAATATAAGTTGCTGAAATCTATACAATCATTCAGTGTTGGCAACAGGATCAATTTACTGTTTTCCAGGGCTTTTAATGCAATATCTTTTCTTGGTAACAACTTCACCTGACTATCAACTTCAGATTTTATTCTTTCTATAAGTATTTGATTATCACTCAGCAAAATAACCTGACTATCAGGCCCATGCTCAGCCTGTGAAAGCAAGTCAGCTGCAATAAATTCGGGATTGGCTCTGTTGTCTGCAATCACTAAAACTTCACTTGGCCCTGCAGGCATGTCTATCGCAACACCATCCTGCTGGACCATCTCCTTCGCCTTTGTAACGTATTGATTACCAGGTCCAAATATTTTGTAAACTTTCGGAATGCTCTCCGTACCATATGCCATCGCAGCGATAGCCTGTGCTCCACCTGCTTTGAATATTTCAGATATCCCGATAAGCTGAGCAGTATAAAGAATCAAAGGGCTTACTCTTCCATCTTTCCCTGGAGGAGTACAGACAACTATTTGTTTGCATCCTGCCAGATTAGCCGGAATGCCTAGCATAAGCAGGGTTGAAAACAGAGGGGCACTTCCTCCCGGTATATATAGCCCTACTCTTTCAATTGCAACATTTTTTCTCCAGCATCTGACGCCTTTGAAAGTTTCAATAACCGGTTCAGTCAGAAGTTGCGCAGAATGGAAACTCTCAATATTCTTTTTAGCTACATTTATTGCATTCTTTAACTCCTGTGGGATCTGTCGGGCTGAATCCCGGATCTCATATGGTGTAACCTTTAAGTTTCCCGGAGGCACACCATCGAATTTTTCGGAGTAAAAATAAACTGCATTGTCAGTCTCTGATTTTACTCTGTTTATTATATCTCTGACAACATTTTCAAGATCATTTCTGGCTATCTGAGGACGTCTGCAGAGCTCATCCCATCTCTCTTTTCCAGGAAGTACTATTGTTTTCATTAGAGTATCATTTTCTCGATTGGTATAACCAGAATACCTTCCGCACCTGCAGCCTTGAGCTGATCAATCCTTTCCCAGAATTCGTCCTCTTTTACAACAGAATGCAGACTGTACCATCCTTTTTCTACCAACGGCACGATAGTAGGGCTTTTCATACCCGGAAGAATACTGCATATTTTCGCAATTGCCGATTGGGGTGTATTGAGTAATATATATTTATTCTCTTTCGCATTTTTGACAGCCCTTATCCTGAAAAGTAAGCTGTTTAGAATCGTTTGTTTTTCAGGAGTCAGGTTTCTGTTCCCGATAATGACTGCCTGGCTTTTAAGAATAGTTTCAACTTCATGTAAACCATTGGTAAGCAGCGTGCTGCCTGAGCTTACAATATCACATACTGCATTAGCCAAACCTATTCCGGGAGCAATTTCCACGCTGCCACTGATCTCTTCTATCTCAGCAGTTATTTTATTTTTCTTAAGAAAACCTGTAAGGATATGCGGGTAGCTTGTGGCAATTTTCTTATTCATGAAATATTCTAAACCATCATATTTTTCTTCTTTTGGAATGGCAAGACTCAGTCTGCACTGTGCAAACCCAAGCTGTTCTATTATAGTTACATCCTTATTCTTTTCAAATACCATGTTTTCGCCAAGAATACCAATGTCAGCAACTTGTTGCTCCACATACTGAGGTATATCATCATCCCGAAGGAAGAGGAGCTCCACGGGAAAATTTCTGGCAGTTGTTTTAAGGACGCTGATGCCATTAGAGAATTTGATACCACATTCTTCCAGTAGCTTTTTTGAATTTTCACTAAGTCGTCCGCTCTTTTGAATCGCAATTTTCAGTTCACTCATTTTACTTTTTTTAAATAAAAAAACCCGCCTGATCTGCTCAGACGGGTTTATGATATTTTTATTTCCATACATATCACTATCACCTCGCCTGAAAGCAAAGATGAAAATGATGGTGTAATGTTGATTTGTTGAACATTTCTTATAATTATAAATGCAAAGATAGCAAAAAATTAACAAATAATAACAAAACTTGATTTTTTATAACTAAACTCTTTCAGCAACAAGGTCTCCGACTTCAGAGGTTGAAAATCCCATTCTGCCTGCTCCCATATCTTTTAATTTGTTGGCTGTTACATCCATGATAGCGTTTTCGATTGCATGAGCGGCTTTTTTTTCTCCAAGGTGTTCAAGCATCATGCCTCCGCATGCAATTGAAGCCAGTGGGTTAATGACATTCTTACCCGTATATTTCGGAGCAGAACCGCCAATAGGCTCAAACATAGAAACACCTTCAGGATTAATATTTCCTCCGGCAGCGATTCCCATTCCTCCCTGAGTAATGGCTCCAAGATCGGTTATAATATCGCCAAACATATTGGTTGTAACAATTACATCAAACCATTCGGGATTTTTAACCATCCACATGCAGGTTGCATCCACGTGATAGTATTCGCGGTTAATATCGGGATAATCAGCTTTCCCAATCTCATGGAACGCCCTTTCCCAAAGATCAAATACATAAGTTAATACATTGGTTTTTCCGCAAAGAGCAAGAGTGTTTTTCTTATTCCTTTTTCTCGTGTATTCAAAAGCATATCGCAGACAACGCTCAACCTGCATACGGGTATAAACCATGTTCTGAATGGCAACTTCATTTGGAGTACCTTTCATGGTAACACCGCCTATACCTGTATATACATCCCCTGTATTTTCCCTTACTACAACATAATCAATATGCTCTGGCCCTTTATCTTTAAGCGGTGTGGCCACTCCAGGGTACAGTTTAATCGGACGAAGATTAATATACTGATCCAATTCAAAACGTAGTTTCAGCAGAATTCCTTTTTCCAGAATGCCTGGTTTTACATCGGGATGCCCTATAGCGCCTAAAAAAATCGAATCAAACTTTTTTAATTGATTTGGTGCAGAATCCGGTAGTATTTCACCTGTTCTCAGATAACGATCTCCTCCAAAATCAAATTCTTCGAAATTCAGCTTAAATCCAAATTTTGAAGCTACTGCACTCAGTACTTTTTTACCTTCCCTGACAACTTCCGGACCGGTACCGTCACCAGGAATAACAGCAATATTGTATGATTTACTCATAAGTTCAATAGAATTTATTATTGTATTATTTATATAAGGATAAATGTCAGGATATTTGATATATTTCTATACTTCGGTTAATCTTTTATCAGCCAGAGTTTTTATTTCAATATTCTCAATAATATTCAGCATTCTTTCAGTTGCCTTTATAGCCGATTCTGTCTGATCGGCATCCAATCCCCTGGTTTTAAATTCCTTCCCATTGTAATCCCAGGTGATGACAGTCTCTACAAAGGCATCAGTCTTACCGCCAGGAGGTATAGATACCTGGTAATCTGTTAATACCGGATAATGTTTTCCAAGTTTGTCATAGATTATCCTTAATGCTTTCATAAATGCATCATATTGTCCGTCGCCAGATGATGTTTCCTGATACAAATTACCGTCAATCTCAATCAGGACACTTGCAAATGGTTTTAAACCGTAGGAGAGGGACAGGGAATAGTTTTTGATAAAGATCTTATAGTTAATCTCTTCACTTCCCAGCACATCTGCGATGATAAAAGGCAGGTCTTCTGTGGTAACATTCTCTTTTTTATCCCCAAGTTCAATGACTTTCTGAGTCACTTTTGTCAGAGATTCAGGATTCAGAAATAGCCCGAACTCTTCAAGGTTTTTCCGGATTGTTGCCTTGCCCGATTGTTTCCCAAGGGCATATTTCCTTTTTCTTCCGAAGCGTTCCGGAAGCAGATTATTATAATAGAGGTTGTCTTTACTATCTCCGTCAGCATGCACTCCAGATGTTTGCGTAAAAACATTTTCCCCGATAACTGGTTTGTTCACAGGTATACGTATTCCGCTGAATGTCTCTACTATTTTACTTGCTTTGGTAATCTCAAACTCATTTATCCCTGTCTCCGTTTTAGTAAGATCGCGAAGAACACCAATTACGCTTGAAAGAGGTGCATTCCCGGCTCTTTCTCCCAGACCGTTAATAGTTGTGTGAATTCCTTTTATTCCTGCCTTAACTGCTGAAAAGACATTGGCAACTGCCAGATCATAATCATTATGTGCATGAAAATCAAAATGAAGTGAAGGATACCGGTCAATAATTTTTTTACAGAAGTTGAAGGTCTGTTCCGGGTTAAGGATGCCCAGGGTATCAGGCAGCATGAATCTTTGGATGTTTGCATCCTTTAGAGAATCCATCATATAAAAAACATATTCTTCAGAATGGATCATTCCATTTGACCAGTCTTCGAGATAAATATTAACCTCCATATCACGCGCTTCAGCTTTCCGGATAATCTCTTTAATATCACTCACATGCTTTTCAGGTGTTTTTCTCAATTGTTTTTCGAGATGGCGGAGTGAACCTTTACAAAGAAGATTGATAACCTTTCCTCCTGCATCATCAATCCAGTTTAAAGAGATATCACCGTCGACAAACCCCAGTACTTCTACTTTTCTGTTTAGATTGTTATGTCGGGCCCAGCCAGTTATTTGTCTGATAGCCTCAAATTCCCCTATGGAAACTCGTGCTGAAGCCACTTCAATCCTGTCGACTTTAAGATCCTTAAGAAGAAGCTTGGCGATGTGAAGTTTTTCTAGCGGTGAGTATGACACTCCCTGCGTTTGTTCCCCGTCCCTGAGGGTAGTATCCATTATTTCAACTCTCATTGTAGAAGGCTTTTATTGTTTTCATAATTGATTATCTGACTTTTAATACTCAACAGAAAGTCAATGTCATCCAGCCCTTTAATCAGACATTCTTTCTTATAAGGATTGATCCCGAATTTCACCGAATCTCCCGTTGATAAAATCGTAAAAGTCTGTTTTTCAAGATCAATTTTAACTTTTGTGTCCGGGTTATTTTGAACCAGGCTTAGAAGTTTTTTAAGAAGATCATCAGAAATTACTATTGGAAGGAGGCCGTTATTAAGGGCATTGTTCATAAAAATATCAGCAAAAAAACTCGATACCACAGCTCTGAAACCATAATCAAAAATAGCCCAGACAGCATGTTCACGACTTGATCCGCTTCCAAAATTTTTACCTGCAACAAGTACCTTTCCGGCGTAATCAGGATTATTCATAACAAACTCGGAGTTTTTCTCACCGGCTTTTGTGTATCTCCAGTCGCGGAAAAGGTTATCTCCGAATCCTTGTCTTGAAATGGCACTTAAAAATCTGGCCGGGATAATCTGATCGGTATCAACATTTTCAAACGGCAGAGGTACACAGGTTGACTCAAGTATATCAAACTTAACTTTTGGCATATCTGATTATTTTTTAACTTTATTTTCTTCGGTCATAAATTCCCTTGGATCTGTTATTCTCCCGGTTATCGCTGCTGCAGCTGCTGTGAGTGGACTAGCAAGCATAGTTCTGGCACCGGGACCCTGTCTCCCTTCAAAGTTCCGATTAGATGTCGAAATTACATATTTCCCCTGAGGGATCTTATCTTCATTCATTGCAAGACAGGAGGAACATCCTGGTTGCCTTACCTCGAAACCTGCACTTTTATAAAGGTTTATGAGACCTTCAGCAATCATCTGTTCTTCCACCTTTTTTGAACCGGGAACGATTAGAGCGGTGATATTATCTGCTTTTCTTCTACCACTGATGATCTCTGCAAATGCCCTGAAATCCTCAATCCTGCCGTTTGTGCAGCTTCCCATGAAAACATAGTCTACGGGATGGCCGAGCAGTTTCATTCCGGGTTTAAAACCCATATAATCAAGTGATTTTAAAAATGAGGAAGAGGCTTTATTTCCATTCTCATCTGACAAAGGAATTGAATCATCGATTGCCATACCCATTCCAGGGTTTGTACCATAAGTTATCATCGGTTTTATTAAACCGGCATCAAATTTCAGGTCGTTGTCAAAGAATGCATCAGGATCGCTTATAAGCTTTTTCCAATCATTGATTGATGAATTAAGGTCACCTATTCCCGGGATTGAAGGAAGTTTCCTGAGATATTCAAATGTAGTTTCGTCAGGGGCGATCAGACCACCCCGGGCACCCATTTCGATACTCATATTACAGATTGTCATCCTGGATTCCATGGTCAGGCTTCTAATTGCAGAACCACAATATTCTACAAAATATCCTGTTGCCCCGCTGGTCGAGATTTCAGATATAATATACATGATTATATCTTTGGAAGTCACTCCTTTATGAAGTTCACCATCAAGTGTGATCCTCATTTTCTTTGGTTTTGGCTGAATAATACACTGAGTTGCAAGTACCATCTCAACCTCGCTGGTTCCGATACCAAATGCAATTGTACCAAACGCCCCATGTGTAGATGTATGGCTATCACCGCAGACTATTGTCATTCCGGGCAGGGTGTATCCCAGTTCCGGACCAATTACATGTACTATACCGTTTTTTGGATGGTTAAGACCAAACAACTCGATACCATACTTCTGGCAGTTTTCGCTCAACCTTTCAACCTGTGTCCGGGATAATTGATCACGGATTGGAAGATGCTGGTCCTTGGTGGGTATATTATGGTCGGCAGTGGCTATAGTTTTACCAGGTCTGAATACCGGGATACCACGTTCTTTCAGACCATTAAAAGCCTGTGGACTGGTAACTTCGTGTATATAATGCCTGTCGATATAAAGGACATCGGGTCCATCTTCAATGGATCGAACTACATGATTGTCCCAGATTTTGTCGAAAAGTGTTTTTGACTTCATTAATTAAAATATTTATTCTTTCTCAGTGTCTCTCTGTGTCTTCTCTGTGTCTCTCCGTGTAACTAATAATTAAGAACTTACACAGAGATCAGAGAGGATCCACAGAGTTGCACAGAGGATTTATTTGATTTTAGAAAGAGCGTCAATAAAGGCTTCAACTGAAGCGGTAATGATATCGGTGTTTGCAGAAAAACCATAATAGATTTTTCCCAGGTGTTCGACCTGTATGTGTACTTTACCGAGGTCATCACTTCCTTTGGTAATTGCCTGAATAAGAAATTCTTCGAGATGTACGGTTTTGCTGATCAGCTGTTTGACGGCTGTGAATGCTGCATCGATAGGCCCGTTGCCGGAAGCTGTTGAGAAGTGCACTTCACCATTAATCTTCACACCGACAGTGGCAACAGGAATTAATGATTTTCCACAGGAAACCTGAAGGAGATCGAGTTTAAGTGATTTTTCTCCCTGGAAAACAACACCGGCAAGTATTCTTATATCCTCATCGTTGATTTCTTTTTTCTTGTCGGCGAGCAGAAGGAAACGATGATAAATATCATCAATCTCCTCTTTTCCGAAGTTGAATCCGAGCAATTCAAGACGATGATTAAGAGCAGCCCTTCCACTTCGTGCTGTAAGGATTATTGAAGACTCTCTGATCCCAACCTCAACGGGATCGATGATTTCATAGTTTTCCCTGTTCTTAAGAACGCCATCCTGATGAATGCCCGAAGAATGAGCAAATGCGTTTCTCCCTACTATTGCTTTATTAGCCTGGACAGGCATGCTCATGAGAGTTGAAACAAGCCGGCTTGTGCCAAAGATCAGTTTTGAATTGATATCAGTTCTTAATTTAAGTTCATGGTGACTTTTTATGATCATAGCAATCTCTTCCAGAGATGTGTTTCCGGCTCTCTCTCCGATACCATTTATTGTCACTTCGACCTGTCTTGCCCCATTTAAGATCCCCATCATTGTATTGGCAGTTGCCATACCCAGATCATTATGACAATGTGTTGAGATAGTGGCTTTATCAATATTGGGAACATTTTCCCTGAGATATTTTATCTTCTGACCGTATTCTTCGGGAAGGCAGTAACCAGTTGTGTCAGGTATATTTACAACAGTAGCTCCGGCCTTTATTACAGCTTCGATAACTTTTGCCAGGTACACATTTTCACTTCTGCCTGCATCTTCAGCATAAAACTCAACATCATCAACAAATTTTTTCGCATATTTAACTGCATCTGCAGCTCTTTTCAATATCTCCTCAGGTGTTGTCTTGATCTTATATTTTATGTGGAAGTCAGAAACACCGATACCAGTGTGTATCCTTTTTCTTTTTGCATGCTGAAGAGCATCAGCTGCGACTTCTATATCTTTTTTAACGGCCCGTGTAAGAGCACATATTACAGGGTTTGAGACTGCTTTTGATATTTCTACCACCGATGCGAAATCTCCAGGGCTTGAAATGGGGAAACCAGCTTCGATCACATCGACCCCGAGCGCTTCAAGAGCCTGTGCGACTTCAATTTTTTCAATTGTATTCAGCTGGCATCCAGGCACCTGTTCTCCATCCCGGAGGGTGGTATCGAAAATAATGACCTTATCGTCCATAATTATAAATTATTTGTAAAAGATTTTTATTTCACCGGTCTTAGTTTTCTCACAGCAGCACCTGTTCTCCACATCTCTGAATTACCAAGTTCATTAAGCTCGGCATCAAGTACCTGTTTATAATTAGCAGCACCTGTTGACTTAAGAACTCTGACACATTCTTCTCCTGATTTGACCTTATTGTACAAATCGATGAAAACAGGAAGAGTAGCTGCTTTGAATTTTGGACGCCAGTCGAGTGCACCACGTTGTGCAGTTGCACTACAGTTAGAGTACATCCAGTCCATCCCTTTCTCATCAACCAGTCTTATAAGACTCTGGGTCAGTTCCTCCACAGTCTCATTAAATGCTTCAGACGGACTATGTCCATTTTCCCTGAGTACCTGGTACTGTGCATCCATAATTCCTGCAAGAGCACCCATTAAAACACCTCGTTCTCCTGTCAGGTCGCTATAAACCTCCTGTTCAAAGGTTGTAGGGAAGAGATAACCTGAACCAATAGCAATGCCTAAGGCAATCGTACGTTCTTCGGCTCTCCCGGTAAAATCCTGAAAAACTGAAAAACTTGAGTTAATTCCGGCACCTGCCAGGAAATTGCGTCTTACACTTGTTCCGGAACCTTTGGGTGCAACTAGGATAACATCAACAAAATCAGGGGGAATGACACCAGTATGTTCCTTGTAAGTAATTGAAAACCCGTGGGAAAAATAAAGAGCATCTCCTTTTTTGAGGCATGGTTTTACTTTTGGCCATAGTATACGTTGAGCAGCATCCGAAACGAGGTATTGAATTATCGTACCTTTTTTTACGGCTTCCTCAACAGGAAACAGAGTTTTACCCGGTACAAAGCCATCAGCAACAGCTTTATCCCAGTCGGCTTTGAACTCAGGTGCCTGTCCGATAATTACATTTATACCGTTATCTTTCATATTCATTGCCTGTGCGGGTCCCTGAACGCCATAACCGATAACAGCGACGAGCTCATTTTTAAGTACTTCACGGGCTTTTGAAAGTGAAAATTCTTCTCTTGTGACTATATTTTCGACGACACCGCCAAAATCAATTTTTGCCATGATCTTAAATATTAAATATGTGGTTAATACTGGTTTTTAATTTTTTTTACCCCATCCTCCCAAATGGAGGTTAAAAATCAATTTAATGTTGGTTCTGTTTTAAAACGGTTAGCTTCATCCATCTCTTTAAGATATGAATTCAACTCTTTCACCTGCTTAGTTATAGCCACCCTTCCTGATCTCACAAATTGAAGAACACCATAGGGTTCAAGCTGAGTAAGTAATTCAGTTATTTCGGTTTTATGACCTGTTTTTTCAAGTACGATATATTCCGGAGATACCTCAAGTATTCGTGCATGGTGGGCACGTACAATATGATCAATAACATTACCCGACATTAAGCCTTTTGTTGTGACCTTGAAAAGAGCAATCTCCTGGTAAATAATCTGATCAGATGTATGTACAAAAACTTTCATTACATCGACCAGTTTTTCCATTTGTCTTGCCACCTTCTGAACCATCTCATTTGTAGTCTTCACGACAATAGTAAGCAGTTGTACACCCTTTACAGCTGATTCCGAAGCAGTTATACTGTCAATATTGATCTGCCTTCTTGTTAAAATAATTGTTATCTGACCAAGGATCCCGATATGGTCCTCAGTGAAAAGCGATATTGTATATTCCTGTTTCATAGTATTATTATTAATAAGTCAATCTTACTTCGGAAACTGATGATCCGGGTTCCACCATTGGGAAGACATTTCCTTCCTTCTCAATTGCAATGTCAAGAAGATACGGACCTTTTGAAGCAAGCATTTCTTCCAGTGAACTTTTGAGATCCTCTCTCTTCAAAACTTTTTTTGCAGGGATATTATATGCATTTGCAATCATTACAAAATCAGGATTTACCAGTTTCGTTGAAGCATATCTCTTATCGAAGAACATATCCTGCCATTGGCGTACCATACCCAGGTAATTATTGTTTAGTACAATTATTTTAACCGGCACATTGTATTGCAGAATAGTTCCCAACTCCTGTATTGTCATCTGGAAACCTCCATCTCCGACAAATGTTACAACAGGTTTATCGGGTCTCCCAATCTTGGCGCCTATACCGGCGGGAAGTCCGAATCCCATGGTTCCCATACCACCGGAAGTGACCAGGCTGTTGGGATGACTGAATTTATAATAACGGGCAGCGTACATCTGATTCTGTCCGACATCCGTTACTATTATTGCTTCGCCTTTAGTCAGTTCTGATATGCGGCTTACAACCTCACCCATTCTTAACTCACCTTTTTCAGGTTTTGTTTCCGGTTTTATGACTTTCTCGTATTCAGTCTTATCACAAATCCTGAATTCTCTGATCCATTTTTCAAAAGAATTCTCTTTTACAAGAGTGATAAGATATTTTAGTACCTCTTTAGCGTCATTGTTTATTTCGACATCGACTATGACGTTCTTATTTATCTCAGCCTCATCGATCTCAATGTGAATTATGGTTGCTTTTTTCGCATATTTCTTAAGATTACCGGTTACACGGTCATCGAAACGCATCCCTATCGCTATGATCAGGTCTGCTTCATTAGTGAGTAGATTAGGTCCGTAGTTGCCATGCATGCCAAGCATACCGGTGAACAGACGATGATTGGAAGGGAAACCGGATAGGCCAAGCAGAGTGGATGCTACAGGTATTCCGGTTTTTTCAGCAAATGTTTTCAGCTCATCTTCTGCTCCTGCAATAAGAACTCCATGACCAGCAAGAATTAATGGTCTTTCAGCGTGGTTTATCATTATTGCAGCCGATTCTATTGCCTTGGTATGCAATGGAATGTGAGGATTATAACTTCTGATGTAGTTACATTTTTTGTACTTGAAATAAAGCTTTTCAAGCTGGGCATCTTTTGTTATATCAATAAGAACAGGACCTGGCCTGCCGGACTTTGCGATATAAAAAGCTTTTGCAATTGTCTCAGGAATATCCTGTGGTTTTTTTACCTGGCAGTTCCACTTTGTGACCGGCATTGAAACGCCTATGATATCAGTTTCCTGAAACGCGTCGGTACCGATAAGACCCGATACCACCTGGGCCGTAATGAATACCACAGGAACTGAATCAAGAAATGCATTGGCAATTCCTGTTACAAGGTTCGTAGCACCTGGTCCTGATGTGGCAAAACAGATTCCTGGTTTGCCTGTAACCATGGCATATGCCTGAGCGGCATGTGCAGCTCCCTGTTCATGACGAGTCAGAATATGATGCAGTTTATCTTCATAATCCATAAGTTTGTCATAAACTGGCATTATTGCTCCACCCGGATAACCAAAAATAGTGTCTACACCTTCCTCTATCAGGCATTGAAGAAGAGCATCTGAACCAGTAATATGTTCCTGTCCATTTAACTCTAGTGTTGCTTGTTCTTTTTCGTGTTCAGTCTTCATACTAATTATTGTCTTGTTATCTATTTATCTATTTGTTTTTCAGTCTTGCAATCATGCAGTCTATCTGTGCCCTTTGCTCTAAGCTCTTCGCCCTGAGCCCTGTGCCCTGTGCTTTATATCAGTCGTACTGCTCCTAAATCTGCAGAACTTACGTTTGCAGCATAAGCTTTCAAACCTGAAGAAATTTTACGGTCACGTTTTTCAGGTTTAAAAGCTCTATCTCCTTTAGATTCTTCTTCTTTTAGCCTCATATTTAGCTCATTATCAGATAAAAGGACATTTATTTTTCTTGCGCTGATATCTATTTCGATACGATCGCCGGTCCTGATCAGAGCAAGCTCTCCACCTGATGCTGCTTCCGGTGATACATGACCGATAGACAACCCTGATGTTCCTCCCGAAAACCTCCCGTCAGTTATAAGCGCACATTTTTTGTCGAGTCCTTTGGATTTCAGATATGAAGTAGGATAGAGCATCTCCTGCATACCCGGACCTCCTTTTGGACCTTCATATCTGATAACTACCACATCACCCTCTTTAACAGCCCCTTTCAGGATTCCATCAGCGGCATCATCTTGTGATTCAAATATTACAGCATTCCCGTCGAATGAGAACAATGAAGGATCAATACCTGCTGTTTTAACTATGCATCCCTTCCGGGCAATATTACCATAAAGAACAGCAAGACCGCCATCTTTTGTGTAGGGAAAATTAACCGACCGGATACATCCTTTTTCCCTGTCGGTGTCGAGTTCTGAATACATTGTATTATGAGAACCCATTTTAAGGTTTTTTACATTAGAAGGAGCGCTGGCAAAGGTATCAAAAGCCTCCTTTTTCGCAGTACCACTCTTAATATCCCAGTCAGAAACTGCTTCCCGAAGGGATGAATAATCAACTCGTTTAACTGAAGTGTTTATCAGGTTACCGCGATCCAGTTCACCCATTATGCCTAAAATCCCTCCTGCCCGGTTAACATCCTGGAGGTGATATTGTGAACTCGGAGCTACTTTGCAAATATTCGGAATTTTGCGGGAAAGTTCGTCAATGTCCTTCATTGTAAAATCTACTCCTGCCTCCTGAGCGATTGCAAGGAGATGAAGAACCGTATTGGTAGATCCGCCCATAGCAATATCGAGCGACATTGAATTCAAAAATGCTTCCTTTGATGCAATAGAACGGGGAAGGACCGAATCGTCACCATCGCTGTAATACCTCTCAGCCAGATCTACTATTAATCCGGCAGCTTTTTCAAATAGTTTCACCCTGTTCTTATGAGTAGCAACAACAGTACCGTTCCCGGGGAGGGAAAGCCCTAATGCCTCTGTCAGACAATTCATTGAGTTGGCAGTAAACATCCCTGAGCATGAACCACATGTAGGACACGCAGATTTTTCAATCTCGTACAGATCACTATCGCTGACTGTGTCATCTGCACCTGCAACCATTGCATCAACCAGATCAAGATACTTGTTATTAAAACGCCCGGCCTCCATAGGCCCTCCTGAAACAAAAACAACAGGAATATTAATTCTCATGGCTGCCATCAGCATCCCGGGAGTAATCTTATCGCAGTTGCTTATGCAGATCATTGCATCGGCAAGATGTGCATTACAAACATATTCAACGCTATCAGCTATTAGTTCTCTGGATGGGAGAGAGTAGAGCATTCCGGCATGACCCATAGCTATTCCGTCGTCGATAGCTATTGTGTTGAATTCGGCAGCAAAGAGACCTCTCTTCTCAATCTCCTTTTTAACAACCTGACCAATCTCATGAAGATGCGCATGTCCCGGAACGAATTGTGAAAATGAATTGACAACAGCGATTACAGGTTTTCCCATTTGTTCTTCCTTCATCCCGTTAGCACGCCACAGGCTTCTTGCCCCTGCCATATTCCTGCCGGTTATTGTCTTTGAGCTTCGGAGTTGTGTCTTCATTTTAAGAAATCATATTAAAAAAAAAGCTTCCCGGTTTCCCGGAAAGCTTCTGTATGTCTATAGTAACACATATTATTCCCGGGTCATACGCGATGATCAATAATGAGGATGAGGACTATAATATGGATTAAAGATATTCTCACTGTTTTATTATAAATTGTCGGACAAATGTACCTATATTTTTAATATATCAAAGGAAAAGTCCTGTTTTTCTTCATATTGGTTATAATTTATTCTGAATAAGTTCGATTAAAATTTTTCTTTATATATTGGATTTCAGAAGATTACATGATGTTAATTCGACTGATAAAATTTTCTTGCAGCAAGACTTTTTACTTAAAAAAACTATTTTGACACTAAATCCAGCCATAGTAAATGCATTTGAAATATTAATTCATTAATCAAAAAATCAAAACCATCCTTTAAATCTTCTAAATATTTATTATCTTGTACATAATAATTTAATCTTCATAACACGCTGAATATGAAAATTATCACTATTCTGTTTTCGATATTACTTTTCTTTTCAGTTTCATTTGCCCAGAAGAAACCAGTAGAAAATCAGAAAAGTCGCAGGATTGAAAAGATAATTAATTCCCAGTGGACATTCAATTATTTCCCGGGCACAGATGCAAATAAAGGGTATGAAGCTCCGGGATTTGATGATTCCAAATGGCCGGTAGTAAGTATTCCGCATACCTGGAGCACATACGAAACCACAGGTGAACTTCATCCTTTTATCAGGAATCCTTCAGAATCTGATAACCTATACTGGTGGATGGGATGGGGCTGGTATCGTAAGCACTTTTCTGTTAACAGGGAATATTTCGACCGGAAGGTTTTTGTTGAGTTTGAAGGCGTTCAGAAATACTGCAAAGTATGGCTCAATGGTAAATATCTGGGTGATCATAAAGGAGGTTATGGCTCTTTCGATTTCGATATTACAGCAGATGTTAAACCTGGCGAAGATAATGTTCTTGCTATTGCAGTAAATAACCACCAGAAGGATAATTTTAGGATACCTCCAATGGCAGCAGCCAATTTTGATGTCTATGGCGGTATCTATCGGGATGTTACGCTCGTCCTTAAAGATAAACTTTTCATACCTATGCAGGGCTCCTCAAACCATGAGGGAGGAACATTTGTAACGACGCCTCAGGTTTCGGAGAAAGAAGGCATTGTGAGAGTGCAGACCTGGGTCAAAAATGATAATCTGCAAAAGAAAACATGTACTTTACAGACTTCAATTGCCGATTCTAATGATAAAGTTATTCAGGTAATAAAATCGGAAGCTGTTATAAATCCGGGCCAACTATATAAGTTCGATCAGACCGGTAAACCTATCAAAAACCCCCATTTATGGTCAAATGATGATCCCTACCTCTACAAGGTTTTTACACAAGTTATTGATGGGAAGATAGTTGCAGATATCTATTCAAGCTCTCTGGGCTTTCGTTGGTTCATGTGGGATTATAAAGAAAACTTCCTCTATGTGAACGGTAAAAAGATGGTGATCCAGGGAGGAATCCGGCACCAGGATTATCCATGGCTGGGAGATGCCATTCCAAAATGGATTACGATTATGGATTATAAAGATATGGCTGAAAATCTGAATTATAACTTTGTAAAGACTGCACATTATCCCAACGACAAGCTTGTGTACGATCTGGCAGATAAACTCGGTATTGCAATAGATGAAGAATCCCCAAGCATAAAAAATCAGGAATTCTCTGTAGAAGTTCAGGAACAGCAGATGAAAGAGATGATACGTCGCGACCGTAACCATCCAAGTATTATGTTGTGGAGCATGGGAAACGAGACCAACCACGCTGTCAATTCAAAATTTGCATTGGCTGAAGATTCAACAAGGATATTGACTGCATGTCGGGTTACGGATGGTTCAGCGGGTGCTTTTGTTAAACATACTGATAAAAATCTTGCTATTGAAGAACTTTCAAGATGCACTATAAGGGGATGGATTAAGCAGGATGTTAAAGATCTGAAACCAACTGATAGACAGGAAAGTGTGACGGATGAACCAAAGTTGAATATAATTAAGCAAAGTGGAGTATCAGAGACAGGGAACCAGTGTAACTGGCTTTATGGAGACCATGGTTCTGACCTGGAATATCTGAATGCACCCCTACAACATGTTGATCCATCAGGTACAGTGGATGTTTACAGGATCCCAAAATATATCTACTATTTCTGGCAGGCGAGCTATGGTAAAAATTTAATGGTTTTTATTCAGCCGTCTTATTGGCGATTGCAATATGAGGGACAAAAGGAAGATATAGTTGTAAATTCCAATTGTGATAAGGTTGAGCTTATGGTAAATGACGTAAGCAAAGGAGTCCGGTCGCCTGACCAGTCGAATTTGCATTGTGTTACTTTTAAAAATGTATTGGTTGAGAAGGGAACAATAAGTGCTGTCGGTACTAAAAACGGGAAAACAGTAAAAACAGAGGTAGTAATGGCAGGTGAACCGGCAAAAATAATTATTAACGGATCACAGAATAAAATAAAAGCCGATCGTGGTTCAGTGGTAATAATAACTACGGATATTGTTGATTCAAAGGGGAATCATGTCTATGGTGCCAATAGTTCAGTTAAATGGACATTATCGGGACCCGCAACTCTTGTTGGCCCATCAGTTTATGAACCAGATATTAACAAAAATCATGAGATGGAAGGGGCATGGTACATGGATATGCCGGTATCAAACGTCATAAGGTCTACAGGAAAGCCAGGCAAGATTCATATCTCGGTATCAGCAAGTGGACTGGCATCAGGTATTTTAGATGTTGAAGCTGAAGAAACTGAAACTGATAATTCCATTATAAATGAGCCGGTGCTTTCGGATGAAGGACGAGTTGCTGTTCCTAAAATATTACTGAATATAAGCAGGTTGGAAGAGGTGCCACGTGAAATAAAAATGAATTATGATGAACTCAATCTGGGATCATCTGAAAAATTAGGATATGTCAGTATGATCAGAGATTATATATTGAAGAATAATCCTTCTTTAGATACTACAACAATTGAATTCAGGACGCTAACTGATTTATTTGGTAATCAGCTGTTGAATTCAGGCGGACACCTTATTGCCAATGATTATAATTTTAATATTGATCACTTTAATAATTGCAGGCTGATATCCGGTTATATTAACAGTACCAAACTTCCGCCGCTTTTTAAAGATGGGTTGAAAAAGTACTATTCAGATGCCATTATTAAGAAGGGGAGTGAAAAAAATGCAGGAGAAGAGATGAACTGGCTGAATTGGATCCCTTCAGGAGGTACGGTAGTAATAGTTCAAAATGAGAATATCAGCGCCAATTTGAAAGGTGTTATTTTGACGAAGAATCCTGGGCTTGAAGATATAATCATTGCGGTTTATCCTCAATTTATGAATTTTTCCCAGGAAGCAAAAGAACGGGCTTTGATATTTATCAGTAAAGTGAACCCTTATGTACATGCTACTTCAACAAGTGACCAAACCCGGGAAGGAGATAATGTTAAACAGACCAATGTCTCATATACAGCTGAAAAAGGACAACCAATTTTAATACCATTATTGAAATTCATTTCTGAATAAATCGTATTACCATACCATTGAGAATCCAATCTGATTTCCATATTGAATAAAGGTGATTTCTGTATTATTTTTTTGTTCTGTTTGCAAGGGAATATGTGGTTTCGGATGAGTTCTGTTATAATGCTTTACTACCTGCTTACCGGACAAATACCCCAGTAAAGAACCTACAAAAACATCAGAAGCCCAGTGTTCATGTTCGGTCATCCTGGATATTCCAACAAGTGTTGCGGCAGAATATAGTAAGACCGGAACTGCTTTATTTTCATTATATTGTGTCGCAAATACTGTTGCTATTGAGAATGCTGTAGCTGCGTGACCCGAAGGGAAAGCATCATAGGAAAATCTTGATCTGTCATCAGCATTAACTTCAAGGTATTTTGAAAGAACTCCATGCCATTTGCCGCCTTCTATACCACTGAAAATATAGGAAGCCTTTGGCCTCTCCCTGCCTGTAAGTAGTTTAATTACCTGAGTCCATATACCAGAGGTTATCATTGCCTGGGTTGCAAGTAAACTTGTCTGGACACCTTTCTCATTTTTTAATGCAGCACTGACTAAGCCCCAGGTAATAACTGAATATACACCATAATTGCTGCCAAATTCAGAGATAACAGGGGAGGATTTATTTACCCATTGGTGCTTTTCTTTTTGTGTTCGTGCCAATGCATCTATATCTTCATCAGCAAAAATCAATGCAGTAGTGATGCCGGCAGCTGCGCCGGTATATAACCACTGTTTTGTTGTGAAATGAAAAGGAGCTGCCGCCTGTTCTCCAATATTGTGGATTAAAGATGGGATATATCCTTTTGGGGAATGACAGGAAAAAACGCTATCTGTCTTGTAAAAACTGGTTGAAACTTTTTGATAAGTGATTTTAGTCTTGAGTGTTTTTGATGGGAATTCAGATTTGGTATAGATGAAATCAGGCTTTTGCAGGCTCTGCGCATGTACAACCCCCTCAACTATGAAGGAGAATATCCAAATTAGCATCAGATAACTGAATAAAAATGAAATCTTCTTTGCAGAATTCATTGGGTATTAAATTGGTTCAAAGTTAAGGCATTTATTACCAACACAAAAAAATACGGCCGAGGAACTTTTTATCCTATATTTGATACAGGTTATTGGGGAAAATGATGAGGAATAATAACAATATGATTGGCAAATATTAAAGAATAAAAGATATATGTTTGAAAAAAAATAAATAATTCCTATTTTTGCCACATAAGTTCTTTGATTTTAATTAATTAAAAATTAAGGACTTGGGAATTCAAAATTAATAAACCTAAGACATTTAAATCTAAACTTGATCAAAATGAAAAAAAGAAGTACTGTTTCGATTGTCCTGTTAATAGTTGTTACGGGCCTTGTCATTTCCACCTTTTATTCATACACAACTAAACCGCAGAAAAACATAGGTTTGCAGCTGTATTCCATTCGTGATTCCATCATGAAGGACGTGCCTGCTGCAATTGCTAAAGTAGGCAAAATGGGTTATAAATTTGTCGAGCCTGCAGGTTATGCCGACGGAAAACTTTATGATATGGAACCATCTGCTTTTAAGATTCTTTGTAAATCAAATGGTTTAACAATATTGAGTTCTCACGTAGGTCAGTCACTTCCTGATCCTGCCAACTATGGAAAGACCATGGCATGGTGGGATGTTTGTATTGATGCTCACGTTGCTGCAGGCGCAAAATATCTTGTTCAGCCATTTATGGATGATGGAGCATATCGTTCTCTCGATACACTGAAACGTTATTGTGACTATTTTAATATGATTGGTGAAAAATGCAAAGCCAAGGGTATTCGTTTCGGTTACCATAACCATGATAAGGAATTTTCTACAAAGCTGGATGGTCATACAATTTACGACTACATGCTTGAAAATACTGATCCTTCTAAAGTGATGTTCGAAATGGATCTTTACTGGGCAGTTATGGGCGGTGCTAAACCTGTGGATTATTTCAATAAGTATCCCGGTCGTTTCGAACTCTGGCATATAAAAGATAAAAAAGAAATTGGCGGTACAGATACAATGATGGATTTTGCTGCCATCTGGGCCGCAGCTGCTAAATCGGGAATGCAATATGGTGTAGTTGAAGTTGAAGAGTATAGTTTCGACCAGTTTACAAGTTGCCAGAAAAGCCTTGATTTTCTTAACAATACGCCTTATGTTGTAATGCCTAAATAGATAAAGAGAACTTAAATTCGTTTTAAATTGAAGTGGGAAGAGCACAGAATATTATTTGTGCTCTCCTTTTTTTTGCATAAATTTAATCTCTGTATAACATTTAAAAAAAATGAAGAACCGCACTATTTTTTTCATTATTGCATTATTGGTATTCACTGGATGCCATACCAATTATTATACATCTGAAGATTATCAATTAGTTCTGAAAATCGATTCTCATGTTCACATTAACAGCGACATGGGATTCTTTGAAGATCAGGCAATGAAAGATAATTTCAGGCTTATTACTCTGAATGTTGACCATTCTGACTCAACATCAGTTAAGCAACAACTTAATTGGTCACTTTTGTCCATAAGCAAGTATCCCGGGAAAGTTTTCTACAGTGCCACATTTTATTTTGATACGTTGGGCTGGGGAACAGAGCCATGGAGTAGAAACGCTATTGGTCATCTGGGTAGTAATATCTCAGGAGGTGCAGTTTCAGTAAAGCTCTGGAAAAATATCGGAATGACTGAAAGAGACAAAAACGGTAAGTTCATTATGATTGACGATCCTGCCTTAAAGCCAGTCATTGATTTTATTATTAGTAAGAATCTGCCAATTACAGGTCATCTTGGTGAACCACGAAACTGCTGGCTGCCATTAAGTGAAATGACAGTGAGCAGCGACAGCAGCTATTTTGCAGAGAATTCACGATATCATATGTTCCTCCATCCCGAATATCCTTCATATGAAGATCAGATAAATGCCCGTGACCATCTTCTCGAATTGCATCCTGATCTTAAATTTATAGGTTGTCACCTTGGCAGCCTCGAATGGAATGTTGATGAGCTGGCAAAAAGGCTTGATAAATTTCCGAATATGGCTGTTGACATGGCTGCCCGTATTTGTCATCTGCAGTATCAGTCGGCAAAAGATCGTGAAAGAGTCCGTGATTTTTGTATTAAGTATCAGGACAGGCTCCTTTACGCAACGGACCTTTCAGATAATGGAACTAATGATCGCGA
Source organism: Bacteroidales bacterium (assembly GCA_017882305.1). Taxonomy (GTDB): domain Bacteria; phylum Bacteroidota; class Bacteroidia; order Bacteroidales; family VadinHA17; genus LD21. The sequence continues at coordinate 13,739 of JADGPU010000004.1, read as the reverse complement.
AAGGGTCACGAAATGGATTCATGAAACATGGCTCGACGACTGGAAATACTTCACTTCACGAGATAAGATGACTTCTGATAAATTCAAGGGAACATTCGAAGGGCTGCAGCTTCCGAAAAAAGTTATCAGAAAGATTTACAGCGAAAATGCGATTAAATGGTACAAACTGAATGTAAAATAACCGATATTTTTTCCACAAAATGAGGGTCAGAAACAAAATTCATTTCATATATTTACACGTGAAAGTACACGTGTAAGTAATTATAATAAATGTTTCTGATTTAAAAGGAATTGAGTCATAATCCCATGAAAAAGAAATTACAAATTCTGAAAAAGAGTCTTATCAGGGTTTTATTCAATAACTCTTTAAGAACATTTTTTATAATTCTAATTTCACTTGCTCTCAAACCTTTTTTACTGTGTCAGACTAAAATTTCGGACACATCAGTGGTTACAATACCTGCCTTTCACAAATGGGCTCCTACACCGCCTATGGGTTGGAACAGCTGGGATTGTTATGGCCCCACGGTAGTTGAAAATGAAGTTAAAGCTAATGCCGACTATATGGCTGCACATTTGAAAAAGTTCGGATGGGAATATATTGTAGTTGATATAAGGTGGTATGTGGCAAATGATAAATCAGGAGGTTATAATGAAAAAGATCCTGTCTTTAACATTGATAAGTATGGTCGCTTGTTACCGGCAGTGAATCGTTTCCCTTCGTCAGCAAATGGGAAGGGTTTTAAACCTCTGGCTGATTATATTCATGATAAAGGTCTCAAATTCGGTATTCATGTGATGAGGGGTGTACCTGTACTCGCCGTAAAGAATAATCTACCAGTATTCAAAACTAATGTTACAACAAAGGATATCTGCTCCACAGCAGGACAATGCCAGTGGCTGAAAGATATGTATTCAGTTGATAAAACCAAATCTGGTGCTCAGGAATACTATAACTCGATAATGGATCTTTACGCCTCCTGGGGTGTTGATTTTCTTAAAATCGATGACCTCTCTTCTCCTTATCATACTGAAGAGATAGAAATGATTCGGAAAGCAATTGACCGTACCGGCAGAAAAATTGTTTTGAGTACTTCGCCTGGACCAACCCCTGTTGAACAGATAGAACATATTAAAAAGAACGCCAATATGTGGCGGACTGTCGGTGATTTCTGGGATAACTGGTTACAGCTTAAAGAGGAATTCTCGGTACTGGAACGCTGGGCTCAATATGTTGCACCCGGTAACTGGCCCGATGGTGATATGCTTCCCCTTGGTCATATAGGTATCCGTGCTGAAAGAGGATTAGACAGGATGACAAACTTCACAAAAGATGAACAATATACTTTAATGACTCTCTTCTCTATATTCCGGTCACCTCTGATGTTTGGCGGAGATCTTCCCGGGAATGACGGATTTACATTATCATTTATCACCAATAAAGATGTAATTGCTGTAAATCAGCATAGTATCAATAACAAGCAACTCTTCAGGGAAGATGATATTATTGCCTGGACAGCAGAAGATCCAATTACAGGCGATAAATACCTTGCCCTTTTTAATAGTAAGGATAAGGGGCAGGATGCAGAAAGCAAAACTCTGTCTCAGGATTCTGCACAGATCACAGTAAAATTTGATCTTCTTGATCTCACAGGAATTCATGAAATCACTGATCTTTGGAGTGGTGAAAACCTGGGAACTTTCAAAAATGAATTCACCCGGACGATAAGCCATCATGGAGCCGGACTTTACAGGATTCATTAAAAATTGATCACTGTCAATCACTTGCTGATCCGATAAAACTTCCGGTATGAAAAGTAAAATAGTAATATTCTTTCTTTCTTTTGCAGGGTTTTTGGTTCCGATGCCTTTAATTGCACAAAAGACCCTTCCCATCATTGTCGGGGTTGAAAAGCCCAAAGCAATTATCCAATCCACCATGTGGGGTATTTTCTTTGAAGATATCAACTTTGCTGCTGATGGTGGTATTTATGCTGAACTGGTCAAAAACCGTTCGTTCGAATTTGCCAAACCATTGATGGGCTGGAAAATACTAAAGCCCGATACTACATCAGGTATTTTGATTATCAACCAAAGTGAAACAAACCCTGGCAATCCTCGTTATGCAAGAGTTACCCTTGTAGAAGGAGAACCATCTTTTGGTTTGTCAAATGCCGGTTTCAGAGGAATGGGAATTAAAAAAGGAATGACCTACCATTTCTCGATTTTGGCCAGGCAGTTGGAGGGCAGTACCATGAAAATGCGGATCGAATTGGTGAATCCCCTGGGAAAATTAATAGGAACAACCAACCTGACCCCGGAATCAAAAGCGTGGGGAAAATGCACCGTTAGTTTTGCTGCTAGTGCTACCGAACCTAAGGCAAGGCTGAACATCTGGTTTGAAGGGAAAGGGTCTATTGACATTGACATGATTTCACTTTTCCCGGATGACACCTGGAAAAAACGGCCCGGAGGACTGCGTGCCGATTTGGTGCAACTCCTTGCGGATTTAAAACCCGGATTCCTGCGTTTCCCCGGTGGTTGCATTGTTGAAGGCCGCGACCTGGAAAACCGTTATCAATGGAAAAAAACGATAGGAAATATTGAAGATCGTCATTTGATTGTAAACAGATGGAATACAGAATTCGCTCACCGTCTTACACCCGACTATTTTCAATCATTCGGGATGGGCTTCTTTGAATATTTTCAACTAGCTGAAGACATTGGTGCAGAACCGTTGCCAATATTGAACTGTGGCATGGCTTGCCAGTTCAATACAGCTGAAGTAGTCCCATTAGATCAACTTGATCCTTACATCGAGGATGCACTCGATTTAATTGAGTTCGCTAATGGTTCCTCTGATTCCAGATGGGGAAAGATGCGAGCCCGAATGGGGCATCCTTCTCCCTTTAACCTGAAATTTATTGGTATAGGCAATGAACAATGGGGATCCCAGTATATCGAGCATTACGCTGTATTTGTAAAAGCTATTAAAGAAAAGTATCCGGATATTAAGATTGTGACCGGGACAGGTCCATCTCCGTCAGGAAAGGATTTTGATTATGCCACCAAAGAATTGAAAAAACTAAATGCCCAGATTGTGGATGAACATTATTATGCCAACCCGGAATGGTTCCTTCAGAATGCCACTCGTTATGACAACTACGATCGCAATAGCTTCAAAATATTTGCAGGCGAATATGCTGCACAAAGTAAATTTACCTGCAGCCCCGACAATCAGAACAATTGGAAATGTGCCCTGTCCGAAGCTGCTTTTATGACCGGTTTGGAACGAAATGCAGATGTGGTGTATATGTGTTCTTACGCTCCGTTATTTGCGCATGTGGATGCATGGCAATGGACGCCCAACCTGATCTGGTTTGATAACCTGAAGTCGTTCGGAACAGCCAATTATTATGTGCAGAAAATGTTCTCAAATAACAAGGGGACAGAGGTATTACCTATGCTTATGAAAAACAGACCACTCACCGGACAGAATGGATTGTTTGCCTCGGCGGTTTTTGATAAGAATGTGAATGAAATTATACTGAAACTGATAAATTCAACCGAAAAAGACCAAACACCTAATATAATTCTCGAAGGATCTAAAAAACTGATGCCAAAAGCTAAAATAATTGTACTGAAAAGTGAAAACACTAATAATGCAAACTCATTGGAACAACCTGCATTCATAAGCCCGGTCGAACAGGAATTAATAATAAATGGAAAAATAGTAAGTCCGATACTCGATCCCTATTCATTTACGATTGTCAGAATTAAGGTCTTGAAATAGTACAATGTCTAAAATGTTGAAAATCGAAATACAGGATAAATGAATTTTAATAAGTATTTAAAATCAATACTCAGTCAGAAATCATTAATTATGAAAATATTCCGATTTAAGAAGCAGCTCACTATCCTGGCAATTTTAAGTTTTATGATTCTGGTGTTTTTTTCCTGTTCGAAAAAACATGATCTGCCTTCGAATATTGAGGACCCTGCTACAAGTGACTCGACGATTATAGATCCTGTTGATCCTCCTGTTTCCGAAACTATGGGATTCTTTTTGGACAAATGGCAGCCCAAGACTTATACAGCGCCTCAATACACCGAAGGAACCGTAGCCTCTAATTCAGGGACAGTAGTGACTGTGGATGCAGCAAATGTTATCACAAAAATACCGTTAACCATCTTTGGGCACAATGCTAATAACTGGATGTCGCAGATGTACAATGAACCGGTGTTTATCAATCATTTGACGAATCTGAAGCCCAATGTGATCCGTTTTCCGGCCGGGAGCGGAAGTGATGTGTATTTTTGGAATTGTTATAAAAACCAGCCCCCCTCTGATGCACCGACACGACTTCGAAAAGCTGATGGCACTTACCAGACGGGTAATTTATATTCTTATGGCAAATCGGATGATAGCTGGAAAGCTACAGTTGATGATTATTATTCTGTGCTTCAACAGAGTAACAGCGAGGGTCTCATAACGATTAATTATGGTTATGCAAGATATGGAACCGGTAATGATCCGGTCGCGTCAGCTGCACATCTGGCTGCTGATTGGGTACGTTACGACAATGGGCGGACGAAATATTGGGAAATTGGCAACGAAAATTATGGCGATTGGGAGTGGGGCTACCGTATTGATGTGGATGCCAATAAAGACGGACAAACAGAGTACTTAACAGGAGACCTCTATGCTAAGCATTTTAAAGTGTTTGCTGATTCAATGAAAAGAGCTGCTTATCAAATCGGAAAAACCATTTATGTGGGTGCAGTTATGCAGGAATCGCCTACTCAATCGTGGCAGACGATAACTACCCAAACCTGGAATACAACCATGATTCCGGAAGCGGATAATGTACCGGATATTTATATAGGTCATAATTATATCACACCCTATGACGAAAATTCAACAGCAAGTACTGTATTGAATTCGGCATTAACAGTTCCTGGTCAAATGATCTCTTTTATGATTAGTGAAATTGAACGGAATAACGGCACAGTTAAACCAATTATTTTATCGGAATGGAATATGTGGGCCAGGGATTCGAAGCAGCAGGTTTCTAACACCAGCGGGACATTTGCAGTAATCGTCCAGGCCGAAGCCCTGAAAAATAAATTTGGACTTACTGCGCGATGGGATTTATACAATGGATGGTCCAATGGCAATGATCATGGTCTTTTCAGTGCAGGCGATGAACCAGGAGTTGTCCGTTGGAGCCCCCGTCCTTCATTCTACTATATGTACTTTTTCCAGAAGTGTATTGGTGACCGTTTAGTTGATGCAACAGTGAGCGGAAACAATAATGTGAAAGCATATGGTTCTACTTACACTTCAGGGCAGGGAAGTGTGGCTATTTTAAATACATCCGCAACTGCCCAGAATGTTCAGGTAAAGTTCAAAAATTTCAGAATGGGCAGTCGTTTTTATTGGTACTCAATGGAAGGCAGCAACGACAATGGCGAGTTTTCAAGAAAAGTGTTTGTCAATGGATCCGGGCCAACTGCTGTTGCCGGAGGTCCTTCTGATTATGAAAACTTAAAGGCCAGGTCAGCACTGACTTCCAAAGGAATCAGACTTGCTGTTCCTGCCTGGAGTGCTGTTTTTGTAATGGTTGATTCAAAATAGAATTTAGTACGACCACAATGTGATATGGTTTGATTCTTTGAATGTGCATTTATTACCGGCCATTTTTATTTAAAAATTGACATAATATGAAGAAATATATTCTGGTAGTCATTTCGTTAATATTTTCAGGAATCGGAGCATTTGCCCAGTCGGGTAATACTTTATGGTATAATCAACCGGCTAAGCATTTTGAAGAGAGTCTCGTACTGGGCAATGGTAAAATGGGTGCATCAGTATTTGGAGGTGTCAGTTCTGACAAAATATACTTGAACGATGCCACATTATGGTCGGGTGGTCCGGTAGATGCAAATATGAATCCGGAGGCATACAAAAACCTGCCTGCCTTAAGGGAAGCGTTAAAAAACGAAAATTATAAATTAGCCGACCAATTGCAGTCCAAACTTCAGGGGAAGTATTCCGAATCATATTCCCCTCTTGGTACTTTGTTTATCGATTTTAAGCAAACTGCCAATCCTCAGGATTACAAGCGCGAGTTGAACATCGGCAATGCCGTTTCCAAAGTAAAGTACAAAATTAACGGGGTAACTTATACGCGCGAATATTTTGTTTCTTACCCCGATCAGGTAATGATTATCAAATTAACAAGCTCGAAAAAAGCAGCTTTGAATTTTAATATCCGGTTCGAAAGCTTATTGAAATACAATTTATCCATCGGAAATTCTGTTTTAAAAGCAAAAGGATATGCACCTGTACATGCAGCTCCTAACTATTTAGGAAATATTCCCGATTCCGTTGTTTTCGATGAAAAGAAGGGAACACGCTTTACTACCTTCATAAAAATTAAAAACAGTGATGGTATAATTGTTACCTCCGATAATACTCTTGGAGTGGAAAGCGCTTCCGAAGCATTGATATATGTATCCATTGCCACTAGTTTCAATGGATTTGATAAAGACCCGGCTATTGATGGGGTCAATGATGAAAACCTGGCTAAAAGTCAATTGGATAAAGCCTTCCCGAAGTCGTTTCAGGAATTGAAATCATCCCATCTGGCCGATTACCAGAAATATTTCAACCGGGTAAGTCTGAACCTTGGAAAAACCGATGCTCCTGATTTACCCACAAACGAAAGGCTTAAACGTTATTCTGAAGGTAAAGAGGATAAGAATCTTGAAATACTTTATTTTCAATATGGTCGCTATTTGCTGATCAGCAGTTCACGCACCCCGGGAGTTCCAGCTAATTTACAGGGAATCTGGAACCCATATCTTCGTCCACCATGGAGCAGTAACTACACCACAAACATCAATGTTGAGGAGAACTATTGGCTGGCTGAAAATGCCAACCTTTCAGAGATGATTTGGCCATTGCTGACCTTCATCAAAAATGCATCAGCAACTGGGGTTATAACAGCACAAACCTTCTATGGCTGCAAAGGTTGGGTAACCTGTCACAATTCCGATATCTGGGCCATGAGCAACCCTGTGGGTAATTTTGGATCAGGCGATCCTGTTTGGGCCAACTGGAATATGGGAGGAACCTGGCTGAGTACCAATTTATGGGAACATTATATTTTCACAAAAGACATTGATTTTCTTAAAAACAATGGCTATCCCCTGATGAAGGGAGCAGCGCAGTTCTGCCTCGATTGGCTTGTAGAAGACAGAGAGGGGAAATTAATCACTTCGCCGTCAACTTCACCAGAGAATAAATATATTTCAAATGCCGGATACCACGGGGCAACATTATACGGCGGTACAGCTGATTTGGCAATGATACGCGAATGTTTTACCCAGACAATCGAAGCATGCCGGATTTTAGATATTGATGCAGATTTCAGAACTAAACTTGAGAATGCCCTGGCCCGATTGCATCCTTACCAGATTGGAAAAAAGGGAAATTTGCAGGAATGGTATTATGATTGGGAAGATGAAGACCCTCAACATCGTCATCAATCTCACCTTTTTGGCCTCTTTCCGGGCCATTCGATAGACCCGATACGGACGCCTGAACTGGCAAATGCCTGCCGTAAGACCCTCGAAATAAAGGGCGATCGGACCACGGGTTGGTCAAAAGGGTGGCGTATCAATCTCTGGGCAAGATTGGGCGACGGAAACCATGCCTATAAAATGTATCGTGAATTGCTGAAGTATGTGGATCCTAAAGGTGAAGATCCATCCTACTCTTTTGGTGGGGGCACATACCCTAATTTATTTGATGCCCATCCTCCGTTTCAGATAGATGGTAATTTTGGCGGGGCTGCGGCTGTGATTGAAATGCTGGTTCAATCATCAGAAAATGAAATACACCTGCTGCCAGCGTTGCCTGATGCCTGGGAAAGCGGTTCGGTCAAGGGGATTTGTGCCAGGGGTGGTTATGTAATTTCGATGGATTGGACTCAAAAAACATTGAAAAGCCTCGTCATTTATGCAAAAGCAGATGGGAAAACCACATTGATAAGCGGCGACAAACAAAAGGAAGTAATTCTGAAAAAAGGACAAAAGGTGGAAATAGATTGGCAAAATATAAAGAAATGAGCGGTGCTCATCCCTTTTAATATCTGAAACATAAAACAAAAACAATGAAACTTAAAGCTTTAAAAACTAAACAATTCCTGTCTGTTTTGGCGTTTGCAATTCTGTCGCTTGCAACTCAGGCAAAAGTTGTATCATTTACAAAGGACAATGACGGGATCACCTGCTTACTTGACAAAGGACTGATGAAGGTGAAAATTTGTATGGATAATATGGTTGAGGTGAAGTACACCTCACTTCCTCTATTTCTTGACAAACCTTCTCTGGTTGTTATAAATAAGTGGAAAGACACTCCCGGATTTACTGTAACTGAGAGTGCCGGCGATATTATTATTACTACGGCTAAATTAAAAGTAATTGTAAGCAAGCTAAGCAATTCAGTCAGATATACCGATTTGAAGGGTAACCTCATTCTCAGTGAAGATGGATCGCAGGGCAAAACAATGACAGCCGTCACAATTGCCGGTATTCCGGCTTACAATTGCACCACTCAGTTTAATTCACCTTCCGATGAATCACTTTATGGCCTGGGATGCCATCCTGAAGATTCGCTTTCGATAAACTACAAAGGCCGCAATCAGGATATGGTTATCAAATATATGACTGGAGCAATTCCAGTCCTTTTGTCAACCAAAGGTTACGGACTTATGTGGGACAATTACTCGGCTTCAAGCTTCTATGGTGCCGAGGCTGCAAATACTCAATTCAGATATATGTCGGAAAGTGGAAATATGATCGATTATTATTTCATCTATGGCCCCGATTTCGATCAAATCATCGCTACATACCGCAATGCCACCGGTGTAGCGCCAATGTTCCCGAAATGGTCGTTCGGCCTTTTCCAGTCGCAGGACAGGTATAAAAGTCAGGCAGAAATTTTATCGGTTAAAGATAAGTACCGTAATAACAAAATCCCTGTTGATTGCATTGTTCAGGATTGGTTTTACTGGGAACCCAATGTGATTGGATCTCACGTGATGTGGCCCGGGAGGTACCCCGATCCAAAGGCAATGGTCGATGAGCTGCACAAAGCGAATATTCATGCAATGATTTCCATCTGGCCTGTTTTTTCAAAAGGGACAAACACTTTCGACCAGATGGTTCACTCCGGAGGAATGACAGATATTCTCTGGGATAATGCAATGACACATATCTTAGATAGTTACTACGATGCACACAGTCCCCAAGCACGTGAATTGTACTGGAAACAAGCCTACGACAGTCTTATAGGCCGGGACGGATGGGATGCCTGGTGGATTGACCAGTGCGAACCCGACAATGGCGGCGATCTTGATGCAAGAAGAAAAAGCAATTTTGCTATTGGAAGGGGAATCGATTACATGAATACCTATTCCTTAATGCATGCAACCGGTTTGTACAAAAACTGGAGACGGGATATTGAAGGGAAAAGAGCCTTTTTCCTGATCCGTCAGGCATTTGCAGGCCAGCAACGCAATGCTGCAACGTTATGGTCGTCAGATATTACCTGTACCTGGAATGCATTTAAGAACCAGGTACCTCAGGGAATTAATGCCTGTGCATCGGGTATCCCTTACTGGACTTCAGATATTGGTGGATACCACTTTCACTGGCAGGCACCTGACTGGTCAGCACCGATAAACCGCGAGTTATTTACACGATGGTTTCAGTTCGGCACATTCAGCCCCATTTTCAGGATACACGGAAAAGGTGAAAGGGCGCTGTTCTCCGATAATTGGGATGCTCCGACAAAATCTATCTTGCTGAACTACGACAATCTGCGATACCGTCTTTTGCCTTACATCTATTCACTTGGATGGAAGGTAAGCAGTGAGGGATATACAATAATGCGATCGCTTGCATTCGATTTTCGTGAGGATGAAGGTATTAAATCAATTCCCGACCAGTATATGTTTGGTCCGGCATTTCTGGTGAATCCGGTTACTGAAAGTTTATATAGTCCTCCAAACAGTAAGAATATCAGGAAATCAAGAAAGGTATATCTTCCGAAAACGGCCAACTGGTACGACTTCTGGACAGGCAAATTGATTCCGGGCGGGCAAACTATTGATGCTGCTGCTCCAATCGAGACTATTCCTCTTTATGTAAAGGCTGGTTCCATTGTGCCGATGGGACCCTATCTGCAATATGCTACCGAAAAAGCTGCTGACCCTGTTGAAATCCGTATTTATACAGGCGCCGATGCCAAATTTGTTCTTTATGAAGATGAAAACGATACGTATAATTACGAATCAGGCAAGTATACTACAATTGATATGAATTGGAATGAAGCTGAAAAAACCTTTACAGTTAAAGCCAGAAATGGTGAATTCCCCGGTATGATGGAAAAACGGACCTTTAATATTGTATGGGTGAAAAATAATAATGGAAATGGAATAGAACCGGCTAAAAAGGCAGAGATTATCCAATATACAGGGAAAGAAATTAAAATAAAAGAATAAACGCACTCATTTTTGATTTTAAAGCTTGTGTTTAAGCAATAAATAAGTTATCTCATCCAATGAAACGCAACAAGGTCCTGGTAAGCGGATGTTATGACCTGCTTCATGGCGGGCATATTGCCTTTTTCAAAACAGCTGCAACTTTCGGCGATCTTTATGTCAGTATCGGAAGTGATGAAAATCTTCTTTTTCTGAAAGGGAAGAAGCCTGTTTTTTCAGAAGAGGAAAGATTATTTACTGTAAAGTCAATACGATATGTTTATGATGCTTTTCTTGCATCAGGAACGGGAATGCTCGATTTTGAACCGGACGCAATCAGAATAAAGCCTGATTTCTTTGTTGTAAACAGTGACGGACATACTCCCGATAAAGAGCTTCTTTGTAAAAGGCTTGGAATTCAGTATATTATTCTGGAACGGATCCCTGAACCCGGATTACCTGCACGATCAAGTTCAGCCATAAAAAGGGATATGAGGTTCCCTTACAGGTTATGCCTGGCAGGTGGCTGGATCGACCAGCCGTGGGTCTCAAACATACATCCGGGATCAGTGGTTGTTACACAGATCTGGCCTACAATGAATTTTAACAACAGATCAGGGCTTGCTACAAGTTCCCGCGATTTTGGAATAAAAATATGGGGCGACAGGTATCCTGACGGGGACCCTCTAGAAAATGCAAAGATTTTATTTGGTGCTGAGAACCCACCCGGGACTGAATATGTTGCAGGTTCACAGGACCATTTGGGCTTACTTCTGCCTGGGGTGAACAGACTTCACTATAATGGCGGATATTGGCCGGATTATATACAATCATCAGTTGATAAAGATATCTGCGACTGGCTTACAGATGTTATTCATCTTGTTCCTCTTAATCCGCGACCAGACGGTTATGATCCATTGAAAGAAATGCATCTCGAAAAACAACTTATCAGAGATCTTGGAGAAGCTGGTGACAGATGCTGGGAAAGCATCCTGAGGAAAGACATTTCGGGCCTGGGTAAATCATTGTCGGATACCCTGATATCATGGAAAAAAATATTACCACTTACCGTGCCTGATGATATCATGAAAGAAATGGAAACAATCTATTTTTCTAAATACCCGGGGGCCATCACTTCAGGTTGCGGTGGAGGTTATGTAATTGTAGTCTCTGAAAATGAAGTGCCGGGAGAAGTCAGAATAAAGGTGAAGTACTAATCTGATCAGGTTACTTTTTTTTAATTATTTTTAAATATTAATTTGAACTCAGGAATTTGGATGGTTAATATTAGACAATCTGATATAGCAAAGGAACTCAATATTTCAAGGGTTACCGTTTCAAAGGCATTACGCGATCATCCTGACATTTCCAAATCTATGAAGAAAAAGATTGTTGAAGCTGCCGGTAAGATGGGATATGTTCCAAACCTGATTGCACGTCAGCTGAATTCACGACGGACATTTACTATCGGAATAGTTGTTCCTGACCTCGAAAACAGCTTTTTCTCATACATTGTTGACAGTATGGTAGATTATGCCACAGAGCATAATTATTATGTTATCCTGACAGTTTCCCGGGAGAAAGAAAATATCGAAAAACAGAATATCGAAAACCTTATCGGAATGAGGGTTGATGGTCTGCTGGTTTGTCTTTCACAAGAAACAACAGACAGACAGGTGTTTATAAAGGTCGGTAAAATGAATATCCCGCTTGTATTCTTTGACAGGGCTTTTGAGAATATGAAGTTTTCGAGGGTTGTATTTAACGATAAGCCGGGAGCTGTGATTTCCTTAACCCGTATTATCCTGGAAGGATACACCAAAATAGCCAGTTTCTCCGGGTACTTAAAAACCAATATCGGAAAAGAACGACTTGAAGGATTTATTGAAACTCTTACGAAGAACAAAATACCTGTTCGGAAAGAATGGATTATTGAGGGTGGTTTTGAACTGAAAGATGGTTATGAATCATTTAAAAAATTAAATAGTTCAGATAACTTACCTGAAGTAATTTTCGCAGTTAATGACAGGGTTGCTCTGGGAGCATATAAAGCTGCAAAGGAAGCCGGCGTAAGGATACCGGAAGATATTGGAATATTTGGTTATGGATTCCATGAAATTACAGATTTCTTTGATCCGCAATTGACAGTCATTGATCAGGATCCCAGGAAAATGGGCCGTGAAGCCTGTAAATTGCTTATTGATGAGATTGAGAAGAAAATAAAAAGCGGCAGGAATAAAATTTATATCGAAGAGGAATTCCTTTGGAGAAAATCAGTAAAGTGTAAAGTGAAAAAGTGATTAGATGGATTAACTTGATATAAGCAGAACTTAGAATTAAAAACTTTCGACAATGAAATCCAGTTTCTTTAGAAAATGCAGTCTGTTAAGTCTTTTGCTATTTGGAATAGTATTTTCCATTTTAGCTCAGCAGAAACCAACTATCACAGAAGGTCCTTACAAGCCTACTGATGAATCACTTAAACAGTATCAGTACCCTGAGTGGTTCCGTGATGCCAAATTTGGTATCTGGGCACACTGGGGACCTCAGGCAGTACCACGTCAGGGTGACTGGTATGCAAAGAGAATGTATCAGGAAAATGATCCTGCGTACAAATATCATATTGAACATTATGGCCATCCTTCTGAGTTTGGTTATAAGGATATTATTCCACTCTGGAAAGCAGAAAAATGGGATCCTGATAAACTAATGGAACTTTATAAGAAAACCGGAGCCAGATACTTTGTAACTATGGGTTCTCATCATGATAATTTTTTCCTGTGGGCTTCAAAGCTCAATAAATGGAATGCAGCAAATATGGGTCCTAAAAAGGATGTCGTTGGTATTTGGCAGCAGGCTGCAAAAAAACAGGGTCTGAAATTCGGAGTTTCAGAACATCTGGGCGCCAGTTTTACATGGTTCCAGGCTGCCCATGGTTCTGATAAAGAGGGCGCCAGAGCGGGTGTCCCTTATGATGGTGCAAATCTCGATTACCAGGACCTTTATCACGCTAATGCGACACCTGATGATAAAGATTGGCTGACCAAAAACCCGGCATTTCAGCTTGAGTGGTACAGAAGTATTAAAGAACTGGTTGATAATTACCATCCAGATCTTTTGTATTCTGACAGTAAGATGCCATTCGAAAATGTTGGACGCACTCTGATTTCTCATTTTTATAATCAG
>JADGPU010000077.1 GCA_017882305.1 Bacteroidales bacterium | reverse complement strand
AAGATAACGAAAGATGAAACGGATTTACTCTTGCGACTTAAACCCACAACGGATATTGCAGTAACTCTTGGCAAAACCAAAAAATCCTCCCAGATACTTGCTGGATTTGCACTGGAAACTGATAATGAATTGGAAAATGCAAAAGCAAAACTATCCCGGAAAAATTTGGATTTAATTGTTTTAAATTCACTTAAAGAAGAGGGAGCCGGTTTTGGACATAATACAAACAAGATCACAATTATTGACCGAAACAATAATATTGATAAATTTGAGTTGAAATCAAAAGAGGAAGCTGCAAAGGACATTCTTAATAAAATTGTTTCAATGATTCAGTAAATGAGGATCTGATAATGTTGCACCGATTTAAAGATTATCTTACTATATTACTTATTCTCCTGCCGGGTAGCATAAGTGCTCAGGAACTCAACTGCAATATTCAGATCTCTGCTCAGAGAATTCAGGGTTCCAACCGACAGGTTTTTGAGAGTATGCAGCGTGATCTTTTTGAATTCATGAATAACAAAGTCTGGACGAACCATGTCTTTAGCTATGCTGAGCGGATCGACTGTAATATCTTAATAAACCTTACTGATCAGTTGTCGGCAGATGAATTCAAAGGAACGATCCAGATTCAGCTTAGCAGGCCGGTTTTCAATACAACATATAACTCCACAATGCTGAATTTTATTGACAACAGCTTTCAGTTCAGGTATGTGGAATTTCAACCACTTGAGTTTGACCCAAGCACCTATAAGTCCAGTCTGGTTTCAGTTTTAGCCTACTATACTTATATGATTCTCGGATTTGATTACGATTCTTTCGCCCTATTAGGAGGTACCGAATTTTTCCAGATGGCTGAGAAAATTGTTACCAGTGCCCAGAATGCTCCTGAACCCGGATGGAAACCTTATGATGGCTCAAGGAACCGGAACAGGTACTGGCTTGTAAAAAATGCTCTGGATAAAGAGTATGAAGGAGTCAGACAGTTCCTTTATGACTATAATATTAATGGACTCGATAAAATGGAATCGAAAATTGCTGAGGCAAGAACCAGTATGGTGGAGAGCCTCAAACTGATCCAGGATGTTTACAGAAAGAAACCCGATCCGTTCATGTATCTGGTACAGATTGTAATGGATTCTAAATCTGACGAACTCATTAATATTTTTTCAGAAGCATTCCCCGAGGAAAAAAGCCGTGTTATTCAGATACTGATAGAAATTGACCCTGCTAACAAGGCTAAATATGAAAAGATCAATTCAGCCAATGTACCATAATAACCTGTTATGCTCATAAAACTGTTCGTTCAGAATTATGCACTTATAAAGGAACTGGACGTTGAACTTGAAAACGGACTGACAATTATCACCGGCGAAACAGGTGCCGGTAAATCAATTCTCTTGGGAGCTCTTTCACTTATACTTGGAACAAGAGCAGATTCCTCAGTGCTTCTTGATAAAAATGAGAAATGTATTGTGGAAGGCACGTTCCGGATTGAAGAATATGAACTTAATGAGTTCTTTATTTCAAATGATCTTGATTATGAGGCTGTTACTACACTGAGAAGAGAGATAAATCCTGCAGGGAAATCAAGGGCCTTTGTCAATGATACTCCTGTTACTGTCAACTTCCTTAAAGAGCTTGGTGACAGACTTATTGATATTCATTCGCAGCATCAGACACTAATGCTGAATGATAACTCATTCCAGCTAAGTTTAATTGATTCATTTTCAGGTACTGCCAAATTAAAAAATGACTACAATGAAACTTACTCAAATTACCGGAAACTAAAAAAAGAGTACACAGCAATAAAAGAAAAAGCCGATAAGAACAGGGCAGATCTGGAATATTACCAGTTTCAGTATAACCAGCTTGACGAAGCTAATCTTAAAGAGGGCGAACAGGCAGACCTCGAAGCAGAACAGGAATTACTTGGGCATGCCGAGGAGATTAAACTGGCACTAAGCACTTCATCAAATCTCCTTTTTGCTGAAGGATCATCCATCCTTTCATTGCTCAGGGAGGTTAAATCTAACCTTGGAAGAATTAGTACATTCCTGCCTGAGAGCGGGAGCCTTCTTACAAGAACTGAATCAACACTGATCGAACTTGATGACCTTGCAGCTGAGATAGAAAAATTGGATGTCTCCATTGAAGCTGATCCACAGCGACTTGCTCAGGTTAACAGCCGCCTTGATAGTATTTACGCATTGATTCAGAAGCACAGGGTAAAGGACCTCAAGGATCTCATCAGGAAAAAAGATGAGATAAAAGACCTTATAAGTTCTATTGTTAACAGTGATGAACGACTTATTGAACTGGAGGCACTACTGGAAAAAGAGACTAACTCATTGAAGACCATTGCTGAAGAGATATCTGGCAAGAGAAAGAACGTATTGCCCGATATTGAATCCCGAATTATAGAATTGCTTAAACAGCTTGGAATTCCAAATGCAAAATTCAGAATATCTCTTACACACTTGAAGGAATTCACACCGACAGGTATTGATTATGCCGACTTTCTTTTCTCAGCCAACAAACAGATTGCACCCGAGAACCTTGCTAAAATAGCTTCAGGCGGTGAATTATCAAGAGTGATGCTTAGCCTAAAATCTTTACTGACAAAGAATAATAATCTTCCTACCATAATATTTGACGAGATAGACGCCGGAGTTTCAGGTGAAGTCGCTGACAAAGTGGGACAAATATTATCAGGGATGGGGAAATATATGCAGGTTATAAATATTACTCATCTCCCACAGGTGGCGTCGCGGGGAAACAGACATTATCATGTTTATAAAGACGACACAGCTAACTCAACATTTACCCGTGTCAAATTGTTATCACCTGAAGAAAGGATTCTGGAGGTTGCCAGATTGTTAAGCGGCAGCGAAGTTACAGAGACGGCTATGAAAAATGCACGAGAGCTTCTGAAAGCCGGAATTAATTAAGACAAAATCCATTAACCACTGGAAAGATGTTTCCCGCAGATTACGCCGATCTGCGCGGATCAAATTGTATTTATCTGCGAATGTCTGCGAGATCAGCGGGAAAAATAATTGAGAATTTGATTTATATTATTTTAGTAATTTTGTAACATTATTATCATGTAATATACTTTATCATAATTACAATGGGAGAAGGACTTTTGAAAGGGAAAAAAGGTGTCATTTTTGGTGCCCTGAACGAAAAATCAATAGCCTGGCAGGTTGCATTGAAAGCCTGGGAACAGGGAGCCGGGTTAATACTTACTAACTCTCCGGTTGCTTTGAGGTTGGGAAAACTGCAAGATCTGGCTAAAATAACCGGGAGCCAAGTAATTCCAGCTGATGCCACAAAAATGGATGAAATTGAAAATCTTCTTTCTGAAAGCATGAATATCTTTGGTGGTAAGTTTGATTTTATTCTTCATTCGATTGGCATGTCGCCCAACGTGAGGAAAGATATACCCTACGAGCGGACAAGTTATGAGAACATGCTTAAGACATTCGATATTTCCGCACTTAGCTTTCACAGGGTACTTCAGACAGCATATAAACTTGATGCGATTAAGGAGTGGGGATCAGTTGTTGCACTATCCTATGTAGCTGCTCAACGGACCCTGTCGGGTTATAACGATATGGGTGACGCAAAGGCACTACTGGAATCAATAGCCCGTAGTTTCGGCTATATTTATGGTCGCGACAGGAAGGTAAGGGTAAACACTGTTTCGCAATCACCCACAGCTACAACTGCAGGAAGTGGTATCCATGGTTTTGATTCTCTGATCGATTTCTCTGAAAGGATGTCACCGCTTGGTAATGCTACAGCTGATGAATGTGCCGATTATTGTGTTGCACTCTTCTCCGATCTTACACGTAAAGTAACAATGCAAAACCTTTTCCACGACGGCGGATTCTCAAGTATGGGTATGAGCCTGAAAGCAATAGAACAGTATCAGAAAAGTTTTGATGAGTGCGATTGTGATGATAAATAAATAAGTATAAACACCCATTTTTCAAGCGACTTGCTATTCAGTGAGTCGCTTTTTTTATATTTGGAAATACCTAAAACCAATTTTTATGATAAAGATTGTATTATTGGTAATCTTTTATTTTGCTTTCCCTGTAGTTATTATTTTTTTATGTAAGAAATGGTACTTCCTTCAAAAGATGGGTGCAATCGTTCTTGCTTACGGATTTGGTCTCTTGATAGGTAGTACCGGAATTTTACCACAGGGTAGTGATGGTTACAAACTGGCCCTTCAGGGAAAAGCGTCTCTCCCGAAAGCAGAAGTTGAATCGCTTATAAGTCAGGGCAAAGCAACAGAGAATGATTTTTTTGTTAACCAGATAGCTACAGTCCAGGATATAATCCCGTCAGTTGTTGTTCCACTTGCTTTTCCATTATTGCTTTTTTCCCTTAATCTCAAAAGGTGGCTTCGTTACGCAAAAAAAGGTTTTATCTCGGTTTTACTTGCTCTGGTAGCAGGTCTTGTGATGGTTAGTGCAGGTTTTTTTATCTGGAAAGATTCAATTCCTGAAAGCTGGAAACTTGCAGGTATGTTCGAAGGAATATATGCAGGCGGAACTCCGAATTTTGTTGCAATAAAAATGGCATTGAATGTGGATGCAAACCTTTTTGTAATTGTCAGTACTTATGATATGATCGTGGGTGCATTTCTTATTCTCTTCTTTATAACTATTGCTCCGCGGCTATTCAGGCTCATCCTGCCTCCATTTAAAGAATCAGAGGGAATTAGTGGCGATGATGCAGAAATTCTAAGTCAGACCGAAAACCTTGAGGATTATTCTGGCATGTTTAAAAAAGGGGTATTCCTGCCTTTAATTGGAGCACTTGGTATTTCTGTCCTGATTTTTGCCTTTTCCGGTGGTCTGGCGTTGATTTTACGCAAACTTCCGATGATGGTTGTGGTTATCCTGTCAATAACATCAATTGGATTGCTTTTATCACTTTCAAAATATATAAACCGGATTGAAAAGACATTCCAGCTTGGAATGTATCTTATCCTTGTATTTTCGCTCACTGTGGCTTCAATGGCAAACATCAGGATTATGTTCGGGGTAGGTATGCTTAATCTTATATTATTTATTACCTGGTGTTATTTCGGATCTCTCGTCCTGCATATTATTCTGGCAAAAATATTCAGAATTGATGCTGATAATTTTCTTATTACGTCGGCCGCTTTTATTTTTTCTCCTCCTTTTGTACCTCTCGTCGCCAATGCCCTTAAAAACAAAGATGTCATCGTCACCGGAATAACGGGTGGAATAATAGGTTATATTGTTGGCAATTATCTTGGAGTTGCTCTGGCATATTTTCTGAAGGGCTTCTGAAAACCAATATTTTTGCTCCTTTTCCCCTCTAAAGATTCAGGCCACGCTATGGCATGGCCCTATTAAAACAGGTAATTCAACTCGATTGAGAATCCAATATTTCCATCCTGCACATTGAAAGCCTTACCGCAATCAATTGCAACCACAAAGTTCTGATTCATGACAAGCATTACACTAATGCCCGCACTCTGATGGAGCTTATCAGGCCCGGGTTTGAAGTAATCGGAAAATTTTTCAAATGGATAGACCTGACTTTCGAATTTAGCCTCAAGATTATCCGGGAGTTTGATATCATTTGTTACCATTCCGAAATCATAAAATCCGTTAAGCCCAAGATAACAGTCCTGTTTGAAAAACTTAAAATATAGTGGTTTCCAGCGAAGCTCAATGTTGCCCATAAAGAAGGCGTCACCCACAACCCTGTCCAGTAGAATTCCTCTTAATGTTTTTGAGCCGCCAAGTCCTTCAGAGTAAGCACCCGTAAGTCTCGATGTAATTACTTCTGTTTGAAAAAAGAATGGAGTATGTCCTGATATTGTAGCCTGGTATCCTAACCTGTAAACAAGGGATAAATTTTTTTCTATTAATGTAAAATACTGACGATGTATTATGTACAATTTTGAAAATCCCCAGTTGTTTCCCATAAATTTTGGCGCGGCTTCAATTCCAATCTCCGTCCAGATTCCTTTCATCGGGTTAGGTCTGTTGTCACGGCTGTCCCACGTAATACCAACTTTGACTGTGTTTATCCATCCACCTTTGGCTTCGTCTGCCGGAATTATGCCGAGTGCCTTATATCGTTCAAAAAGGCCTGGCATTGAGTCAACAGAAGGAAGCAAAGTCTTCTTCCCTTTGTTAAGTTTATCAATATTTACAGAGCTTGCTGTAAAATCCTGAAAAGCAAAACCTGCGCTCCATTTTATATGGTCACCTGAAAGTTTACCCTGGAAATCATTCTTAAATCTGAACTGGTTCTTCTGAAAACGATAAAACATTCTTGATCTGTAAGGGGGAGTAGATAATTTATCATCCATCCAGTCTTTATTATATACTGATTCATATCCGTTGAATCCATAAAAAGTGGCTGCCTGGTTAGGAAGATAGCTAAGGTCGCTTATCCATTGTATTCCCGGAATGATATGATTTGATTCGAACATAAACCTGTAAATGCCACTTCCTTTGGTATATCGTGATGCTTCAGTATATGTATGATCAATAAAATCAGGATACTTGCTGCCATCACCATAGTTAAAAAAATCTACAAGAGCTCCATACTCAAACCCGAGATCAGAGTCATAAGTAATAGCAGGTAAAGCACCGCCGAACTTCCATCCGGTTTTTACCTTTTTCTCCTGTGCGGAAACTGAAAGGACCAGCAATGATAGAAGAAAAACTAAAAAGGTTTTTTTCATAGGTTATAGGTTAGGTTCATAACCTTAAAGATAAAGAAAAATGGAAATAACGGTCACTTTTTTTAATATTTGCTACCTTAGGGCCTTATTTTTACGACTAAATGCTTAAAGAATTATTTATTAAAAATATAAGGTGCCTTGTTCAGACTGAAGATGTGCCTAAATTAAAGATTAGTGGTGCTGATATGTCCAGGATTTCTTCAATAAATAATGCTTATCTCTATATCAGCGCTGGCCTGATTACTGATTTTGGCAGAATGATTGAGCTTCAGAAAAACAAAATACCGATTAAGAATCCGGAGGTTGAAATTATCGATGCAACCGGGAGATTTGTTTTTCCTTCATTCTGTGATTCTCATACGCACCTTGTTTATTCCGGAAGTCGCGAAATAGAATACACCGACAAAATCCGCGGATTATCGTATGCAGAAATAGCAAAGCGTGGAGGCGGAATACTTAATTCAGCAAAGATCCTTCACGAAACATCAGAAGATGAGTTGTTTACTCATTCAATTGGTAGAATAGATGAAATCATTTCTTCAGGTACAGGAGCAGTTGAAATAAAAAGTGGTTATGGTCTGAATCTGGCGGATGAATTGAAAATGCTCAGGGTAATCAGGAGAATTAAAGATACCAGGCCTATCGAAGTCAGGGCTACTTTTCTGGGAGCACATGCAATTCCCGAAGAATATAAAAACAACAGGGCAAAGTATGTTGATCTTGTTATCAACGAAATGATACCTGTAGTAGCTAATGGGAAACTCGCTGATTTTATAGATGTTTTTTGCGATAAGGGATTCTTTAGTGTGGAAGATACTGAAAGGATATTAATGGCAGGAATAAAATATGGACTCACGGCAAAACTTCATGCAAATGAGCTGGATTATTCAGGCGGAATCCAGACAGGCGTAAAATATAATGCTCTTTCGGTTGATCATCTTGAATTTACTGGTGATGAAGAAATAAATTCGCTTATCGGATCGGAAACAATGCCAACTCTTCTTCCAGGGTCAGCCTTTTTCCTGGGTATGCCAGATCCTCCGGTCAGAAAAATGATAAATGCAGGTTTACCAATAGCTCTTGCGTCGGATTATAACCCGGGTTCATCTCCTTCAGGTAATATGAAATTTATAATGTCCCTTGGATGTATCAGATTAAGAATGCTCCCTGAAGAGGTGATAAACGCAGTCACAATTAATTCAGCTTATGCAATGGGTATTTCTGAGACACATGGTTCGATTGCAAGAGGCAAGGTGGCTAATGTATTTATTACCAAAGATATACCCTCATACGAATTTATGCCTTATGCTTTTGGAAGTAACCTTATTGAAACTGTAATACTAAAGGGAAAGATAATAAGCAGAATAACTTAACTACAAAGGAGCGCAAAGGGATTTACAAAGTAACACAAAGGGAAATCCGTAGATCCTTAGTGTTCCTTAGTGATGCACTTTGTGAACCTTTGTGGTAAAAAATATTTAAAAATTCTTATTAATCATGGAGAGGAAGATAATTGAATGCGTTCCGAATTTCAGTGAAGGTCGGGATATGGGAGTAATCAAGCAGATAACCGATGTTATTGAAATGGTGGATGGTGTGAAATTACTTGATGTAGACCCGGGAAAAGACACCAACAGAACAGTAGTAACTTTTGTTGGAAACCCTGAAGCCGTTTCAGAAGCTGCATTTCGCTCGGTTAAAAAGGCTTCCGAAGTTATCGATATGTCAAAACATCATGGAGCTCATCCCCGAATGGGCGCCACCGACGTTTGCCCGTTTGTGCCTGTTTCGGGAGTCACAATGGAAGAGACTGTTTCTATTGCTCATAAAGTCGCCGAAAGGATTGGAAATGAATTGGGTATACCGGTTTATTGTTATGAGAATGCCGCGAACAAAATAGAAAGAAGAAACCTAGCAAACTGCAGATCCGGCGAATATGAAGGATTAAGAAAAAAGCTTTCTGATCCGGAATGGAAGCCCGATTTCGGACCTTCTGAATTCAATGAACGTTCCGGTGCTACTGCTGTTGGGGCAAGAGACTTTCTTGTTGCATTTAATGTGAATCTCAATACCACTTCTGTCAGAAGTGCAAATGCAATAGCTTATGATGTAAGAGAGAAGGGGCGACCGGAAAGAGAAGGAGATAAGGTCACTGGAAAAATTGTGAGGGATGAATACGGTGAAAAAGTCATGATCCCTGGTTCATTGAAAGCTGTAAAAGCAATCGGCTGGTTTATAGAAGAATACGGAATAGCTCAGATTTCAATGAACGTTACAAATATCTCTGTGACACCTGTCCATATTGCATTCGATGAAGTATGCCGCAAAGCAGATGAAAGGGGTGTAAGAGTTACCGGATCTGAACTTGTAGGATTGATTCCTCTGAAGTCTTTACTTGATGCAGGGCGCTATTTTCTGGCTAAGCAGCAACAGTCCTCCGGAGTATCTGATGATGAATTGATCAGGATAGCCATCAGATCATTGGGACTAAATGATATTCATCAATTTAAACCTGAAGAAAAAATAATTGAATTAGTTATGGCTGATAAAAGTGAACACAAACTGATTGACATGAGTCTGAAAGCGTTTATGGATAAAACTGCTTCTGATTCACCTGCTCCGGGAGGAGGCTCTGTTTCGGCCTATTTGGGAGCACTGGGGGTTGCACTTGGCACAATGGTTGCTAATTTGTCTAGTCACAAAAGAGGATGGGACGACCGGTGGAAAGAGTTTTCGGACCTGGCTGAAAAGGGTAAAACAATTCAGAATAGTCTTTTACAGATGGTCGATGAAGATACCAGGGCATTCAATAGAGTAATGGAGGCATTTTCACTTCCCAAAAAATCTGAAGGAGAAAAAAAGTTACGCGATATTGCGATCCAGGAAGCAACTAAAAATGCAATTCTTGTACCATTAAATGTGATGGAAACGGCCTTTTCGGGATTCGAATTGATCAGCGAAATGGTCGGGAAGGGAAATCAGAATTCTATTAGTGATGCCGGAGTAGGGGCATTAGCTCTCCGATCGTGCATAAAAGGAGCATTTCTTAATGTTAAAATCAATGCTTCAGGACTAAATGATAAAGATTTTGTAACAAATGTAATTGCCAGGGGAGAAGATTTAGAATCCAAAGCTGTAGCTGCCGAGGAGGCAATCCTTAAAGCAATTGACTCAAAAATAAAAACTCAGTGACCATATGCATATTCTTCTAAACTATAGAATTCTTCTTATTGTCCTCAGTTTATGGGAATAGCCTCCGATTTCAGGCTTGAAAATCCCCTGGTGATCGATCGAATCAATCCTTACTCTGCCGGATGCATGGATAACCAACCCTCTTGATAGAATCATCCCCACATGTGAAATTTTACCTCTGTCGTTATCGAAAAAGACAAGATCACCCGGCTCCGCCTGATCAATGAAATCAATATTTTTACCTTTCTCAGCCTGTTTCCAGCTATCCCGTGGTATCGGAATGCCCTGTATTTTATAAACAAGCTGGGTAAATCCCGAACAATCTATTCCTGATGGTATACGTCCTCCCCAAATGTATGGACTGTTGATGTATTTCATTGCTGTATCAGCAAATGAGGCATTCATTGAGATATAGTTGTTAGTGAATTCACCACCGGTGGTGTATTGATTTTTTCCGACAAAAAACACTTTTTCTTCGAAATCGGGGTCGAAAATTTCACATCCGGCTTCAAGTACCATTTTTGTCTTGTCTTTTTTATAACAAAGTAATGACCTGTTCAATACATGGCCACATGAAATCCCCTCAACAGGAGAATGTTGAAGATGATCCATGTCCAGCCATCCCGGATATTTGTCGAATACAGTTTCGATTTTCATCCAGCTGCCTGACTTATCTACAACAGAATATTTCTCTCCAAACAAGATCTGGCTTAGCATCTCTGTTTTATGTGACGGACCCGATCTCAGTGGTACAAAAACATTCTCACATATTAAATTTTCCATGTGCCAAATATTTGTTTCAAAATTAGTAATTATCCTGAAAGAGACTTTTCAGCAGATTAACGCATATCAATAACCTCAACATCCTTGAATTTCCCCGGCTGAAAGATAAAAGTACCGGATTCAGGTTTTACTTTCAGATCATATTCATTGACATACAAAGTGTTTATAACACCATCCCTTCTCTTATACTCAAAGCTAATGAGATTTAGAAGAGATTTTCCAATGAACAGTCTTACCCTGAGAAGCTCACTTTTAATATCTTCGGGATAAAGGTCGATTATATATAAATCTGATTTCTCCTCAATTAGCCGGCTCTTATATCCTTTTTTGTACATTGAGAATATCAATGAAGGACGACTCTGAAACGTATTGTCTTTCATATCGGCTTTAGTTATTGTTACCTCTTTTTCTGCAGAAAGATAGCTCCATGATGTCTCGCCATTAAACCAGACGATATTATCTGGAAGGTCGAGTTTATATTTATCCTTGCTGAGAATAATAGATCCTTCTACTGTATCATTTGTCTTATCAGTCTGGTTTGTAGTTATAAGTTTGAATTTCATTGATACGGAAGGGGCCTTAAGCGCATTATCCGCGAATTTATCAAGAATCTTTCTGGCTTCCTGATCATTCTGCCCGATTGAACTAAATGGAAACAGAAGAAGAAAAAATAGAATAATTGCAAAGGGTTTCATCTTAATAGTTTTACTCAAGACGCTTCAAAATCTGTTCCAAAGCGATGAAGTCAGAACAGAGAACATCTCGTGCTTTGCTTCCCTCAAATGGGCCCACAACTCCTGCTGCCTCAAGTTGGTCAATAATTCTTCCTGCCCTGTTGTATCCGATTGAAAGTTTTCTTTGAATAAGCGAAGTGGAACCCTGCTGATGCTGAACAACAAGCCGTGCAGCTTCATCGAACATCGGATCTCTTTTACGAAGATCAACCTCAAGGACGCCAGACTCATTGTCGTCCACATATTCAGGGAGATGCATAGCATCGGCATAACCTTTCTGCGATCCGATGAAATCTGTAAGCTCTTCGATTTCCGGGGTATCTATAAAAGCACACTGAACCCTTACCGGTTCATTTCCTGAAGAAACAAGCATATCACCTCGTCCGACCAGTCTGTCTGCTCCGGTGGCATCAAGTATCGTACGTGAATCGATAGATGAAAATACGCGGAACGCGATTCTTGTCGGGAAATTTGCCTTGATAAATCCGGTAATAATATTTGTTGAGGGTCTCTGCGTTGAAATAATAAGATGAATTCCGATAGCCCTGGCGAGTTGTGCCAGCCTGCCTATCGGACCCTCAATTTCCCTGCCTGCAGTCATTATCAGGTCGGCAAACTCATCAATAATTAAAACTATATACGGGAGGTATTTATGTCCTTTTTCAGGACTCAGTTTCCTGGAAATAAACTTCTCATTATACTCCTTTATATTACGAGATTGGGCGGCTTTAAGAAGCTCCAGTCTGTTGTCCATCTCAATGCACAATGAATTGAGTGTTTTAATAACCTTCTGGGTGTCAGTGATAATCGCATCCTCTTCGTCCGGTAGCTTTGCAAGAAAATGTCTTTCAATCTTTATATACAGAGGTAATTCTACTCTTTTGGGATCGATGAGAACAAATTTAACCTCGGCAGGATGTTTCTTGTATAATATTGAAGTTATGATTGCATTTATCCCGACAGATTTTCCCTGACCTGTTGCTCCGGCTACAAGAAGATGTGGCATTTTTGTAAGATCGACGATATAAGGTTCGTTTGTAATGGTTCTTCCCAGAGCTAGTGCTAAATCGAATTTTGTCTCCTGGAATGCTTTTGATGTAATGAGCGACCGCATTGAGACCATTTCCGGTTTTTTATTGGGAACCTCGATACCGACAGTTCCCCTTCCGGGAATTGGGGCAATAATCCTAATCCCCAGTGCGGAAAGATTAAGGGCGATATCATCCTCGAGTGATTTTATGCGTGCCAGTCTTACACCTCGCTCAGGTACAATCTCATACAATGTTACTGTAGGACCAACAGTTGCTGAAATGCTTTTTATACTGATCTTATGATCGCCAAGAGTCTTAATAATATTTTCTTTGTTCTCAAAAACTTCAGAATTATCAAAGGCACTTTCTGATTTGTGTTCTTTAAGAATTGAAACAGGAGGGAATTTGTATCTTGAAAGATCAAGACGAGGATCATAGTCTCCCATTATTCTGTCAACCTCATGATCGGGGAGAGTATCAATTGATTTAGAGCGGGTGATATTTATCGGTATATCATCGCCATGTGGAATGATTGCTGTGTCATTATCAAAATCACGGATTATAGAACCGGTTAAAGATGTTTCCGGAATTTCTTCGTCTAAATCCTCATCTTCAGCATATTGATTTGTGGTTCTTACTACAAATTCAACTTTCTCGTTTCCATGCACTTTTTCAGTGGAGGATTTTATTTCCGAAATTTCCTTATCTACTTCCGGATCTATAAGAATATCGTCATCAGGAACAACGATTTTATTGTCAGAATGTTTCCTGAATCTTAGGAATGAAGGTACCCTTACACCGAATGACTCAGGTTTCACTCTCAGCGCAAAAACCAGATACGATATTGTCATAAATGTCAGAATAATCCCTGTTCCTATCATTCCCATAAAAGCGTTCATCCACTTTATGATATGGTATCCCTGGGCACCTCCGGGACCACTGCCCAGGTAAACATTTGATTTATTAAAGATAAAACCAAGAATAAGTGAAAGGATGATTGTTGCAAAAGAAAACTTGGCAATCAGTTTAAATGGCTTGATATTAGGGAACTTGAGGAGGTATAATCCAATGGCGCCAATAATCAGAGGGATAAAAAATGCACCAAATCCAAAACCGTTTGTGATTATCATTTTTGCAAGGAAATGGCCACTTTTGCCTGACCAGTTTTTTACAGCGATATCAGGACCTGAAATTATATCTGAATCAGGAATACTGAGGTCAGTTTTCCACCAGAAGAGGTATGCCACACAAGCGAGAAGAAGGTATAATGCAAAACCAGTAATGAGAATCCCAATAACAAATTTGATCCTTTCATCTGTAATAAAGGATTTGGTTTTTACTGAATTCTTCGTGGACTTTGTACTCTTTTTACCGCTATCTTCCTTCTCTTTGTTCATCTCTGGGTAAAGTTATTTCAAAACTGATATCGTTTTTTAAACGCAACCCAAAGGTAATAATTTTGAGCCTTATGCAAAAAGTCTTTTCTGATTCCTTACAAGCTGATCATTTTATTTATGAACTTGTCGATTTCCTCCCTCGATACCCTCACGAATTTTTGTCTTCTTTCAAATGCCTCATCGGGTATTTCTTTTTTATAAACTGTTTCTGCCTCAAAATGAAGCTCCGCAGGTCCCAGTAAAAAGAAAAAACTCATAAGTACTCCGTCAATCTCACTAAATGGGGTGGCTGTATTTGGACCCTTAATATTAATCTCATTAGTATACCATATTTCATAAACTTTATTTTTGCCGGCAGGGATGGTAACCTCTGCACTTTTACAGTTGTATCCGCATATTACCGATGTTTTTGTAGTTTTCCTGATTACCATTCCTTGCATTGCGTCAAAACCTGGAAACTCTTCACCAGGTTGAACAGCATAGAAATATTTTAAAGTAAAAAGACTGAAATAAGTGTCGAGGATTCCTTTTTCCGGATTGGCAAGATTAAGTATTCCCGAATTTCCAAAAGAAGAAATCATCTCGAAGATGATTTTATTGTTTTTAAAAGACACAATAAGATTTTTTGGCAGAACCTCTTTTGGCATCGGTCCCAAATTACCGATATAATCTATGTTATAATGGATTTCCCCCTGATTTATATATTTTCCTCCTTTTTCATTACAGGAGGAACCTGTTATTGCGAAGATTAACGCAATGAACAATATATAGCTGGATCTCACTTATCTGATAGTATTTTGAATTTCGTAAATGTAGTATTTTTTTTTAACTTCAATTCTAACAGTTGATATTTATGAGATTTATCAGTCGGAGTCTGCCATAAAACATACCTCATTAAGATTTCTATTCTTAATATTCTCATAAGGAATTCTTTGAATTTTGGTACTTTTGTGATCTTTCAGAAATAAATTATATGGAAAAGAAACTTGCTGTAGTTGCCCTGGGAGGTAATGCTCTGTCAAGAGGTGATCAGGCTGGAACTATCGACGAACAGGAACAAAACACTACTGAAACTCTTGAAAATCTTATCTTTTTAATAAACGATGGCTACGACCTTGTAATAACCCATGGGAATGGACCTCAGGTAGGTAATATCCTTATGAGAAATGATGCAGGGGAACAGTTGTATGGCATTGCCCAGATGCCTGTCGATATTTGTGTGGCTGACTCTCAGGGAGGTATTGGATACATGATTGAACGGATGTTCAGGAATGTACTGAACAAACATGGGATTACTAAAAATGTCATCTGCATTATTACACAGGTTTTAGTCGATATTAATGACACAGCATTCAATGACCCGCAAAAAAGAGTTGGTAAGATATATTCAAAGGAACAGGCTGATGACCTTTCCTCCAGAAAGGGATGGATATTCAAAGAGGAAGTCAAAACTAAGGAAGGTTTCAGGAGAGTTGTCCCATCCCCAGTTCCTGTTGGCGTGATTAACGAATCAATTATTTGTGACCTTGCCAGGAAAGGAAATATCGTTATTGCAGCCGGAGGTGGCGGAATACCGGTCTATATTGATGAAAAGAAAGATGTAAGACCGGCAGAAGCTGTTATTGACAAAGATCTGGCATCTTCACTTCTGGCAACACAGATTGGTGCTGACGAGTTTTATATTCTTACAGATGTTCCATTTATATACATCAATTATAAAAAACCTGATCAGGAGATCAGGGAGTTTCTCAACTATAATGATACTCTGAAATACCTGAATGAGGGTCAGTTTGCAAAGGGGAGTATGGCACCTAAGATAGAGGCATGCCTGAATTTTATTAAACATGGTGGCAGGAAAAGCGTTATCACTGAAGCTTTTAAACTGGCTGATAAAAAATATGGATCCAAGATTACGATGGAATATGAGGATGAGCGAAGATAGGTATGAGGCATGAGGCGTCAGGTGTGAGGCGGCAGGCCTATGGCGATTAACATTTTCTACCGTAGCCTGTCGCCTGGTGCCCGTCGCCAACAAATAAATTGAACAAATTTTTCTATTTTTACACGATTAAACTTATAAGTTATGTCAATTGATTTACACA
>JADGPU010000076.1 GCA_017882305.1 Bacteroidales bacterium | reverse complement strand
GTTGGCTAAACGGCATCAGGAACATGGAAATTTTCCAACCTTCTTTCCATGACCAACGAAAAGGTACTCGAGCCTGATACCCGTTAATCAGTTCTTCATGAAAAGACTACGACCAGGCAGAATTTCTTTTTCATGAATTCATTGCTATGTTAAAATCAGGTATTAAAAACTTACTTATGAACAAAAATATATCGGACCAACTGGTGGAAACATTAGTTAAAGCAGGTATCCAAAGGATCTATGCAATAACAGGCGATAGCCTCAATCATGTAAATGCAGCAGTGCATCGTAACGGCAAAATCAAATGGATCCATGTAAGGCACGAAGAGACTGCTGCATTTGCAGCCAGTGCAGAGGCCCAGCTGAATGGTCTGGCATGTTGCGCCGGTAGCAGTGGACCAGGACATGTCCACATGATAAACGGGTTGTATGATGCACACCGTTCATCAGCTTCTGTACTGGCCATTGCTTCTACACTCCCTACCAACGAATTTGGAACAAGTTTTTTTCAGGAAACAAACACAATCAAACTTTTTGACGATTGTAGTTGCTACAACCAGATAGCTACTACACCTGCACAATTGCCACGTATGTTGCAGGCTGCCCTTCAGCATGCCGTGCATAAAAAAGGGGTAGCTGTCCTTGGATTACCGGGTGATATTACCAACCTTCCTGCAGTAGAAGCAGAAACTACTACTATTCTTTTCCGGAACAGGCCTGTCGTCAGGCCATCGGAAAACGAGCTGTTGCAACTGGCCACACTGCTAAACTCGCACAAAAAGGTCACTATTTTCTGCGGACTGGGCGCTGCGGAGGCACATACAGAACTTATTCAGCTTGCAGAAAAGCTAAAGGCCCCGGTGGCTTATTCTTATAAAGGAAAAATGGCGATCCAGTATGATAATCCTTATGAAGTAGGTCTCACAGGATTACTGGGAATCCCATCGGCTTATCATAGCATGCATGAATGTGAATTACTTGTATTATTAGGTACAGATTTTCCTTATACACCTTTCATGCCCGTTGAAAACAAAATTGTACAGATTGACATAAAACCCGAAACCCTCGGGCGAAGAGCAAAACTCGAACTGGGACTTTGTGGAGATGTGAAAGATACATTGCAGGCGCTCATACCTATGATAGAAATGAAGAAAGATACCACTTTTCTAGATTTGCAATTGAAGTTTTATAAAGAAGTCAAAAAGAATTTACTGATCTATGTAAAGGATCCCGGAAAACCAAATGCTATTCATCCTGAATTTGTCGTCTCAATTATTAATGATCTGGCAGCCAAAGATGCCATATTCACAGTAGATACCGGAATGTGTTGTGTATGGGCCGCACGCTATATTGACGGAACAGGCGAGCGAAAAATGCTTGGTTCATTCAATCATGGTTCTATGGCAAATGCAATGCCTCAGGCAATTGGTGCAGCACTTGCCTGTCCCGACAAACAAGTGATTGCATTCTGTGGTGATGGAGGCCTGTCTATGATGTTGGGTGATATGATGACAATTATCCAATATAAATTACCTGTAAAGATCATTGTTTTTAATAACCGAACACTGGGAATGGTAAAACTGGAAATGGAAGTAGCTGGGATTCCTGACCTGGAAACTGAAATGATGAACCCTGACTTCGCAAAAATAGCGGAAGCAATGGGAATGCCTGGTATTACAATTAATGATCCCGGTGAAGTAAAATCAGAATTAGAAAAGGCTTTTTTACAGGAAGGGCCAATATTGGTAACGATCCAGACTGATCCGAATGCCCTCGCAATGCCTCCCAAAATGGAATTTGACCAGATGAAAGGCTTAACTTTATATATGGGTAAAATGATGTTAAGCGGGCGGATGGATGAGGTATTTAATATTATTTCGTCTAATTATAAGCATTTGGGTGAGTTACTTTGATTTGAAAATGTTTTCTATCCAGAGTGGAACTTATCAGCTTACAGAGGCCCATGCAGGATGTTTTACACTGGCTGTATCAGGTATTAATGCTGAAGAGTTCATGGCAATTACAAAGGACGCGGAAAAGAATTGCATTATATCAAAAGTATTGAGCACTCTTATTAGTTCTGAAGCTCATTTTATAGCTTAAAAGAAATAGAAAGTAAGAATCAATGATGTAAAAAATCTGTTTAAAGTTTAATAGAAGGGGATAAATATGGAAAAAATAATTCTGACAGGACATTCAACTATTGATGGAGCAGGTGTTAAGTTGTTTAGAGTTTTCGCTAATGATAATACGAAACTTACAGACCCTTTCCTGCTCCTGGATAATTTTGGCTCTGACAGGCCGGAAGATTACATACTTGGATTCCCTTGGCATCCGCATAGAGGTATAGAAACAGTGACCTATATGCTGGAAGGAAAAGTTGAACATGAAGACAGCATTGGAAATAAGGGAGTAATAAGCTCAGGCGATATTCAATGGATGACTGCGGGTAATGGCATACTTCACCAGGAGATGCCAAAAGCACAGAAAGGCATGATGCAAGGGATGCAATTATGGGTCAACCTGCCATCAGAAAATAAAATGATGGCCCCAAGATATAGGGGGATTACAAGTCAGGAGATTCCTGTAATAAAAATGGATGGCATCGAGATTAAAATAATTTCAGGCGCTTATGCCAATAAAAAAGGTCCGATTAAAGACTTGATTGTTGATGTAGAATATTTAGATGTTTTATTGGATAGAGGAAAGGCAATAACTTATGATATAAAAAAAGGTTATACTACCTTTTGTTATCTGATAGAAGGAAAAGGCGACTTTGAAGGCAGCATTGTGGAAAAGAAACAATTGATCTTATTTAAAGATGCTGCTAACCTTACTGTAAAAGCAAAAGAAAATTTAAGGTTCATGTTAGTCTCCGGAATGCCCATTAATGAGCCAATTGCCTGGGGTGGACCGATCGTCATGAACACTCAGAAAGAATTGCGGATCGCATTCGACGAACTCGACCAGGGTACATTCATAAAGACCGGCTTGCCACCGGGACAACTTCCCGGCTAAAGCATCGGGACAGGTCCCAGGATGATCGCGTCGGGTACCACAACCTCCCTCTACCTATCGGCCGTTTGTCTTAATAAGTGCCAGGATTAAAGATACTGGCATATATATTGTGGCAATCACATAGGACAAATCTTATCTTATGAAAAAAGGTAGAGTGCTTAACTGGTTCTCACCAGTTGTGATAGTCTTAGTATTTATCATGATTTCAAGTTGTGAAAAAAACAGTAAATTCGATAAGAGTGAATTATTAGGGAGCTGGGCATCAACAGATTTAGTTGATAGTCTTGATTTTAAATCTGAAAATGATCTTTATAAAAATGGCGATCATTTTAATTATAGTCTTTCCGGAGATAGCATCACAATTCAATATAACGGGATACTTTACATCTTAGTGAAACCAACTACCCACAGTTTTAAATTACAAGGGAATGAATTGACAATTGACTTTAGACCATCTTGTTATGGATTTAGGCCACAAGAAATCAGATTTATCAGAAATTGATTTTCATTAGGCTAACAACTTTAAATAGTTTCAGTAGCATTGCTAAACAATAAAAAAGAAAGATTGCTGACCAGCGGAATCGGAACAGATTTTCTGTTACGGACAATTAGAATAGCAGACTAAAGCCATTATACCACTTTTGCGTGCAATAAACAAACAAAATATGAAAGGTACCTTTACAATTATATTATTGTTTTTTTTTCTGAACCTGCATGGTCAGGAACGATATGTAAACATTGACGGACAAAAGTTCCGTATTAAAGAGTTTGGAACCGGTGATTTAACAGTAATATTTGAAAGTGGTATGTCGGATAGCCTCGAAGCATGGGGTGCTATCCCTGATACTGTTGCTTTGTTTGCCCATGTTTTTTTATATGACAGGGCAGACATCGGAAAATCCGATTCATCAAGGCAGAAAAGGACCATTCCCAATATGGTTTCCGAATTGAAAAGCATTCTGAATCATGAGAGTATTAATCCTCCGTACATTTTAGTCGGACATTCACTTGGTGGTTATATTACCAGGTATTTTTCAAGTCAATATCCTGATGATGTTACAGGACTTTTATTGCTTGACCCTGCTCCGGAAGCCTATTGGGAAAGTATGACAAAGGAAGAGCTAAAAATATATATTGAAGGAGGAACTGAATGGTACAGGACTAAACATGCACCGAAATATTGGAAAGAATGGTTCCAGTTTATACCAAATATTGCTTATATGAAGAACCTTAATATCTCACGGGACCTGCCGATAATTTTAATTTCTGCATCTGAATCAAACTGGTACAAATACCACGAAAAAATAATAGCTGGTTTTAAGAGCGCCAGGCATGTCGAACTTGTTGGTGGCCACTACATATACAGAAGCCATCCGGACTTAACAATTAAGTATATTAAAGAATTATCTTCGATTAATAAATAAAAGTATAGTTCCAAAGGTCTGATTATTGAATGAGCATGTCATATACACAACAAATGCTTAACTTGCAGGTAAACCGGGCACTTCAGGTAGTTATTCATACATATAAAAATGAGAACAATTAAATCATATTTCAGTTTACTCTCCTTTTTAACTATGTTTACGATCATTTTATCCTGCCATAATGACAAGGATACCTCTAATGATTTCATGATCACGGTTGATAGTATTAAGGTCCCGGATACTATAAGTTCAGCCACACCTTTCGATATAGAATTTTTCGGGACTATCGGATTTGACGGATGTTTCAGCTTTAAAACATTCAATCTGATTAATAAGGAGAACGACATCATTATAGAGACCTGGGGTACCTACAATACTAAAAATGGAATATGTCCGACAGAAATGGTTTCCCTTGATGGTCAAAAGTTAAGATTGACAATTCCATTACCCGGCAAATACAGGATTGTAATAAAT
This sequence comes from Bacteroidales bacterium, assembly GCA_017882305.1. Lineage (GTDB taxonomy): Bacteria > Bacteroidota > Bacteroidia > Bacteroidales > VadinHA17 > LD21. The sequence continues at coordinate 11,113 of JADGPU010000076.1, read as the reverse complement.
GAACCAGCCAGTTATTCACTCGTTAAACAAATAACTGTGAATTAATAATTCCATCCGGGACTGAATCCTGTTCCCTCCCTGAAGCTGAGGTGGTAGCTTTTTGAGAGGCATTCTTTAATAAGGGACCAAAAACAGGGTAAGAATGATTTTTTTTTTTGATTATAGCTAAATCCATTCTTTTAAATAAATTTATAGAACTATTATTTGTTCAATAAATTGCAAATACTCAAATTAATTTCATAACCTAAAAATTTCAGTCATGGAAACCAAAAACCGTCGAGATTTCCTGAAAAAGAGCATCCTTGGAATTTCAGGGGCTACTTTATTGCCGTCAAATCTGAAAATAGGAATGGTTGGTGAAGCACTTAAAAGTGATCTGCCTGAATTGCCATTCCGTGCACTGGGAAAAACAGGTATCAAGACTCCTCTGATAAGCATGGGTACAAGTGGCGCAACTGCGTCAGGTTTTGTAAGATCTGCTTATGAAGCCGGAATTAAGGTATTTTTTTCTGCAACCTATTATGGTGAGGGGAACAATGAGAAACTTGTAGGAGAGGGGCTGAAAGGACTTCCCCGTGATAGTTTTGTAGTCGGTACTGCGGTACCATCTGATGGAATGGATATGCGTTCGGGTACATTTACCAAACCATTTGACAGTCAGGCTTATATAGCAAAAGCTGAACAGAGTCTTAAAAGGTTCGGCCTTGAATATGTGGATTTTTTCCTCTTTCCATATGCCGGAAAAAAGGAAACTGTCCTTAATGAAAGTGTTCTTAAAGCTTTGGAACAACTCAAAAAGCAAGGAAAGACAAGGTTTGTCGGGATTGCTTCCCACAGCGATACCGAAGAGGCTCTGCTGGCGGCTACCGATTCAGGCGTATATGAATTGGCAATGATTGGTTATAATTATAAAACAATCAACAAAGAATCGCTTAATATAGCAATATCCAAAACTGTGAAGGCAGGAATTGGTATTGTAGCAATGAAAACAACAGCAGGTGCATCGCGCCAGAAGTCAGGACCGTCACTCAACACCGATGCAGCTTTAAAATGGGTACTCCAGAACGAAAATATCTCTTCTATTGTATCAGGAATGTCATCCTTTGAAGAGTTGCAGAAAAACCTTGCAATGATACAGAATCTTAAGATGTCAGATCAGGAATTGAAAGACCTTAATCTGGCCGGTCAAAATAAAGAACCCGGCCTATATTGCCATCAGTGCAAAAAGTGTATTCCGCAATGTCCGTATAACCTCGATATTCCAACAATTATGAGAAGCTATATGTATGCTTACGGATATAAAAACACAGCACAGGCATGGCACACCTTGGCCGGCGTCGAAATTTCAGGCAGACCATGTGAAAAATGCGATGCCTGCAAAGTACGTTGCACTGCCGGTTTTGACGTTAAGAATAAAATTATGGATATTTCAAGGCTGAAAGATATTCCGCGGGATTTTTTGCATGGGTAGCTTGATAACACAATTATTTAAAATAAGTCGCTTCAGATAATTATAAAATATACTGGTATTAATTTTTAAAACTCTTTGTATGGCAACACGTAGAAATTTCATCAAAAAATCCTTATTAGGTGCAGGCGTATTAATGCTGGCTCCTTCATTAGACCTGGGATCGATGAAAAATTCCGGACTTAAGATCTCTCTTGCTGAATGGTCCTTGCACAGAGCTCTTCAGGCCGGGAAAATCGATCATCTCGATTTCCCTTCAATAGCAAAAAAAGATTATAATATCTCTGCGGTGGAATATGTTAATGGTTTTTTCGGAGGAAAGAAGATGGATTTTAAGGATGCGGGTAAAAATTCTGCTTACCTGAATGAATTACTGAAAAGGAGCAAAGATGCGGGAGTGTTTAATCATCTTATTATGGTAGATGATGAGGGACCCCTTGCTCTTCCTGACGATAAGTTAAGGTTAGCAGCTGTTGATGATCATAAAAAATGGGTTGAAGCCGCAAAATTATTAGGCTGTTTAACAATCCGTGTGAATCTTCATGGAAACGGATCACCTGATGCAAAAAAAGCTGCCTCCATTGATTCTCTTGGCCGTCTGGGCGATTTCGCAAAGCCAATGCATATCAATATTGTAGTGGAAAATCATGGTCATGAATCATCTAACGGAGCCTGGGTGGCTGATGTTATGAAACAGGTAAACCGTTCTAATGTAGGGACACTACCTGATTTTGGTAATTTTTGCCTTTCACAGGATTGGGGAAGCACACAGGATGAATGCAAGGATTATTATGACCGATATCAGGGTGTTAAAGAAATGTTGCCTTTTGCCAAAGGAGTCAGTGCAAAGACCTATGACTTTGACAGTAATGGCGAACAACCAAAAATGGATTATAAAAGATTGATTGATATTGTAAAAGCTTCTGGTTTTAAGGGATATATCGGGGTTGAATTTGAAGGTAACACCCAGCCGGAAGAATATGGTATTCGCAAAACAAAACTTTTGCTCGAAAAATATCTGTAATTTTTCAAAGCTGTCTTTCTCTATTATGACAGTGTTTACCTTGTGTATGGAGAAAAAATATCAGATTTTTATATTTATTAGAAGAAATTTTCTTTTTAAATTTGATATGAACTAAATATTGTTTCATCCTCATTAAACTCTTTAAAAACTATGAAGACCAAAGGATTGTTGATTTGTGTCACAATGGTTTCCTGTCACTTATGCATTTATCAGCCTGCAAAAGTAAAACCAAAACTGAAAGTGCAGACAGCAAGGTTCTGACTCAGGAGCAACTTATTCAAAGAGGTGATTATCTTGTAACAACAACAGGATGAAATGATTGTCATACTTCTACACGTATAGGACCGCAGAGACCTGAAACAGGGAAAATTCAAAGGAATGGAAGGAGGAGGTTTACTATTACCACCTTTGTTTATACTCATCTTTGGCTTTGAAAACTTGATCTAAGTGCTGTGTCAGGTTATGGATTAATAAATTTTGGAATAAACTTTTTCTCAGAAAACAACGTTGCTGTATTTATCAAAGCTAAATGCGAATATGCCTGTGGAAAGTTACCTAAAAGCCTTTTTGTAGAGAAATGGATATCCTCACTGAAAAGACCCAGATGATTGCCACAGGCTAAAAGGTTATCGAAGATGTTTTTTGCATCTTCCTTCATACCTGTTCTGAACAGAGCCTGAACCAACCAGAAGGTACATATTGTAAATGATGACATCGGCTGGCCAAAATCATCACGATTTTTATACCGATAAACGAATCCGTTATAAAAAAGTGCATTTTTAACAGCCATCACAGTTTTTTGATACCTGGAATCATCGGCATCAATAAAACCATATTCAGCCATAAGCAATAAAGAGGCATCGAGCTCTGAATTACCATAGGTTTGGGTAAATGTTTGCAGATCCTCATTCCATCCATTCTTCAGTACGTCTTCTTTAATATCATTTGCTATACCTCTCCATGTTTCAGCATAGAAAGGTTTATTTAGTGTAGATGCAATTTTTGTCGCCCTGTCCATTGCAACCCAACACATTACCTTTGAAAAAACATAGTGTTTTTCATCAGATCGGATTTCCCAGATACCTTTATCTGGTTTTTCCCAATGAGTAGATATCGTACGGGAAATATTACGGACAATCTCCCAGATATCTTCAATTTCGTCTAATGTACCAGGGAAAAACTCATAATACTGGTGAATAATATTTAGCAAATAACCAAAGACATCATTTTGTCTTTGGGAATATGCGGCATTACCAATTCTCACAGGCTTTGAGTTTTCATAACCGGCCAGGTGGGAAAGTTCGGTTTCTGTAAGTTCGCGTTCACCCCTGATACCATACATTACCTGGAATGAATCGTTCTTTGATTTAAGAATTCTCTTTAAATAGTCTAAGAAACGTTGAGCGGAATAGTTATGGCCCATTTTAATCAATGTTTCCAGTGACATGGACGCATCACGCAACCAGCAAAAACGATAATCCCAGTTACGTACCTCACCAATAGTTTCCGGGATACTGGTCGTTAATGCTGCCAATACAGCGCCGGTAGGTTGATAAGACATAATCTTCAAAACCAGTAAACTCCTGATTATTTCTTCGTTATATTTCTCAAACTTCTTTGAACGATTTGTCCAGTTAAGCCAGTACACTTTTGTACGCTGGAATTCGAGGTAGACCCTTTTAATATCTATATCAATCAGTTTTTGGTTGTAGGATAGTAAGAGAAACTGGTGTTCTGTAAGCACAATTTCTTTTGAACACAGAATATCATTGAAGTTTATGCTGGAATAGAGGTATATACAATCTGTTGGTTTTACCCTCGAATATGTTCGTATATAATTGTCCTCAGTAACATTCGAAACTTCCTCCCTGGCATAATTAAGCACAGGGCAATATTGGATTTTAAAGGTTGGAGTGCCTGAAATATACTTGATATAACGATAAATTTCAGCAGGAGCAAAATAGTCATTGTCAATTAGTTTGTAACGGGGCATGAAGTCTATAATTTCAAAAGTGCCCTGGGTTGATTTAAATTCAGTAATCAGCACGTTTGTCCAGATAAGGTACTTTTGTTTAATTGTATAATTGTCATCAACAATAATACTAAAGAAGCCTCCTTTCTCGTTATCGATGAGTTTGGCGAATACGGAAGGTGAATCGAAATCGGGGAGACAACACCAGTCAATACTTCCTTTATCCGACACCAGGGCTGCACTCCGACAATTTCCAATCGCACCATAATTCAGATTATTCATAATAAAATTTCATAAGGGTTTCTAAACAAATTCTTTTCCAACGTGGATATATATATTCAAATGAACTGTTACAAAGATAGCAATGAATTTTTTTGCTTAGTGAGACCTTCGATAATAATAGGCAACATTATTAATTTCTTTTGCCAGCAAACATTTGGTATATTTGCGATTATTCAATATTGTCTTGGCATTTGGAACAGCTGAAGGGCATAATTTTCAATCCGCAAATTTTTATGGAAAAAAGAGAGAAAGCAGAATTGATAGAAAAATACAGAAAAGCAAATAATAAACTGGTTTTGCTTGATTATGACGGAACACTGGTTAACTATGAACTGATACCAGACAATGCTAGACTTCCTGAACACTTAGTTGATATTTTAATAAAGCTTATTGATAAACCACAAACAAAAGTATTTATTATCTCCGGAAGGAGTCATGAGGATATTGACAAATTATTAGATCATCTTCCGATTAGTATTATTGCAGAGCATGGAGGCACGATGAAAGAAGGCGGGGAATGGAAGAACCAGATAATTGATAACGCTTCATGGAAAAAAACAATCATTCCTATATTAAACCAGGTCACTTCTGCTTGTCCGAATTCATATGTTGAGGAAAAAATATTTTCTTTAACATGGCATTACAGAAATTCTGATTCTCAAGTGGGATACGCTCATTCGAGAGAATTAATCCGGATTTTAGAACAGACAATTCATTCTTATAATCTTAAAATACTGGATGGAAATAAGGTGGTGGAAATACTGACTAACGAAATCGGCAAGGGGAAAGCGGTAAAAAAGTTATCTGAGCAGAACAATTATGATTTTATATTGTCTATCGGAGATGATGCTACAGATGAAGAAATGTTTGAGTTTTTTTTGAATAGTCCCAATGCATTTACTATTAAAGTAGGACTCGGAAATACTTATGCCAAATATAAACTAGACACTATCAAAGATGTTGTTTCACTCTTAAAACAGCTATCCGGATGAGATTAACCATTGCATTTATACTTTCAATCATTTTTGCTGTTGGCCTGGTAGCTTTTGGTTTTACATTTTATCAGAGCTCAACGGAAAGAACCAGGCTTAACGGTGAACTTGAAATTCAAACCAGACAGGTTGGAGAAGAAATGTTTAAAGACGATACATTTCTTATCAATAAAATAAATCAGCATAATATAGAGCGTTTTGCCGACAGTATCAATAAACGACACAATTTGCTCGGTCTTGCAATTTATTATAACACTGATAGCATATTAAGCAATGATTCTACACGCAATTTTATTAACTATTCCAGGGACTACATTTCTCAATCAATAACAGGGGACACCTCCCTTGGTGATTTCTTTAAAACGGATGGGAAAAAGATTTTTCAATATATAATGCCTGTAAAGCAACCGGACAGATACAATTATGCCATTGTTCTTTATACTGATGCCGGATACATCGATAAAGTCATTGGCAGTATCTGGTTCAAGAATTTCATAAGATGGTTTATGCAGGCATTTTTAGCCTCACTCGTTACTTTACTTATAATCCGCTGGGGAATCTTTAGCCCTATAAACAAAATTGTAGATTGGGTAAAAGCCGTACGCACCGGAAAAATAAAACAATTCAAACCTCAACCGTATCTGAAATTTCTTGATCCATTGCATAAAGAGATTGAATACATAGCGAAAGCAATGCAGGAAGCCAAAGCCACTGCTGAAGAAGAAGCCCGGCTAAGAACAAGCGGAGAGGCCATCTGGACACCCGAACGGTTGAGAGTAGAAATGGAAATTCTTTTGCAGAAAAAGAAATTGATTGTTGTTTCCAATCGCGAGCCATACATGCATATACACGAAGGCAAGGAGATTAAGTGCATAGTTCCTGCAAGCGGAATGATCACTGCCATGGAACCTATATTGAAAGCTTGCAGCGGACTATGGATCGCAGCTGGAACGGGGGACGCAGATAAAGAAACCGTAAACAAACATAATATAGTGGAAGTTCCTCCTGAAGATCCAAAATACACTTTAAAAAGATTATGGCTCACAAAGGAAGAAGAAGATCATTTTTACTATGGCTTCTCAAATGAAGGACTATGGCCTCTCTGTCATATTGCTCATACGCGCCCGACATTCAGAAATGATGACTGGCATTTTTACAAAAAAGTGAATGAAGATTTTGCCAAAGCTGTACTTGATGAAACAAAAGATGAAGAACAACCTTTTATTTTAATTCAGGACTATCATTTTGCACTTCTGCCTGAACTGATAAAAAAAGAAAAACCCAAAGCGAAAGTTGCGATATTCTGGCATATCCCATGGCCAAATCCCGAATCATTTGGTATTTGTCCATGGCAGAGAGAAATACTGCTGGGTATGCTCGGCGCTGATTTAATTGGATTTCATACCCAGTATCATTGTAATCATTTTCTTGAAACAGTAAATAATGCTCTCGAATCAAGAGTACTATGGGAAAATTTTTCAGTAAAAATGGGAGGCCGGACAACTTTTGTAAAACCATTTCCTATTAGTATCGATTTCACATTAAAAGATTACCATAATAATTCATTAAAAATACAGCCTTCGCAATTGTTAAATGGTCATGGTATCGCTTCGCAGTTCATGGGCATAGGTGTTGACAGGATCGATTATACAAAAGGTATTATAGAGAAATTTCTTGCTATTGAGCGATTCCTTGAAAAGAATCCATGGTATGTAGGTAAATTTACTTTTGTCCAGATTGGTGCACCAAGCCGGACCCTGATAAAAAGTTATGCTGACATGGTAAACTCTGTCGAAATTGAAGCTAACAGAATCAACATGCGTTTCAAATCAAAAGACTGGAAGGCGATACTGCTTTTAAAACGGCATCACAGCCACGAAGAAATAGCACCTTTTTATTCATCTGCAAATCTTTGTATGGTAACTTCATTACATGACGGGATGAACCTTGTCGCAAAAGAATATGTTGCTTCCCGGAATCACAATGACGGGACTCTTATCCTGAGTCGTTTTGCGGGAGCATCACATGAACTTCAGGGAGCAATCATGATTAATCCTTATGACATAGAAAAATCAGCCGATGCAATAAAACTGGCGCTGGAAATGACTGCAGAAGAACAAAACAGACGGATGCAACAAATGCGTCTGGTAGTTGTAAGACATAATATTTATTCCTGGGCAGCTTCATTATTAAGAACTATGGCAACTATAAACTGATGCCTTATGTTCCCAGAGCACTGCGCCCTTCAACCTATTTCTTAAGTGCATTATACAACACAACAGCAGGATGCAATGCAATGCGTCCTGTTCCATCCTTTATATGATGCCTGCAGCTTGTCCCGGGAGCAGATATTATTGTATTTCTATCAGAATTTCTTACCTCGGGGAATAAAACCAGCTCACCGACCTGGTTGGACAATTCAAAGTGTTCCTTTTCATATCCGAACGAACCCGCCATGCCACAGCATCCTGAAGGGATCTCCTTAACGGAATAATTTACCGGTATTGAAAGCAGTTCAATTGTACTTGCTGATGATGCTACAGCCTTCTGCTGGCAATGTGCATGCAATAGAACATTCACCCTATCATCAACAAATGAACTACGGTCTATTCTTCCCGATCTGAACTCTTTTGCTATGAACTCATCAACCATAAAACTGTTGATGGCAATTTTTTCTGCTGATTCCTTCAGATCGTCTCCTGCCAACTCGGGGTATTCATCCCTGAATCCAAGAATTGCCGAAGGTTCAATTCCGATAAGTGGTAATTCATTACTTATTATACCCGATAATGCCTGAATATTTTTTCTTATTGTCTTCTTTGCCGTTCTTACAAGACCTTTTGATAGGAATGTCCTGGCGCTTACTTTGTGACCTGCTGTGACCACTTTGTAATTAAGTGATGTAAGTAACAGGATAGTGGCTATACCTGTCTCAGTATCGTTAAAATTGCTGAATTCATCAATAAAAAGACATATTGAACCTTTTGGGTTTTCAGGGTTGATCTTTGAGAGGTTTTTCCTGGCCCATCTTCTGAGAGTCGTTTTGTAAATTAGCGGTATTGATCTTTTTGAAGCAAAACCTGTTAATTTTTTTACAATTCCGGAGGTGACCTTGTTCTTAAGAAAGAAGTTATATACGGGAGGAGCGAAGGATCCGATCCGGTTAATTACTGATATATAGGCAATCAGCCTTGTCCTCAACGGTATTCCATGCCTGTCGTACCAGTGTTGAAGGAATTCCGATTTGATCTTGGCAATATCGACGCTTGAAGGGCATTCAGATTTGCATCCCTTACAGCCGAGACAGAGATCAAGTATTTCATAGATCTCCTTATGGTTCCATGGATCACCCTCTTTGCTTAGAAATTCACGTACAACATTGGCTCTTGCCCGTGTACTTTTATATTCATCTGCGGTTGCCATAAAACTGGGACACATAGTTCCTCCTATTATTGCTGACTTCCGGCAGTCGGCTGTTCCATTGCATCTTTCTGCTGCTCTTATTATTCCATCGCTGGAAGAAAAATCATAGATAGTCTTTATATCACGGGTTGGAGCCCCCGGAAGGTATCTCAGATTAGTATCCATTGGGGGAGTTCCGGTGATCTTACCAGGGTTTAATATGCCATTCGGATCCCAGCAACCTTTTACCTGCTTCAACAGGTTATAATTGTGTTCTCCCAGGATTACCGGGATAAATTCACCTCGTAGTCTTCCGTCGCCATGTTCTCCGCTTAGGGAGCCTCTGTATTTTTTAACCAGATGCGCTGTTTCCAGCCCGATTGTTCTGAAGAGCTTCACATCTTCAGGATCTTTAAGGTTGAGGATAGGTCTTATGTGAAGTTCACCTGACCCTATATGCGCATGAAACACTGCGTCCTTACCATGTTTAGCGAGTAATGCTTCTATTTCATCCATATACTCCGGCAAAACCTCCACACTGATTGCTGTATCCTCAATAAGTGTTACCGGTTTAGGATCTCCTTTCATATTGGCAAGAACTCCGAGTCCCGCTTTTCGCAGTTCCCAAACCTTTGAAATATCTTTTCCTTTCACAACAGGATACGAGTATCCGTAACCTTCTGACTTTAATGCCTGAATCATCTTAGCAGCGGTTTCGTCAATTTCTTCAATCTTTTCCCTGACAAATTCAACAATTAAGATTGCAGCAGGTTTTCCATCAAGAAAAAACCGGTTGTTTCTCTGACTGGCATTATCTTCTGTCAGCTCAAGTATCCGGTTATCCATCATTTCAACAGCTGAAGGATTATATTTCAAAGCAATAAGGTTAGCTTTAAAAGCATCGTTCCTTTTCTTTAGATGAACACATACAAGTGCTTTATTAGAAGGAGGTAATGGAACGACATTAAGCTTTATTTCAGTGGTGACGGCCAGTGTTCCTTCTGATCCTGTGAGCAACTTGCTGAAATTAAATTTCCTCTCCGATTTTTCATCAAAAATCTTACAATCCAGCAGTTGATCAATGGCGTATCCGGTATTTCTTCTGTGCACTTTGGGATCGGGGTAACCTTCCCGAATCTTTTCCTGGTTTGTCTTATCCTCAAGTATTCTCTTAATATTCCGGTAAATATCCCCTTCAAGGTTATTTTGTGTGCATTTTGTCAGGAAATCATCATTATTCAGAGGACAAAATACTGCTTCACTTCCGTCGCTCAGAAGTGCCTTTATCTCTATCGTATGATCTCTTGTTGATCCGTAAACTACAGAATGTGAGCCACATGCATTATTTCCAACCATGCCTCCTATGTTACAACGGTTTGAAGTAGAAGTTTCAGGACCAAAAAACAGGCCAATTTCTTTCAGTTTAAGATTCAGTTCATCAAGAACGACTCCCGGTTCCACCTTTACCCACATTTCATCCTTATTTATCTCAAGAACTTTATTCATGTATTTCGATATATCTACAATAATTCCTGAACTGACTACCTGTCCAGCAAGCGAAGTTCCTCCCGCCCTTAGAGTTATACTTGATTTCTCATTAACAGCAAATTGAAGTATTTTCCTGATATCTGAAACGGTTTTTGGCCAGGCAACGGCGGTTGGTTCCTCTTTATATACGGATGCATCAGTAGAATAAATAGTTGTAGTGATCTTATCGTGTTTAAGTTCGCCTTCCAGACTCTTTCCAAGTGTATCCAGACGTGAAAAATAAGTATCCATTTAAATTGCTCTGTTTTGACCCGCAAATTTAGGAAAATGATTGAATCATAGTTTTTATGATAACATTTTAGTAGAATTTATTTTTAGAAATGGTTTAATAATGATATTAATCATGTCATTCAAAATTGTTTAATAGAACTTTTTTTTCGTACATTTATAAAAAAATTTCGAACTTATTAATATATTGATACACA